>NZ_JBMDKO010000058.1:0-35567 GCF_057809755.1 Pseudomonas sp. FG13
CAGCCAGGATGGTGCCGCTCGGATTGATCACCGACACACGGACTTCATCGTTGCCACCACCGGCCTGCTCGATGATGGTGGGTGTGAACCCCATGCCGATGTTGTAGATGTCATCGCCGCCCCCCCCTTCCAGCCGTACCCCTGTGGCTGTGGTGTACGGGCCGGCGGAGAGAACGTCGTTGAAGGCGGAGCCTATGACCGTTTCGATACCAGTGAGAATATCCCCCTCTGCGTCGCCACCCCGTCCAACAAGTCCAGTTCCCTGGCGCAAATCTATACTGATACCTTCAGTAGATGCCGAATAGTCAACAGTATCTGAACCAGCACCGCCATCAATTTTGTCTGCGCCGGCAGTACTCTTGATGACGTCATTGCCACCCAGAGCGTTGATCTCATCATCCCCTGCGGTGCCAATTAGTGCATCTGCGCCGGCTGTTCCATTAATAACTGCCATTTTTCTTCTTCCTTGATTTTAAGGAGGGTGGAGAGGGTCTTATACAATCACTGTTTTCTTACAAAATTGAACAAGAGCTCTGCAACACTTCGGCTATTCCCAGTGAAACTTGAACGGAAGTTTCGTCCAGAATAGGAAAAATAAGCGGGTGTTAGTTTTGTCATGCGTTGATGCACAGGGTGGTAAACAGCTAGCGCCAGGATACGAAACCTGGCAGAGCTTGCTCTCGACGGCGGAGTGCCAGGCAACGCCAATGTTGCTGAACCATCGCCATCGCGAGCAGGCTCGCTCCCACAGGGATGGCGGGTCCATGTCTATTTTTTCTGGGCGTCGGACTCTTTCATCTGCACCGAAGACTTGGTGCCGTCGGTGTTGTCCTTGGTTTCATTGTCCGAATTGTCGAAGCAGCCTTGCAGGAGGAACAGGCTACAGGCGAGGCAGAACGTGCGCGTGAGGTTCATGGTGTACTCCGGCTGAGGGCTTTAAGGAGTGACCGATGAAGGCAGCAATGGTTGCGACAGTCTTCCGCCAGGACGACAGACGTTCGCCCAGGCGCTGCACCTAAATGTAAGTAGAATTTTCACCGAGGCGTTGCTGTCAAACCAGACAGGTGCAATCCCATAAGGAACACAGCAATGACCTTCGCTAAAATCGCGCAAAAACTGGCCCTGTGGGCGGGGAGCCCCAAGACATTTCTGGGGGCTATCGTGCTCCTCGTGCTGTGGGCCTTGAGCGGGCCACTGTTCAAGTTCAACGATACGTGGCAGCTGATCATCAACACCTCCACGACGATCATTACCTTCCTGATGGTATTCCTGATCCAGAACACACAAAACCGCGACACCGATATCCTGCACCTGAAGATCGACGAATTGTTGCGCGCAACCAATGAAGCGCAAAACGCAATGCTCGGACTCGAGTCGCTGGACCTCAAGCAATTGGAGGCGCTGAGGAAGCATTACCAAGCCATGGGACAAGGCGAAGCCAAAAGTCTTGAAGGGTTGGAGCAGAAGAACAAGATCGATCTGAATCAATGTTGATCGCGATGCGCGAGTGGTACGGCGCCACTCGCGCATCCTTAGCACGCCTCAAGGCAGCGGATTACCACCGGTCACGCCGAAAACTTCGCCGGTGATGTAGCTCGATTCCTGAGACGCCAACAGTACATATAACGGCGCACATTCGGCCGGCTGTCCGGGACGCTTCATCGGCACCTGGGAGCCGAAGGTAGGAATTTTCTCCTGGGGTTGTCCGCCGCTGGGTTGCAGCACCGTCCAGATCGGCCCGGGTGCCACGGCGTTGACGCGGATGCCCTTGCCGATCACTTGCCCCGCCAATGCCTTGGTGAACGCCACGATGGCCGCCTTGGTGGTGGCGTAGTCCAGCAGCGTCGCGGACGGATCGTAAGACTGGATCGAGGCGGTGTTGATGACCGTTGCCCCTGCCGGCATCAGCGGCACCGCGGCCTTGCAGATCCAGAACATCGCGTAGATGTTGGTTTTCATGGTGTCATCGAATTGTGCGGTGGTGATGTCGGCGATGTCCTTTTGCGCCTCCTGTTTACCGGCAACGTTTACCAGGATATCCAAGCCCCCCAATTGCTCGTGGGCGCTCCTCACCAGTTGGACGCAGAAGGATTCGTCCTTGAGATCACCGGGAATCGCAATGGCCTTGCGGCCTTCGGCTTCGATCAGTTCGATGACTTGCCGAGCGTCGCGCTCTTCGCTGGGCAGGTAATTGATCGCGACGTCAGCCCCCTCCCGGGCGTAGGCAATGGCTGCCGCGCGGCCGATCCCCGAGTCAGCACCGGTCACCAGCGCCTTGCGACCTTCCAGACGGCCGAAGCCTTGGTAGCTTTTTTCACCATGATCGGGCTTGGGCACCATGTCCTGGTCGATACCGGGCGGCGATTGCGGCTGGTCGGGAAACGGTGGACGGGGATATTGGGTCAGCGGGTTCTGCATCGCGTATTGGTTGGGTTCTCGGCGTGTGGACATCGAGGCTCTCCTTTTCGGCGGGCAAGACAAGCCGGGAGCTGACGCCCCGGCCCTGAATGTAAGACGTGCCGCGATCAGCGGCTGGCCTGCAGCGCCCTTGCCATCTCCAGGTGGGTCTGCAATTTAGGCAGGGTTTCATCGGCAAACGCTTTGATTTCCGGCACTTCGGTGGTTTTGGCCTCCTGCTCGATCTGTGCGATGGCGTCCTCGGTGGCCTTGACCTGGCTGGCGGCATAAGCGGCTTCGAACGACTCGCCTTCCTGCATCTGCGGGATCATGGTCTTGGCCTTGTCAGCGACTTCCTCCCGCGGTGCGACAGGCAGGTCGAGTTTTTTCGCAATCTTGGCCAGATGCTGATTGGCGGTGGTGCGGTCGTTGATCACCATGATGGTGTAATCCTTTACCTCCCTGGACTCGGCTTTGCCGTGGGCCATGCGACTGGCCTCGATGTCGGCCATGCCTTTGGCAGAGGCATCGTTGATGAATTCAGCTGGCGATTGGGCCCAGGCACTGTTGGCACCCAGGCCCATCAGCACGACGAGACTGGTGGTGCGAAAAAAGGTAGCCATCCGGCTCATGGTCGCGCCCTCCTCGTAGTTAAAAGTTCGGGCAGGTCTCCCTGCCTCTGTATCAGAACCACCGATGACCGTTCAGCGACGTGTCCGATCCGCTTTTCCGCAGGGGCTTGTCGGCGGTCATGAGGGTGGTCCTCCCACTTTTGCGACCCGCTCCAAGCACCTTGGTTCGATCATGGGCGATATTTCCGGGATGAATGCTTCGTGAGCCCGGCATGGTCTGGCCCTCAAGATGCTTGAATGTTGGCGAGCCGGGCCTGCCTGATATTCGAAAGGACCAGGGGCGCAAAGGTTTGAATAAATACGCGGCGCCACGACGAACGGTGACGTGCTTTCAGATGTCGAAGGCTCTGTGATTCTGGCGCTTGGCGGCGTACATCGCTTGGTCAGCATGGCGGAACAGTGCGACGTCTTCGATGCCATGGTCCGGGAAACAGGCCACGCCGATACTCGGCTCGATGCTCAGGCAGTGCCCATCTAGTCGCAGCGGCTGGGTCAGCGCGTGACGGATCTTTTCTTGCACAACGTGGGCATCTTCCAGCGCCTGGATGCTATGGAGCAACACCACGAACTCATCGCCACCAATACGCGCAACCGTGTCGGAATCACGTACGCAGCCCTGGAGCCGACTGGCCACCGCTTGCAACAGCATGTCACCGACGCCATGACCATAGGTGTCGTTGACCTGCTTGAAGCGATCCAGGTCGATGTACAGCAATGCCATGCGCCCTGACGCTACTCGGGCACTCGCCAGCGCGGCCTTGAACCGTTCACGCAGCAGTTCGCGATTCGGCACCTGGGTCAACTGGTCGTATTGCGCCATGCGCTGCAACCGGGCATGCAATTGCTGGCGTTCGACGGCGAGGGTGATCTGCGCACAGACATACTGCAGCAATTCCATGTCCTGCTCGGTGTAGCGCTCCTTGTCCTGGGCACTCTTGAGGATCATTGCGCCAATCGTGCCGTTTTGCGAGTTCAGCGGCACACCCAGCCAGCATGGCGCGCCCGGCTGCTCCACGAGGTCGAAAAAAGCCGGTGGCAATGGGTTGCAATCAGGTGTCAACAGGATCGGCTGACCGCTTCGGATCACCTCGGCGCACAAACGCCCGGTGATCGTCCCCGGCAGTTCGGGTTGCCGTTCCTCGTCGTCGACGTGATAGGCAAAATTCAGTTGGGCGCATTGTTCATCGTACAGCGCCACCGAGAAGTTCAGGGCCGGCAGCCACTCGCCGATGATCAGGTGGATACGCTTGAATAGCGCAAGCAGGTCTGCCGCGGCATGGGCCGCTTCGGAAATGGCGTACAGCGCTGCCTGTCGGGACTCGGCCAGTTTACGTTCGGTAATGTCGCGGGCCACGGCGATGCGCAATTGATCCATTTCTGACCAGCGCGCCGACCACAGGATATGCACCACCCGACCGTCCTTGCGCAGGTAGCGGTTCTCGAAGTTGAGCTTGGGCTCGCCGTCCATGATCTCCCGCGCAGCGTCAAGGGTACGCTGGCGGTCGCCGGGGTGAACCAGTTCGATCATCGGCCGACCGATCAGCTCCTGGGGGGTGTAACCGAGAATGCGTTCGCAGGCGGCACTGACAAACACGAAACGTCCCTGGCCGTCGACGGCACACACGGCGTCCAGCAGAAGGTCGATGTAACTGGCCAGCGGTGCGGAATCTCGAATACCCATTGGCTGGAAGCCATCCGGAGAATGCAGCGGTGGGCGAATTGGGTGATCGGACTACACCCACGATACAAAGAGGATAGCGCAGGCAATCAAACCATCCGAGAAATTGATTGCAATATGCCACCCATTGGCTAATCGGTATGACAGAGCGGCCCCTCAAGGGACTTTCGCAAAAAAAAATGACTGTTACGCCTGTTTACCGATGCCTTGACAGCGCTTCAGGCCAGGTAAAACGCAGCGGATCCGGGGACATCCGGACAAACCCACCTAGCTCCGACTCCCCGCAGGGATTCCCCGTCCACGTTCATAGGCAAGCTCCTACACGGAAGACTCCGGCAGCCCTCAAACACGCCGGAAACAGCCGATTCAAAGCCCTGGGCGATGGTCTGTAAAGTCCGGAAACACACAGATATTGAAACACCCACGGACAGCACTTCTCAACCAAGGAATGTAATCGCACCATGAACCAGATCGCGCAACCCACCCATCGTTTCACCAACTACCGCAAGGTCATCTCCCTGTCGGATCAGGACTGGCAGTGCGCCGAGGCCGGAAAAATCTCGGGGCTCAATGTCGAGGTCAAGACGCCCAACGTCCTGGTCGACCAGTACGGCCGCACCTTTCACCACTTCGGGACGACGTCCTATCTGGGCCTGGATTATCACCCTGCCTTGCTGGATGGCGCCATGACCGCGCTATGGGAAACCGGAACCCTGCATGTCGCCAACTCGAAGAGTCGCTGCAAGCTGGCGATCCTGGCGCAGTACGAAACGCAACTGTCGGAACTGTTCGGTGCCAGCTGCCTGAGTGCCTTGTCCTGCAGCGCGGCCAGCGCCGGGATCCTGCCGCTGCTGGCCAGCGGTGCACTTACGGGCAATCGGCCACCCGTCATGGTGTTCGACAAACATGCCCATTATTCGATGAACCACTTCAAGACCGCCTGCGCCGATGAAACCCAGGTCATCACCTGCCCGCACAACGACATGGACTTCATCGAAGACCTGTGCAAACGAGAGCGCAACGTCGCCTATGTAACTGACGGCGCCTACAGCATGGGCGGCACGGCGGACCTGGACAGCCTGCTGTTCCTCAAGCAGCGATATGGCCTGTTCCTGTACCTGGACGACTCCCACGCATTGTCCACCGTCGGCAAATACGGTGCGGGGCTGGTCCGTTCGCGTCTACCCGCCGTGGACGAGCGCACGCTGATCGTCGCCTCGCTGGCCAAATCGTTCGGCGCCAGTGGCGGGTTGGCCATGTTCGGCAGTGAACGGCATAAAGCGCTGGTGCAGCGTTACGGTGGGCCGAGCACCTGGTCCCAGAGCCTGAATGCAGCGGCCATTGGTGCCGGCATGGCTTCGATCCGGCTGCATCGCAGCCGGGAACTGGTCTCGTTGCAGGAGCGTTTGCAGACTAATATCCGCGTCTTCGATAACCTTGTCCGTACCGAGCAGTACGGCAACCCGATGGCGATACGTCTGGTGCCCTGCGGTGAGGCAACCCTGGCCAACCGCGTGGCGGGTGAGCTGGCCGAGTTGGGGTACTTCACTTCGGCGGTGTTTTTCCCCGTGGTGCCACAAGACAAGGCGGCCATCCGCATTACCCTACGCGCCGACATGGAGCCGAGCGTGATCCGGTCCTTCTGCGAACAGATCATCAACCTGCTGCAAGCCCACGGACGTGATATCCGCACCTGACATGAGTCCTCGATGAAAAACCGTACAACCCTGATCGTCACTTGCACCACCGTTTTCCTGGCACAACTGGGCATGAGCATCTACCTGCCCGCGCTACCTGATATTGCCCGGGATCTTGGGGCCGATGCATCCCGGGTGTCCTGGGGCCTGTCGGTGTACCTGATCGGCATGGCACTGCCCATGCTGGCGTGGGGCAGCCTGAGCGAACGCCTGGGGCGTAAAGCGGTTTTGCTGGCGGCATTGGGGCTGTATGGGCTGGGCAACCTGGCCCTGCCCCTTGGCACCTCGGTGGAGGGGTTCCTGGCGTTCAGATTGATCCAGGGCATCGGGGCCAGCGGTATATCGGTGATGGCACGGGTCCTGATCCGTGACAGCTTCAGCGGCGATCAGCTGGCAAAAGCCTTGTCATGGATATCGATAGCCTTCGTGATCGCCCTCGGCATCGGCCAATACCTGGGCGCGTTGATCCAGGCTGCTCTGGGTTGGGAAGCGATCTTTTATGGAATGGGAACCGCCTGCCTGATCATGGCTGCGGCGGTTTCCCGGGCCAGGTTCCCGATACTGACGGAGAGCAGCAGTGGACAGTCGGCATCGAGTGCATACGGACAGATACTGCTGCAACGCAGTTTCCTGCTGCCGGCCCTTGCGGGAGGGCTGGGGTACGGCGTAATCATCGCCTTCAACACAACCGCTCCGCTCATTCTGCAAGAAGGCTTTCATTGGTCGGCGATCGAGTACGGCCTGCTGGGCTGGCCGATCAGTGCCGCGTACCTGCTCGGCGCACTGGCGGTGAATGCCTTTGTGCTGCGCACCGGCCAGCGACAGCTGATGGACTGGGGCATCGCGCTGGTGCTGGGAGGAAGCGCGACCATGCTGGTGAGCAGCCTTACCCTGGGCAGCATCGCGTTGCTGTTCTGGTTACCGTACTGCCTGGCCGTGTTCGGCCAGTCGTTGAACTACCCCATCAGCCTGTCCCTGGCCAACGAAGGCTCACCCGTGCCCGGCGCCTACGCCATGGCATTGAGCGGTTTCCTGCACCAATTGATGGCCGCGCTGGTCGGGGCCATGGCCAGTCTGTTATCGAGTCAACAGGCCTGGCCGTTGGCGACGTTGTGCGCGCTGCTGGCAGTGGCGGCCATGGTCTGCGTGCGAGTCATGCCGCCCCGGAGCCCTTAAAACGCGCTGCGGAAAATCTCCTCTATCTGCCGTTGATCCGCTGCCCGCGGGTTGGTCAGGCCGCAGGCATCTTTCAGGGCGTTGGCGGCCAGCACCGGCACGTCACCGAGGCGCACGCCCAACTCACGCAGGCCGGCCGGGATCTCCACGTCCCGGGCCAGACTGACGATCGCGGCGATGGCGGCCTGGGCGCCTTTTTCCGGGCCAGACAGGTGCGTATCGACCCCCATGGCACGGCCCACATCGGTCAGGCGCGAGGCGCACACCGAAGCATTGAAACTCTGCACATGGGGCAACAGCACCGCATTGCACACGCCGTGGGGCAAGTCGTAGAACCCGCCTAACTGGTGAGCCATGGCATGCACGAAGCCCAGCGAAGCATTGTTGAATGCCATCCCGGCGAGAAACTGCGCGTAGGCCATGTTTTCCCGTGCCGCCAGATCGTTGCCGTCACGCACCGCCAGGCGAAGATTGTTGCTGATCAGGGTGATGGCTTTCAGGGCACAAGCATCGGTGATCGGGCTGGCGGCGGTGGACACGTAGGCTTCGATCGCATGGGTCAGCGCATCCATGCCCGTCGCAGCCGTGAGTCCCTTGGGCATTGCCACCATCAGCGCCGGGTCGTTGACCGACATGAGCGGCGTCACGTTGCGGTCGACAATGGCCATTTTCACGTGGCGCGATTCGTCAGTGATGATGCAGAAACGAGTCATCTCACTGGCGGTGCCGGCGGTGGTGTTGATGGCGATCAGCGGCAACTGCGGCTTGCCCGACCGGTCGACGCCCTCATAGTCGCGGATCTGCCCGCCATTGGTAGCGCACAGGGCAATGCCCTTGGCGCAGTCATGGGGCGAACCGCCCCCCAGCGACACCACGAAATCGCATCGGCTCTCCTTCAGCAATCCCAGGCCACGCTCGACATTCGCGATGCTCGGATTGGGCTTGGCACCGTCGAAAATCACCGATTCGATGTCCTGCTGGGCCAGCAGATCGGCCACCTTGCCCGCAACGCCGGCCTTGGCCAGTCCCGCATCGGTTACGATCAGGGCCTTGCGAAAACCGTAATTGCGAATGGCAATCATGGCTTCGTCGAGGCAACCCAGCCCCATGACGTTCACGGCGGGAATGAAAAAAGTGCTACTCATGGGACGCGTTCCTGAAAGAGGCCGGATCGGCGGGTCCACAGCATTGACCAGTCAGTCACGCGGCACCTTGATCTGGCTCAAGAGTCGGTCGTGATAAAGTCGCGCCCTGCCCTTGCCACGTTTTGAGATGACTTTCCAAATGACCGACTTCCAGGAATACGACGCCCGGCTTGAAGACTGGGAAACCTTGCGCGCCCATACCGCTTTCAGCGGGCTGCTGGTGGGCAATGGTGCCAGCCGCGCCGTATGGGATGATTTCGGCTACGACTCGCTGTTCGAAAACGCCCGCACCGTCGAGGAAAAGCCCTTGAGCCCGTCGGAACTGAGCGTGTTCGACGCGCTGCAGACCCGCAGCTTCGAACAGGTGCTCGGTGCGCTGAAAACCACCAGCCGGGTCAACAAGGCCCTCGCCGTCAGCTCCGCCGCCCCGCGCAATCGCTACTACGCGATCAAAGAAGCGCTGATCAACACCGTGCATGCGGTGCATATCCCATGGCGGCTGGTACAACCGTCGACCCTGGCGACGCTCAACCAGGAACTGAGCCGTTATGCCACGGTGTTCACCACCAACTACGACCTGCTCAACTACTGGGCGATCCAGCATGCGCCGCAGACCATTACCGATCTGTTCACCGACACCGACCACGGTTTCGATCTGAGCCAAGTG
Source organism: Pseudomonas sp. FG13 (assembly GCF_057809755.1). Classification (NCBI taxonomy): domain Bacteria; kingdom Pseudomonadati; phylum Pseudomonadota; class Gammaproteobacteria; order Pseudomonadales; family Pseudomonadaceae; genus Pseudomonas; species Pseudomonas sp. FG13. Next base: position 9,393 of record NZ_JBMDKO010000058.1, read on the forward strand.
ACCACGGACAAACCGCGCCTGCTGTACCTGCACGGCGGCCTGCACCTGGTGCGCAACCAGGACGGCACGGCGCGCAAGCTCACGTCCACCGAAGGCACGCTGCTGGGCAGCTTCGCCATCAACAACACCCTCAAGACCCTGGACGACGTACCGTTGTTCGTCAATGAAGGCCCCAGCGAGGACAAACTCAAGACCATCCGCAGTTCCGACTATCTGTCATTCTGCTACGACCAACTGCTGCACCACGGCGACAACCTGTGCCTGTTTGGCCATGCCCTGGGCGAGCAGGACCAACACATCGTCCGCGCCTTGCGCCAGGCGAAACCCCGCACCGTGGCGATCTCGATCTACCCTCGCAGCCAGGCGTTCATCCAGCACCAGAAGCGCCATTACGCCAAGCTGTTCCAAGGATTGGACATCGAGCTGCGGTTCTTCGATGCCAAGAGCCATCCGTTGGGCGATCCGAAGCTGTCGGTACCGGTGGAGGTGTAGGAATGGAATCCGCGCAGAGACCTGTGGCGAGGGGATTTATCCCCGCTGGGGTGCGTAGCGCCCCCGATAGTGGATGTCTCAGATCCATCTGACACTCCGAGTTGCCAGGATGAGGGCTGCTACGCACCCCAGCGGGGATAAATCCCCTCGCCACAGGAGAAGCGTCTTCATTACTGGTAGGTTAAAGCGCCAACAGGGTCTTGTCCTTGATCACCATGCTCGGCCCGTTCGCCTTGACGCTGGCAATGCCCTTGTCCCGGGCGGCGTCCGATGAAAAGGCTTCGCTGCTGCCGATCACTTCATGGTTGGCAGCCTTGAGATTGAAGTAGGGATGACCGTCCCTGGTGTTCTTGAGCTCATAGCGCTCGGTCAACGGGCTGTTTTTCTGCACCGCAGCGATGCCACCGCCGGCACCGCTGCGGGTGGTGTACAACTCGCTGGTCAGGATCGTTTCGGCGTTGGCGGCCTTGAGCACGAACCGAAACTGGCCACTGCTGTTCTTGCTGATTTCGTACCATCCGGACATGATCATTTCCTCGAGAGGTCAACAGCCTCAAGAGTAAAGACCTGCCCCGCCGGCTCTGCCAGTCGACTCCGCTACAGCGTGATGGCCGTGCCCAACAGCGTCAGGAACCCCGCCAGCCAGTTCGGATGAGCGGGCCAGGCCGGTGCGGTCGCCAGGTTGCCCTGGACATGGCCTTCGGTCACCGGAATGTCGATGAACGTCCCACCCGCCAGGCGCACTTCCGGGGCACAGGCCGGATAAGCGCTGCATTCACGCCCTTCCAGAATGCCCGCCGCCGCCAGCAATTGCGCGCCATGGCACACCGCGGCGATCGGCTTGCCCGCCACATCGAAATCGCGCACCAGTTGCAGGACTTTCTCATTCAGACGCAGGTACTCCGGCGCCCGCCCGCCGGGAATCAGCAGCGCGTCGTAGTCAGCCACGCCGACACCGAAAAAATCATGGTTCAGGGTGAACAGATGGCCCGGTTTCTCGCTGTAGGTCTGGTCGCCTTCGAAATCGTGGATCGCCGTGCGCACGGTCTGCCCGGCGGTCTTGTCGGGGCACACCGCATGCACGGTATGGCCGACCATCTGCAAAGCCTGGAACGGCACCATCACTTCATAGTCTTCGACGTAATCGCCGACCAGCATCAGGATTTTCTTTGCGGCCATGGCTTGGACTCCTTTGAGAATGCGTGAAGGGTGAATGCATTAAAGGTAGTCCGGCGGGGAAGTCTTCACCCGTCATCTGACGGGCTGCACGACGAGTTAGGTCGAATGTTGCTCTGTGAGAGCAAAGCTTGCCCGCGATTCAGCGCCGAGGTTCAGCAGCACAATTGAGTCATCGTTCATCGCGAGCAAGCTATGCTCCCACAGCGTTGCATCTGTCCCGCTTCAGGCGAGATAACCGTCCGCCCGCAGCAGCGTTTCGAGACAGTGTTCGGTGATGTGGTAGAACGCCTTCAGTTCCTGGATCTTCGCCAGCAACTCGGCCGGATCGATCGGCGTGGCGCGTTTGACCGCCAGGATCATCTTGTTCTTGTTGGTGTGTTCCAGGGATATGAACTCGAACACCTTGGTTTCGTAGCCACAAGCCTCCAGGAACAGCGCCCGCAGGCTGTCGGTGACCATTTCCGCCTGTTGGCCCAGGTGCAGGCCATATTGCAACATCGGCTTGAGCAGCGCCGGGCTCTGGATCTGCAAGCGGATCTGCTTGTGGCAGCACGGCGAGCACATGATGATCGAAGCACCCGAGCGAATGCCCATGTGGATCGCGTAGTCGGTGGCGATGTCGCAGGCATGCAAGGCGATCATCACGTCCACCGCGCTCGGCGCCACGCTGCGCACGTCACCGTGCTGGAAGCTCAGGCCCGGGTGTTCCAGGCGCGCGGCGGCCTCGTTGCACAGCCGGACCATGTCCTCGCGCAACTCGACGCCGGTCACCACGCCTTCGGCCTGCAGGGTGTTGCGCAGGTAGTCGTGAATGGCGAAGGTCAGGTAGCCCTTGCCCGAACCGAAGTCCGACACCCGCACCGGTTTGTCCAGGGCCAGCGGCGAGGAGGTCAACGCATGGCTGAAGACCTCGATGAACTTGTTGATCTGCTTCCACTTACGCGACATGGCCGGGATCAGCTCGTGCTTGTGATTGGTCACGCCCAGATCGGCCAGGAACGGTCGACTCAGGTCGAGGAAGCGGTTTTTCTCACGGTTGTGTTCCACCGAGGGTACTTCGCGCAGCTGTTGGGGCTTGCTTTTGAACAGTGAAGGCTTGCCCTTCTTGCTGTACTCCAGCTGTGCCTCGTCGGTGACCGCCAGCAAATGGGCGTTCTTGAACGATGCCGGCAACAACCCAGCGATGGTCGCCACGCCTTCGGCCAGGGGGAAATTCTTGGTGATGTCGCGGGTTTTGTAGCGGTAGACGAAGGACACGCAAGGCTGCTCCTTGACCGTCAGTTGCTTGATGATCAGCCGTTGGAGGTCCGCTTCGTCGCCGACATGCCTGGCCAGCACCAGCTTGATGAAAGCATTCTGGTCGAGGCTGGCCTGCAGCAGCTCGATGAACTCGGCGTGAGGATCCGGCGCGGGACGGGCAGGAGTTGCAGTAACGGACATGGAAAAGCGGCCTCGGGGCGGGCGGATCGGGAATGGCGGGTATTTTAGGGGGGATGGGGGTCGAGGGCACGGAGAATTATTGTGGCGAGGGGATTTATCTGTGGGAGCAAGGCTTGCCCGCGATGAAGTTGTCGCCGCAGCCTACCCTGGGACCGAGGCGCCTTCATCGCGGGCAAGCCTTGCTCCCACAGGTTCCCCATAGTTTCCTCCCCCGATGTGTTCCGCTGGCAGTTTCTAGCCCAGCACCACCAACCGGTTCGGCAGTTCATTGCGTTCGTGGGTCACGGGGACGTGCTCCTTGAGCAATTGGCCGCAGGCTTCGATGCAGGTCACGAAGCCCTGCAAGGTCTGGCCCTGGCGGACCTGCTCGGTGAAGGCCGCGACGATGGCATCCCAGCTCCGGTTGTCGAGGCGTTTGGAGATGCCTTCGTCCACCAGGATCTCCACATAGCGCTCGGCCTCGCAGACAAAGATCAGCATTCCGGTGCTGCCCACGGTGTGGTGCAGGTTCTGTTCGAGAAACTGCCGGCGAGCCAGGTTGGACGCCCGCCAGTGGCGCACCGACCGGGGGATCAAGTGGGTGGTGACCTTCGGAATGCGAAACACCAGGCACAGCACGATGAAGCTGACCCATTGCACCAGCAACAGGCTGTGCATGGTCAACCAGCCCGTCAGGTAATGCAGCACACCTGGCACCACCAGGGCCAGCAAACTGGCCCACAGCAGTGGGATGTAGGCATAGTCGTCGGCGCGCGCAGCGAGCACCGTGACCAGTTCAGCGTCGGTGTCCCGCTCGACCCGGGCGATGGCTTCGGCCACTTTGCGTTGTTCGTGTTCAGTCAGTAATGCCATGGTTAAAAGTGCCTGCTCATTATTATTGTCACCAGCCGCCCGACGAACCGCCGCCCCCGAAACTGCCACCGCCGCCGCTGAAACCACCACCCCCGCCACCGCCGAAACCGCCACCGCCAAAGCCTCCCCCGCTTGAGCCGCTTGAGCCGCCCCGCCCGGCCGGCAGGATCCCCAGCACCTGGCAGACCATGATCGTGACGATGAACAACATCACCAGCATCGCGAATGTCCACGGATGACGCGAGACGAAGTCGCCCTCCTCCTGCTCGCCTGCATTGTACGCAGTGGCCGGCTCGTCCAGAGGGCTGCCCCCCAACACCACCAGCATCGCCGCCACGCCGTCACTGATGCCTTTATTGAAATTGCCGGTCTTGAAGGCCGGGGTGATGACCTGGTTGATGATCACCGAACTCTGGGCATCGGTCAGTCGATCTTCCAGGCCGTAACCCACTTCGATCCGCAGCTTTCGCTCATCTCGGGCGACGATCAGCAGTGCGCCGTTGTTCTTGTCCTTCTGCCCGATACCCCAGTGGCGTCCGAGCAGATAGCCGAAGTCTTCGATCCTGGCCCCCTGCAGGTCAGGCAGTGTGACAACCACCACCTGTTCGCCGGTCGCCTGCTCGTGGGCCGTGAGCTGTGCCTCCAGTTGCGCCCGCACCGCTGGCTCGAGCATCTGGGCGGCGTCCACCACCCGCCCGGTCAGCGCCGGAAACTTCAACTCGGCCTGGGCCGTGACTGCAAACACCCAGAGCAACAGCACCAGGCCAAATTTCAACACGCGCATTGGAACTCCTGTGGGAGCCGGGTATCGATCAGAATTTCACCTGCGGCGCTTTTTCGGCGTCGGGACTGGTGGCCTCGAAGGTTTCGCGGATTGGCAGGTCGCTGTACATCACGCTGTGCCACAACCGCCCCGGAAAGGTCCGGATCTCGGTGTTGTACTTCTGCACCGCCAGGATGAAGTCGCGGCGGGCCACGGCGATACGGTTCTCGGTGCCTTCGAGCTGCGACTGCAGCGCCAGGAAGTTCTGGTTGGCCTTGAGGTCCGGATAGCGCTCGGACACCACCATCAAGCGACTCAGCGCACCGGTCAATTGATCCTGGGCCTGTTGGAACTGCTTGAGCTTCTCCGGGTTGTCCAGGGTGCTGGCATCGACCTGGATCGAGGTGGCCTTGGCCCGCGCCTCGATCACGGCAGTCAGGGTTTCCTGCTCGTGCTGGGCATAGCCCTTGACGGTTTCCACCAGGTTCGGGATCAGGTCGGCACGGCGCTGGTACTGGTTTTGCACCTGGCCCCAGGCAGCCTTGGCCTGTTCGTCGAGGGTCGGAATCGTGTTGATGCCGCAACCGGCCAGTAGCGAGGTGAACAGCATCAGGGCCAGCAGTTGCAAGCCGCTTCGGTGGTTCAGTCGTAGATTCATCGGGTGAAGCTCTCCCTTGCCTTTACATTGGAAAAACACGGCCACCTATCCCACCGGTGTCTGGGGCATAATCTGCCGCCGCACTGGATTGAAACGGATCGATGGGCTAAAAGATGCGCGGTGCGAAACTAAGTTCAGCACCCTGGGTTCGAAAGTGTGCTGCATTTGACCAAACAACAATAGCCACTCCTCACATTTTGGCTGACGGCGTGTCCTGATTACCGCCTTTGGGCCTGCGAGAAAACTATTCATGAAGAAGCTGTGTTTGCTGGGCCTGTTTGTCAGTCTGGCCAGTCAATCCGTATTAGCCGACAACCTGCCAGCCCCCATAGAGAACAAGGACGCTTTCATCAGTAACCTGATGAAACAAATGACCCTCGAGGAAAAGATCGGCCAGTTGCGCCTGATCAGCATCGGCCCGGAAATGCCCCGGGAGATGATCCGCAAGGAAATCGCCGCCGGCAACATCGGCGGCACGTTCAACTCCATTACCCGCGCCGAAAACCGTCCGATGCAGGACGCGGCCATGCGCAGCCGGCTGAAGATCCCGATGTTCTTCGCCTATGACGTTATCCACGGCCACCGCACCATTTTCCCGATTCCCCTGGCACTGGCTTCGAGCTGGGACATGGACGCCATCTACCACTCCGGCCGCATCGCCGCCCAGGAAGCTGCGGCCGACAGCCTGGACATCACCTTCGCGCCGATGGTCGACATTTCCCGCGACCCGCGCTGGGGTCGGACCTCCGAAGGCTTTGGCGAAGACACCTACCTGGTGTCGCGCATTGCCGGGGTGATGGTCAAGGCGTTCCAGGGCAGCGGCGCCAACGCGGCCGACAGCATCATGGCCAGCGTCAAGCACTTTGCCCTGTACGGCGCCGTTGAAGGCGGCCGGGACTACAACACCGTGGACATGAGCCCGGTGAAAATGTACCAGGACTACCTGCCACCCTATCGCGCCGCCATCGATGCCGGTGCCGGCGGGGTGATGGTGGCGTTGAACTCCATCAACGGCGTACCGGCCACGGCCAACACCTGGCTGATGAACGATCTGCTGCGCAAGGAATGGGGCTTCAAGGGCCTGGCCGTCAGCGATCATGGCGCCATCTTCGAACTGATCAAGCACGGCGTCGCCCGGGATGGTCGAGAAGCGGCGAAGCTGGCGATCAAGGCCGGCATCGACATGAGCATGAACGACTCGCTGTATGGCAAGGAATTGCCGGGGCTGCTCAAGTCCGGCGAGATCGAGCAGAGCGACATCGACAACGCCGTGCGTGAAGTGCTTGTCGCCAAATACGACATGGGCCTGTTCAAGGACCCGTACCTGCGTATCGGCAAGGCCGAGGATGACCCGGCCGACACCTACGCCGAAAGCCGACTGCACCGCAGCGATGCCCGCGACGTGGCACGCCGCAGCATGGTCCTGCTGGAAAACCGCAACCAGACCCTGCCCCTGAAGAAGGACGCGAAAATCGCCCTGGTCGGCCCGCTAGCCAAGGCACCGATCGACATGATGGGCAGTTGGGCCGCCGCCGGTCGTCCTGCGCAGTCGGTCACCCTGTTCGATGGCATGAGCCGTGCCCTTGGTGGTGACGCCAAGTTCATCTATGCCCGTGGCGCCAACATCACCAGCGACAAGAAGGTGCTCGACTACCTGAACTTCCTCAACTTCGACGCCCCGGAAGTGGTGGACGATCCACGCCCGGCCCAGGTGCTGATCGACGAAGCGGTAAAAGCCGCCAAGGACGCCGATGTGGTGGTGGCCGCCGTGGGGGAATCCCGCGGCATGTCCCACGAGTCTTCGAGCCGCACCGATCTGAACATCCCCGCCAGCCAGCGCGAGCTGATCAAGGCCCTGAAGGCCACCGGCAAGCCGCTGGTGCTGGTACTGATGAACGGCCGTCCGCTGTCGTTGCTGGAAGAAAAGCAGCAGGCCGATGCGATCCTGGAAACCTGGTTCACCGGCACCGAAGGCGGCAACGCCATCGCCGACGTGCTGTTCGGCGACTACAACCCGTCGGGCAAACTGCCGATCAGCTTCCCACGCTCGGTGGGTCAGATTCCGACCTACTACAACCACCTGAGCATTGGCCGTCCGTTCACCCCGGGCAAGCCAGGCAACTACACCTCACAGTACTTCGATGACACCACCGGCCCGCTGTACCCGTTCGGCTACGGCCTGAGCTACACCGAGTTCAGTCTGTCGGACATGGCCCTGTCCTCCACCACGCTGAACAAGACCGGCAAGCTCGACGCCAGCGTGACCGTGGAGAACACCGGCAAGCGTGACGGCGAAACCGTGGTGCAGCTGTACATCCAGGACGTGACCGGCTCGATCATCCGCCCGGTGAAGGAACTGAAGAACTTCCAGAAGGTGATGCTCAAGGCCGGCGAGAAGAAGGTCATTCACTTCACCATCAGCGAAGACGACCTGAAGTTCTACAACGCCCAGCTCAAGTACGCTGCCGAGCCAGGCAAATTCAACGTGCAGATCGGCCTGGACTCCCAGGATGTGAAACAGCAGAGTTTTGAGTTGCTCTGACTCCAGAGCGACATGACTCCCCTGTGGGAGCGAGCAGGCTCGCTCCCACAGTTGTTTATGGGTGTCTGGATCAGCCCCGCCGATCCAGCAGATTCACCACCAACCGATCCACCAGCCCCCACAACCGCTGCTTGAAGCGCTTCCATAATGGCCGGCGCTGCCAGGCGTCGAGGCTGACTTGCAGGCTTTGGCTGAAGTCCTGCTCGAAGCTCGCCGCCACTGCACGGCTGAGCCCGGAATCCAGGGCTTCGAGGTTCGCTTCCAGGTTGAAGCGCAGGTTCCAGTGGTCGAAGTTGCAGGAACCGATGCTGACCCAGTCGTCCACCAGCACCATCTTCAGATGCAGGAAACACGGCTGGTACTCGAAGATTTTCACACCGGCCTTGAGCAGGCGCGGGTAGTAGCGGTGCCCGGCGTAACGCACGGACGGGTGATCGGTGCGCGGGCCGGTGAGCAACAGGCGCACGTCGATGCCCCGGGCGGCGGCCTTGCGCAAGGAGCGGCGCACGTTCCAGGTCGGCAGGAAGTATGGCGTCGCCATCCAGATCCGTTTCTGGCCGCTGTTCAAGGCCCGGGACAGCGATTGCAGGATATCGCGGTGCTGGCGGGCGTCGGCATACGCGACCCGGCCCATGCCCTCGCCCGCCGGTGGCACCCGGGGCAGACGCGGCAGGCCGAAGTTGGAAGCTGGCTTCCAGGCCCGGCGATGGCGGTTGGCGAGCCACTGGCGATCGAACAGCAGTTGCCAGTCCAGCACCAGCGGGCCGACGATTTCCACCATTACTTCGTGCCATTCGCTGCGATCGTCGAGGGGGTTCCAGAACTCATCGGTCACCCCGGTACCGCCGACCACGGCCAGACGCTGGTCCACCAGCAACAGCTTGCGGTGGTCGCGATAGAAATTACGCACCCAGCGACGCCAGCTCAGGCGGTTGTAGAAACGCAGTTCCACACCGGCCTCGATCAGGCGGTTACGCAAGCTCAGGGTAAACGCCAGGCTGCCGTAATCATCGAACAGGCAACGCACCCGCACACCGCGCTCGGCAGCCTGGACCAGGGCCTGGACCATCGCTTCGGCGCAGGCGCCAGCCTCCACCAGATACAGCTCCAGTTCGACTTGCTCCTGGGCGCGAGCGATCTCCACGAGCATGCGTGGGAAGAACTGCGGGCCGTCGATCAACAGCTCGAACCGATTGCCTTCACGCCATGGAAAGACCGGGCCGCTCATGTCAGCGCGCCGTGAAGATCAGTACCGCATTCACCGGCACCGAAAGGCTGATGGCCGACAACCCGGCCATTTTCCGCAACGTCTCCAGCCCCGGCGCCAGGTCGAAGTCCGCCGCATTGAGCACCACCGGCTCCAGGGTCACCACCTGGAAGCGGTGTTCATCCAACCGCGTCGCCAGGAGTTCGACGTTGTATTCGTGTTGCTTGCCGTGCAAATCCACGGTCAGCGGCAGGCGCAGTTCCAGCTGTGCACCATTGGCCAGGTCCTGGATCGGCGACAGGTCGATCTGCGCAGTGACGATGGCTTCGCCGAACTGCTTGATGTCGAACAGCTCGGCGCGCATACGCTCGTCCCGCAAGGGAATGCCACTGTTGATCGACTCCAGCTCCACTTCCAGTCGCGCCAGCCCCTTGGGCTGGACCTGGCCATGCAGCACCAGGAAGCGCTGGACCTCGGAAACATTGCCGTTCTTGCTGCTGATAAACGACAACCGTGACGACTCGCCGTCCAGGTACCAGTCGGCCCGGGCGGGCAGCACAGCACCGGCCAGCAGCAAGGTCGCGACAGCGACGCAAAGAAACCGCTTGAACATACACACTCGGAGGGCAGATAAACCTGTGGCGAACCTTAACCGGGCCGAGGGCGCTTGCAAACTGTCTCTTTAACCAATCGCCCGGCCAGCAGACTCCTTGTGGCGAGGGGATTTATCCCCGCCGGGTTGCGAAGCGACCCCAGGATCCATCAGCCACTGCGATGAATCAGGCAGGACGCAAGGGGGGTTGCCTCGCAACCCAGCGGGGATAAATCCCCTCGCCACAAGGTTCGCGTCGATCCAGGCTCATGGCTCCAATCGACACCCCTGCCGCTCCCCCAACCACCGCGCGCTGTTGCTGCGCCCCAGCCCGGAGACCGTCACGCGTTTCGCTTCAGGGGTTTCGAGAAAACCGCTGATGGGCACCGACTGTTTCACGTAGCCACGGCAGTAGTCGGCCGGTTGCTGCATCACGTAGCGACACGAGCAATATTCCTTGGCGGTGTAGGCGCTGATGATGTCGGGGAACGCCCGCAGCGCCACCCGATCGATCCAGATCCAACTGAACAGCGCGATGAGCAGCGCCACCATCAAGGTCAGCCATGGTCTACGCCTCATGGTTGCACCGCCCCGGCGAACGCCGCCATGACGCGCTTGAGCAATTCGTTATGGCGATAGCTGCCATCGCGGTCGTCACCGTATCGCACGATGACCAGCCGGGCGCTGGGGATGACATACAGCGCCTGCCCCCAATGCCCAAGCGCGGCGTAGGTATCCGGTGGCGCGTCGGGCCAGGGATGGAGGGTGGGATCGGCGGCGCGGTTGAGCCACCAATGTCCGCCGGGCACGGCCTCGTCCTGGCCGGCCTGGAAGCGAGCGAAGGGGTCGCGACTGAACGCCACCCAATCCTTGGGAATCAGTTGCCGCTCCCCCCAACGGCCATCGCGCTGCATCAGCAAGCCGACACGGGCCAGGTCGCGGGCGGTGAGGTAGGCGTAGGACGAACCGACAAAGGTGCCGCTGGCATCGGTTTCCCACACAGCATGGCGGATGCCCAGCGGGTCGAACAACGCCGTCCAGGGATAATCGGGATATCGCGCCGGGCCGACGATATTTTTCAGGGCCGCCGCCAACAGGTTGCTGTCGCCGCTGGAATAACGGAACGACTTCCCCGGTGGACTGTAGCGTTCATGTTGCGCGGTGAACGCCGCCATGTCGCGGCGTCCCCGGGTATAGAGCATCGCCACCACCGAGGAATGCAACGGTGCGTATTCGTAGTCTTCCTGCCAGTCCAGGCCCGAGGCCCAGTGGAAAAGATCGGCCAGGGTCAGGTCCGGCGAGTGGCCCAACGCGGGGTAATACCGAGCCACCGAATCCGTCAGGGCAAACCGCTGTTCACCGTAGGCCACGCCGAATACCGTCGCCATCAGGCTTTTGCTGATGGACCAGGTCAGGTGCGGGGTGTCTGCACGGGTGGGGCCGGCGTAGCGTTCATAGACCAGGCGACCGTCCTGGATCACCAGCAGCGCGTCAGTGCGAATGCCTTGGCGGGTGGCGTCGTCGCGCAGCGGAAAAGCATACTGCTCAAGGGCTTCGAGGGCCGAGCCGACGGGCGTCGGACCGGTCGACCATTGCTCGCCGGGCCAGTCTTCGGCGAGGACGTTCAGGTTGAACAGCAGAATCGGAATCAGGAACCAGCCTTTGCACATGCGGTGGGGCTCGGAGGATTGAACCTGTCGAGCTTAGTCGAGATTGATGACGGTTTCAGGATCGTTCCCACGCTCCTGCGTGGGAATGACACAACGGACGCTCCGCGTTCGGCTCTGGGGACGCGGAGCGTCCCGGGCTGCATTCCCACGCGGAGCGTGGGAACGATCAACAGGGGGATCCTTGAGGGCTGTCATATAAGCATCACCAAAGCTTCATGGCGATGACACCGGGGCTACATAGCCTGACTTTGCACAACATGGCTGCATAAAGAAAGTCGATTGGCTCAACCCCAAGACGGGTACACAGCCCGCACGGAGATTCGCTATGACTCAGATCGCCCGCATCAGCGACACTGGCAATGAACGCCGCCTGCAAGCCGAACGCCTGATCGGCGCCCAGGCCTTGCAAGAAGCCCAAGCCCTGCGCTTCAACGTCTTCAGCGGCGAGTTCAACGCCAAGCTCAAGGGCGCGGAAATGGGTCTGGACATGGATGACTACGATGTTCACTGCGCCCACATCGGCGTACGCGACCTGAACACCGGGCGCCTCGTGGCGACCACCCGCCTGCTCGACCACCAGGCCGCCAGCAGCCTGGGCCGTTTCTACAGTGAAGAAGAATTCAACCTCCACGGCCTGATCCAGCTCAAGGGCCCGATCCTGGAAATCGGCCGTACCTGCGTCGACCCGGCCTACCGCAACGGCGGCACCATTGCGGTGCTCTGGGGTGAACTGGCCGAAGTCCTGAACGAAGGCGGCTACAGCTACCTGATGGGGTGCGCGAGCATTCCGATGCAGGACGGTGGCATCCAGGCCCAGGCGATCATGCAACGCCTGCGTGAGCGCTACCTGTGCACCGACCACCTTCAAGCCGTACCCAAAAAACCGTTGCCGGCCCTCGACGTACCGTCCAACGTGATCGCCGAAATGCCGCCGCTGCTCAAGGCCTACATGCGCCTGGGCGCAAAAATCTGCGGCGAGCCGTGCTGGGACGAAGACTTCCAGGTGGCCGACGTGTTTATCCTGCTCAAGCGCGACGACCTCTGCCCACGCTACGCCCGCCACTTCAAGGCAGCGGTCTGATGAGCCGGTTACGGGTGTACGCGCGTATCGCGCGAGTGCTGCTGGTGGTGGCGCTGGGCCTGACGATGGCCACCGTGTTCGGACTGTTCGAGCGCCTGGGGCTTGCCAACTCCATGATGCGTCGTCAGCGCTGGTCGCGATTTTTCATGGCGCGCCTGAGTAACGCGCTGCCCTTTTCCGTGACTGTCCACGGTCAATTGCCACAACGGCCGATGTTGTGGGTCAGTAATCACGTGTCCTGGACAGATATTCCGCTGCTGGGCATGCTCACCCCACTGTCGTTCCTGTCCAAGGCCGAAGTGCGCACCTGGCCGGTGGCCGGTTGGCTGGCGGCCAAGGCCGGCAGCCTGTTTATCCGGCGCGGTTCGGGTGACAGTCAGTTGATCCGCAAGCAGATGAGTCGTCATCTGGAACAGGCTCATCCGCTGCTGATGTTCCCGGAAGGCACCACCACCGACGGCCGTTCGTTGCGCACTTTCCACGGTCGCCTGCTGTCGGCGGCCATCGATGCCGACGTAGCGTTGCAGCCCGTGGCGATCCGTTACCTGCGCAACGGCGAGCCTGATTCGCTGGCGCCGTTCATTGGCGATGACGACTTGTTGTCGCACCTGATGCGCTTGTTCAGCAACGACTTGGGTGATGTGCACATCCACCTGTTGCAGCCCATCGCCTGTCACGGCCAGGAACGTGCAGCCCTGGCCTTCCAGGCGCAGCAGGCAGTGCACAAGGCCTTGTTCGGTGTGGTTCCCGAGAAACAACAGGCGCCGATGCGTCCGGCCATTGCGGCTTGATCCAAACCTTTGCGCAATCCCTTGTGGGAGCGAGCCTGCTCGCGATAGCGGTCTGACATCCAATAGCGATATTGACTGTTACACCGCTATCGCGAGCAGGCTCGCTCCCACATTTAGATCTGCGGCGTGGCGGGGTTCGTCGCAAACGCTTGAAGCTGCGGATAGAACAAGCGGAAATCCTCGCTCAACGGCTCATAGAGCCGGATCAACTCCTCCATCGCGCCCGCCAGTTCCTCCGGTCGGGACAGGCGTCGGGAAATGCCCCGCAGTACCTGCCCGAGCACCTCGAATTCCTGGTAGGACCCCAGCCAGTCATCCGCGGCCATGTAGGGCGCGATGTGCGCAAGGCGTCCCGGTAACTGCGGTTCGTCGGCCAACACCCGGTACACCCGGGAAGTGAAGTCCGCCAGAGCCCCGTCGCCATAAAACGCCCAATCCCGGGCCAGGCAATGGTCGAAAAACACGTCCAGTACGATACCGGCGTAGCGCCGCCGCACCGTGGAAAAACGCGACAACGCAGTATCCACCAGCGGGTGTCGGTCGGTGTACTGGTCGATGCGCCGATGCAGGGCAATGCCCGCTTCGATCCGTGGGTCGTAGGTGCCTTGCAGCGGTCCCTTGACGAAATCGCCATAGAGACTGCCGAGCAGTTGTTCCCGGCCGGTGCCGCCGAGGTGCAGGTGCGCGAGATAGTTCATGACCGGCAGCTTAGCATCGTCGCGCCCATATCGTTATAACCCGATATAGCGATTTGTTCGGTATTCAGATCAAATCCATATTGGTATATCGCGAAATAACGATTTAAGGTTCGCTTCATCGCGATATAGCGTTTTACTCACCTACATCCATTACGAACTGCCCTCATGACCCTTGACCTCGACGAAATAATAAAAGCACTGGCACACCCGGTACGGCGAGACATCCTCAACTGGCTCAAAGACCCCAAGGTCCAGTTCCCCGAACAATTGCACAACCACGAGTTCGGCATCTGTGCCGGACAGATCGACCAGCGTTGCGGCCTGTCGCAGTCAACGGTGTCGGCCCATCTGGCGGTGTTGCAACGGGCGGGGCTGATCACCAGCCAGAAGGTCGGTCAATGGCACTTCTTCAAACGCAACGAGGAAGTGATCCAGCAGTTCCTCAAGCAAATGAGCCAAGAGCTCTGACAAGGATTCGCCATGCCCCTCTCACTCCTTATCCTGGCCCTGAGCGCCTTCGCCATCGGCACTACCGAGTTCGTCATCATGGGCCTGTTGCCCGATGTGGCGGCTGACCTGGGTGTATCGATCCCTGGCGCGGGCTGGTTGGTGACCGGCTACGCCCTGGGGGTGGCCATCGGAGCTCCCTTCATGGCCCTGGCCACCGCCCGGCTGCCGCGCAAGGCCGCCCTGGTGGCGCTGATGGGGATTTTCATCATCGGCAACCTGCTGTGCGCCATTGCCAGCGACTACAACGTGCTGATGTTTGCCCGGGTCGTGACCGCCTTGTGCCACGGCGCCTTCTTCGGGATCGGTTCGGTGGTGGCCGCCGGTCTGGTGGCGCCCAACAAGCGTGCTTCGGCCGTGGCCCTGATGTTCACCGGCCTGACCCTGGCCAACGTACTCGGCGTCCCGCTGGGTACGGCGCTGGGCCAGGAAGCCGGCTGGCGTTCGACCTTCTGGGCCGTGACCCTCATCGGCGTGGTGGCGCTGATCGGTCTGATCCGCTTCCTGCCGGCCAAGCGCGATGAAGAAAAGCTCGACATGCGCTCGGAACTGGTGGCACTCAAGGGCGCAGGGCTGTGGCTGTCCCTGGGCATGACGGCGCTGTTTTCCGCCTCGGTGTTCACCCTGTTCACCTACGTCGCCCCGTTGCTGGGTGAAGTCACCGGCGTGTCGCCCCGTGGCGTGACCTGGACCCTGGTGCTGATCGGCCTGGGCCTGACCCTGGGCAACATCATCGGCGGCAAGCTGGCGGACAAGAGCCTGGCGAACACGCTGATCGGTGTGTTCATCACCATGGCCGTGGTCTCCACCGTATTGAGCTGGACCAGCGTGGCGCTGATCCCGACCGAAATCACCCTGTTCCTCTGGGCCACTGCCTGCTTCGCGGCCGTGCCGGCCCTGCAGGTCAACGTGGTGACCTTCGGCAAAGAGGCACCGAACCTGGTGTCCACCCTGAACATCGGCGCCTTCAACATCGGCAACGCCTTGGGCGCCTGGGTCGGCGGCAGTGTCATCGACCAGGGCCTGGGCCTGACCAGCGTCCCCCTGGCCGCCGGTGCGCTGGCGGTACTGGCGCTGCTGATCACCCTGATTACTTTCCGCCAGGGCGCCAACCCCGACCTGGCTCCGGCAACTCGTTGACTTTTACCTTCCACTTTCGAGGCTTGTAATTCATGACGACTATTTTCGACCCCATCAAACTCGGCGACATCGAGCTGAACAACCGCATCATCATGGCGCCACTGACCCGCTGCCGCGCCGACGCAGGCCGCGTGCCCAACGCGTTGATGGCCGAGTACTACGTGCAACGTGCCTCCGCCGGCCTGATCCTCAGCGAGGCCACCTCCGTCACGCCAATGGGCGTGGGTTACCCGGACACCCCGGGCATCTGGTCCAACGACCAGGTGCGCGGCTGGGCCAACGTCACCAAGGCGATCCACGGCGCCGGCGGCAAGATCTTCCTGCAACTGTGGCACGTCGGCCGGATCTCCCATCCGTCGTACCTGGATGGCGAAACCCCGGTGGCACCCAGCGCCATACAACCTAAAGGCCACGTGAGTCTGGTGCGTCCATTGGCCGACTACCCAACGCCACGGGCCCTGGAAACCGCTGAAATCGCCGACATCGTCGACGCCTACCGCGTGGGCGCCGAGAACGCCAAGGCCGCCGGTTTCGACGGCGTGGAAATCCATGGCGCCAACGGCTACCTGCTCGACCAGTTCCTGCAAAGCAGCACCAACCAGCGCACCGACAACTACGGCGGCTCCCTGGAAAACCGCGCTCGCCTGTTGCTGGAAGTGACCGACGCCGCCATCGAAGTCTGGGGCGCTGGCCGGGTTGGCGTGCACTTGGCGCCACGTGCCGACTCCCATGACATGGGCGATGAGAACCGCCTGGAAACGTTCAGCTATGTAGCCCGCGAGCTGGGCAAGCGTGGTATCGCGTTCATTTGCTCCCGCGAGAAGGAAGGCGACGACAGCATCGGCCCGCAACTCAAGCAAGCCTTCGGCGGTCCGTACATTGCCAACGAGCGCTTCACCAAGGACAGCGCCAATGCCTGGCTGGCCGAAGGCAAGGCCGATGCCGTGGCATTCGGTGTGCCTTTCATTGCCAACCCGGACTTGCCGGCACGCTTGAAAGCCGATGCACCGCTGAACGAGCCACGCCCGGAAACCTTCTATGGGAAAGGTCCGGTGGGTTATATCGATTATCCGGTAATGTAAGTTCCAGAACGGCCCCTACTGAAAAGCCCCGACTCGAAAGAGCCGGGGCTTTTTTATGCCTGGCAACTTTAAGCCCGCATTATTCACTCAAAGCCGAAATATCAAATAACAAGACAAAACCTGCCCACTATGGATTCCCGCCCCGGACAACGCTAATAATAAAACCCGAACAACACCTGTACCACTCAAAGGACTGACGCTTATATATATTTATTTCTAGAAACATTCAAAACGCTGATCAACGGAAATCAGCAACAACATTTACTCAATCAAACACAACAGCATACACGCCCAACGCATGCAGGCTTCAGCGAGCCCTGCTTTCATGAGAGACCCATAACTATGAACCCCCTGAAAAGTCTTATCCTTGCCCTGATAATGGGCACCACCATGGTTGCCCATACCATGGCCGCCACCGAAGTCACCGTGGAAATCACAAACAATACTCGCGGCACATTGAACATGACCAACTTATTGACTGATCCAGCGCAAGACGTGGACTTCCCCTTAAGTGCTCATGACGTCCTGCCAAAATCAACTTACATCCTCCGTGTGGCCCACGAAAGAAATTACACTTACCCAACATCCGGCTGGCAGCCCACGCTGAAAAAAGTCAAACCTATCGAACTCGTTCTCAACTACAAAATGAGCAACTTCAATTTCGAGTGCCAGATGCAAACCCGCTTCCAGGCGCCCATCGTTATTGGCGCCCTGGAACCCAGTTACAAGCCGGACTGGAAAAGTCGATCGAACTACACCGGCAATGGCCAGTTCACTTGCAGAACAGAAATCACCCGAAAAATGCTCGAGCCGCCCTTCAACTACACAGTCCGCCTGATCGTCGAATAGACCAGAGGGTCGGTAGGCGGTAGCGACCGAAGCGCTGCCAATCTGCCTGCGGTTCATCTATAAAATACCCCGTCGGGCTCGAAGTCCGACGGGGTATGTGCTATCCGCTATTGACACATATCGACGCAATTACGCATTTTGTTTCATTTGCGCAGGTTGGGGCTCAGGCGCAGCATATCCAGCCCGATGTCCACCCAGCGCTCGGCCTCACCAGCCAGGGCGAAGCTGTCGGGGACCAACAGCCACTGGTAGAGGATGCCGTCGATGTAGGCATGAAGGGCCACCGCCGCCCTTTCCGGGTCCAGATCACCCGGCAGCTGTCCACGCTTCATTGCATTGCGCAGCGACAGCGCAATACGCACATTGCAGTCGAGGCTGACTTCGCGCCGCTGCTGGCGCAAATCGCACATCTCATCGGTGAACTCGCACTTATGGAAAAGAATCTCATTGATGCGTCGGGTTTTCGGGTCCAGGGCCACCTGCTGGAACAACCGCACCAGCAACTTCTGGACGCAGCCCAACGGGTCCAGCTCTTCTTCATTTTCACTGGCGCGCGCCAGTTCATCGAGAGGCTCATGCAAGGTGTCGAGCATGGCCTGAAGCAGATCCGCCTTGTTGCTGAAATGCCAGTAGATAGCCCCGCGCGTCACACCGGCGAGGGTCGCAATGTCGGCCAGCGTCGTGCGCGCCACGCCACGCTCGAAAAAGGCCTTTTCGGCCGCTTCGAGTATCTGGCTGCGAGTCTCCAGGGCTTCCTCTTTGGTACGACGAACCATGGCAGTAAACACCTCAATCAGGATGCATGAGCAATGCGTAAAGTCAGCTGAGCGAATAGAGAACGCTTGCGCATAGAGCGCGTCTCCGGTCAACAGGGCCTTTGTCAGGCTTTTGTAAAGCTGGATGGTACGCAATTTGGCTGTTTACAAACAACCATGTACGTAAGTATATTTCTTAGCAACCTACTAATTGAAAAATGACGCCTTTCTAACTTTCCACCTTTCGAGTGCGCCTGTTGCGCGCCTGACCCGAGGATTTCCATGCAATTCAAGCCAGCTGTTACCGCTCTGGTTACCGCCATCGCCCTGGCATCACTGCTCAGCGGATGCAAAAAGGAAGAGGCGGCCCCCGCCGCACCACCCCCTCAGGTCGGCGTCGTAACCCTCAAAACCCAGCCTTTCACCTTGACGTCCGAGTTGCCCGGCCGTACCAGCGCGTTCCGCGTCGCAGAGGTTCGCCCTCAGGTCAACGGCATCATCCTCAAGCGTCTGTTCAAGGAAGGCGCCGACGTCAAGGCCGGTCAGCAGCTGTATCAGATCGACCCGGCCGTGTACGAAGCGACCCTCAAGAGCGCCGAGGCCAACCTGCGGTCGACCAAATCCATCGCCGATCGCTACAAGCAATTGGTGGATGAACAAGCCGTCAGCCGCCAGGAATACGACACCGCCGTGGCCAATCGCCTCGAGTCGGAAGCCAACCTGCAAACCGCTCAGATCAACGTGCGCTACACCAAGGTCTATGCACCGATTTCCGGTCGCATCGGTCGCTCTTCGGTGACCGAGGGCGCGCTGGTCAGCAACGGTCAGGCCGACGCACTGGCGACTATCCAGCAGTTGGACCCGATCTATGTCGACGTGACCCAGAGCTCGGTCGAGCTGCTGCAATTGCGCCGTGAACTGGAAAGTGGCCGGTTGCAGAAGGCTGGCGACAACGCCGCCATGGTCAAGCTGACCCTGGAAGACGGCAGCCCGTACCCTCATGAAGGCAAGCTGGAGTTCTCCGAAGTGTCGGTCGACCAGACCACCGGCTCCGTCACCTTGCGGGCCGTGTTCCCCAACCCTGACCACACTCTGCTGCCGGGCATGTTCGTCCACGCGCAGTTGCAAGCCGGTGTGAACAGCGCGGCGATTCTCGCGCCACAGCAAGGCGTGACCCGCGACCTCAAGGGCACGCCGACCGCCTTGGTGGTAGGCCCGGACAACAAGGTCGAACTGCGTCAACTCAAGGCCAGTCGCACCGTGGGCAGCCAGTGGCTGATCGAAGACGGGCTCAAGGCTGGCGACCGCCTGATCACCGAAGGCCTGCAGTACGTACGGCCAGGGGTTGAAGTCAAGGCCACCGAAGCCACCAACGTGGGCACCGACGCAGCCACCAAGAACCCGGCCCCCGCTCAGGCAGCTGATAAAGCAGCCGGCGGCAAAGGGGAGTAAACCATGTCGAAATTCTTTATCGACCGTCCGATCTTCGCCTGGGTGATCGCTCTGGTGATCATGCTGGTCGGGGCTCTATCGATCCTCAAGTTGCCGATCAACCAGTACCCGAGCATCGCGCCGCCAGCCATCGCGATCCAGGTCACCTACCCGGGTGCGTCCGCGCAAACCGTGCAGGACACCGTGGTCCAGGTCATCGAGCAGCAGCTCAACGGTATCGACAACCTGCGTTATGTGTCCTCGGAGAGTAACTCCGACGGCAGCATGACCATCACCGCGACCTTCGAGCAGGGCACCAACTCCGATACCGCGCAGGTCCAGGTCCAGAACAAGCTGAACCTGGCCACCCCGCTGCTGCCGCAAGAAGTGCAGCAACAGGGTATCCGCGTGACCAAATCGGTGAGGAACTTCCTGATGGTGATCGGCGTGGTGTCGCGCGACGGCACCATGACCCGTGAGGACCTGTCCAACTACATCGTGTCCAACATGCAGGACCCGATCTCGCGCACGGCCGGTGTCGGTGACTTCCAGGTCTTCGGTGCCCAGTACGCCATGCGGATCTGGCTCGACCCGGCCAAGCTGAACAATTACAGCCTGACCCCGTCGGACGTGAGCACCGCCATTGCCGCGCAGAACGTCCAGGTCTCCTCGGGCCAGCTCGGCGGCCTGCCCGCCCTGCCCGGCCAGCAACTGAACGCCACCATCATCGGCAAGACCCGCTTGCAGACCGCCGAGCAGTTCAAGAAGATCCTGCTCAAGGTCAACCCGGACGGCTCGCAAGTACGCGTCGGTGACGTGGCGGAAGTCGGCCTGGGCGGTGAGAACTATGCCATCAATGCCCAGTTCAACGGTGCCCCGGCCTCGGGTCTGGCAGTACGACTGGCCACCGGTGCCAACGCCCTCGACACGGCCAAGGCCCTGCGCCAGACCGTCAATAACCTCAAGCCTTTCTTCCCACCTGGCATGGAAGTGGTATTCCCCTACGACACCACGCCGGTGGTGAGCGAATCGATCAAGGGTGTAGTCGAAACCCTGGTCGAAGCCGTCGCCCTGGTGTTCCTGGTGATGTTCCTGTTCCTGCAGAACTTCCGCGCCACCATCATCACCACGATGACCGTGCCGGTGGTGCTGCTGGGTACGTTCGGGATCCTCGCGGCGTTCGGCTTCAGCATCAACACCCTGACCATGTTCGGCATGGTGCTGGCCATCGGCTTGCTGGTGGACGACGCCATCGTCGTGGTGGAAAACGTCGAACGGGTGATGAGCGAAGAAGGCCTGTCCCCCAAGGAAGCGACGAAAAAATCCATGGGCCAGATCCAGGGCGCCCTGGTGGGTATTGCCTTGGTGCTTTCGGCGGTACTGTTGCCGATGGCGTTTTTCGGCGGCTCCACCGGTGTGATCTATAAACAGTTCTCCATCACCATCGTCTCGGCCATGGCCCTGTCGGTAATGGTGGCGCTGATCTTCACCCCGGCACTCTGCGCGACCATGCTCAAACCCATTCCCAAGGGTGACCATGGCGTAGCGAAACGTGGCTTCTTCGGCTGGTTCAACCGCAACTTCGACCGCAGCGTGCAAAGCTACGAGCGGGGTGTCGGCAATATCCTGCGCCATAAAGCACCGTACCTGCTGGTCTACCTGATCATCGTCGTCGGCATGGTCTGGCTGTTCATGCGTATCCCGTCCTCGTTCCTCCCGGAAGAAGACCAGGGCGTGTTGTTTGCCCAGGTACAGACGCCCGCCGGCTCCAGTGCCGAGCGCACCCAGGTGGTGGTAGACAAGATGCGCGAGTTCCTGCTGCGTCCGGGCAAGGACGGCGGCGAAGGCGACGGTGTGGCGTCGGTGTTCACCGTGACCGGTTTCAACTTCGCCGGTCGTGGCCAGAGTTCGGGCATGGCGTTCATCATGCTCAAGCCGTGGGAAGAGCGTAACGCCGACAACACGGTGTTCAAGATCTCGGCCCGCGCCCAGCAACACTTCTTCACGTTCCGCGATGCGATGGTGTTCGCCTTCGCCCCACCGGCCGTGATGGAGCTGGGTAACGCCACCGGTTTCGACGTGTTCCTGCAGGACCGCGCCGGGATCGGCCACACCAAGTTGATGGAGGCGCGTAACCAGTTCCTGGGCATGGCGGCTCAAAGCAAGGTGTTGGCACAGGTACGTCCCAACGGCCTGAACGACGAACCGCAATACCAGCTGGAAATCGACGATGAGAAGGCCAGCGCCCTGGGCGTGACCATTTCGGACATCAACAGCACCCTGTCGATTGCCCTGGGCAGTAGCTATGTCAACGACTTCATCGACCGCGGTCGGGTGAAGAAGGTGTACGTGCAAGGCCAGCCGGGTGCCCGCATGAGCCCCGAAGACCTGAAGAAGTGGTACGTGCGCAACAGCTCCGGAACCATGGTGCCGTTCACCGCGTTCGCCAAGGGTGAGTGGATCTACGGTTCGCCGAAACTGGCCCGCTACAACGGTGTGGAAGCGATGGAAGTCCTGGGCGTTCCGGCGCCGGGTTACTCCACCGGTGAAGCCATGGCTGAAGTCGAAGCCATTGCCAAGAAGCTGCCGGCCGGTGTCGGTATTTCCTGGACCGGCCTGTCGTACGAAGAACGACTGGCAGGCTCCCAGGCGCCAGCGCTGTTCGCCCTGTCGATCCTGATGGTGTTCCTGTGCCTGGCGGCGTTGTATGAAAGCTGGTCGATCCCGATTGCGATCGTACTCGTGGTGCCGTTGGGGATCATCGGAGCATTGCTGGCCACCAGCTTGCGCGGTCTTTCCAATGACGTGTACTTTCTGGTGGGCCTCTTGACCACCATCGGCCTGGTCGCGAAAAACGCCATTCTGATCGTCGAGTTCGCCAAGGAACTGCACGAGCAGGGCAAGAGCTTGCAAGAGGCAGCCATCGAGGCTTGCCGGATGCGATTGCGGCCGATCATCATGACCTCGCTTGCGTTTATCCTGGGCGTCGTGCCTCTGGCGATCTCCACAGGTGCTGGTTCAGGCAGTCAACATGCCATCGGTACCGTGGTCATCGGCGGGATGATCACCGCCACCGTCCTGGCGATCTTCTGGGTGCCGCTGTTCTTCGTGGCCGTGTCGTCGATAGGTCGTCGCAAGCAGGACGACACCCCTGAAACTTTTAATGAGGCTGGGCAATGAGCAAGTCGCTACTCTCTCTGACCATCGCCGCCGTCGTGCTCAGCGGCTGCTCGCTGATCCCCGACTATCAGCGGCCCGAAGCACCGGTCGCGACACAATACCCGCAAGGCCCGGCCTACGAGCCGGCCAAGGCGGCCGGTCAGGCAGCCGCGGAACAGGGCTGGAAGCAGTTTTTCCATGACCCGGCCCTGCAGCAGCTGATCCAGGTCGCCCTGGAAAACAACCGCGACCTGCGTGTCGCGGCGCTGAACATCGATGCCTACGCCGCGCAGTACAACATCCAGCGGGCGGACCTGTTCCCGGCGGTCTCGGCCACGGGTTCCGGCAGCCGCCAGCGGGTACCGGCACGGGCCTCGCAAACCGGTGAAGCGGCCATCAGCAGCTCCTACTCGGCCACCCTGGGCATCAGCGCCTACGAACTGGACCTGTTCGGTCGGGTTCGCAGCCTGAGCGAGCAAGCGCTGCAAAGCTACTTCGCCACCGAAGAAGCCCGCCGCAGCACCCAGATCAGCCTGGTGGCCAGCGTCGCCAACGCTTACCTGACCTGGCAGGCCGACAAGGAACTGCTCAAGCTGACCCAGGAAACCCTGGTAACCTACGAGCAAAGCCTCAAGCTGACCACCCGCAGCGCCGATGTCGGCGTCGCCTCGGCGCTTGACCTGAGCCAGGCGCGCACGGCGGTGGAAAACGCCCGCGTGCAACTGGCCCGCTACACTCGCCAGGTGGCCCAGGACGAAAACAGCCTGACCCTGCTGCTGGGCACCGGCCTGCCGGCCAACCTGAACTCGCAACCGTTGAGCGCTGACCTGCTCAGCGAAGTGCCGGCCGGGTTGCCGTCGGACCTGCTGCAACGTCGTCCAGACATTCTCCAGGCCGAACACAACCTGCTTGCCGCCAACGCCAACATCGGCGCCGCACGGGCCGCGTTCTTCCCGAGCATCAGCCTGACGGCCAACGCCGGCACGCTGAGCCCGGACCTGTCCGGCCTGTTCAAGGGCGGCTCGGGGACCTGGACCTTCGCCCCGCAGATCAACCTGCCGATCTTCAACGCCGGCAGCCTGCGGGCGAGCCTGGATTACGCCAAGATCCAGAAAGACATCAACGTCGCGCAGTACGAGAAGTCGATTCAGACGGCATTCCAGGAAGTCTCCGACGGCCTGGCCGCACGCCAGACCTACAACGAACAGTTGCAGGCCCAGACCGACTTCGTGGCCGCCAACCAGGACTACTACCGCCTGGCCGAGCGTCGCTATCGCATTGGTGTCGACAGCAACCTGACCTTCCTCGACGCCCAACGCCAGTTGTTCAGCGCCCAACAATCGTTGATCACCGACCGCCTGGCGCAATTGACCAGCGAGGTCAATCTGTACAAGGCACTGGGTGGCGGCTGGAATGCCGAGACCGGCAAGAACGAGCCGGTGAAGGAAGAAGCGCCGAAGATGAAATTGTTCTGACTTGATGCTTGAACGCTGAAACACGAAGCCCACCGAGAGGTGGGCTTTTTGTTTGGGTTCTACAGAGTTGTGTGGGAGCAAGGCTTGCCCGCGAAGAAGGCGACATGGTCATTCTCCTGTGGGAGCGAGCTTGCTCGCGATGGTGGCCTGACAGGCGGCCGGGGGGTTGTTTACTGAGTACATATCCATTGCTGCGGTAACGGCCACTTAGGGTTTCGCCCTGACGGCGACTTACTTTCTTTCAAACGCCAAAGAAAGTAAGCAAAGAACGCTGGCCCCACCACTCGGCACCTCGCCTACGCTCGGTGTGCCCTCACTCCGGCATTGCTCCGTGGGCCCGCCGCGAAGGGCCATCCATGGCCCAGCGCGGCTATCCCGGCATCCATGCCGGGATGCCCACTGCGCAATGCCTGCGTTCGGCCAGCGTGGTTAATGGGGCATTCAAGATCAAAAGCAAAAGCAAAAGCGCGTGATCAACTGAAGTACTGTCATCGCGAGCAAGCTTTGCTCCCACAGCCCAGCTGGGGGATAGCCCCACTTGGCTAACGCGGGTCGACGATATCCAACGCACGATTAGCCAATAGCTCACTCAATTCAACCATCTGCGCCACGCCCAATGCGACATGCCGCCGCGAGCCTTCCAGATCGAACGCCAGATCATTGACCATGGCATTGGCCGAGGCCAGGGTTTCGCTGAGATTCGCCAGCAGAGACTCGGTGTCGAGGGTATCGATGACGGTGAAAACTTGAGTTGAGGTTTTGGGCTTGGGATCAGGGTGGGTGCCAAGATGGAAATCGAGTGCTCGGTCTGCTGCCTCTTGGAGTTTGTCTGGATCGGGGTCGTTGTAGGGGAAGGTGGAGCCGGGCGCAGGGGGATTGGGTGTTTCTTTGATCATGATGGTGCTCCTAACGAAAATGGGAGCCGCCAGCATCACTTGCAGATGATAGGTGGCAGCTGTGTACGGGTCTGCAAGACCGAGTCGTTAGGCAACCTCGGCAGACCCGAAGGTCTCCCGCACACAGCCACCATAAAACGATGGCATCAGAAAACGCCATGGATTATAGGGACGCGGCTAGGCGCCTAACAAATTCGGCGGGCTTGCAGTCCCGGTCGCTGAATGGGCAGCGACACAAAAAGGCTAGAGGCACGGCTTCCGAGCGACAACCTTAAAAGCTTGTCGGAAAAATCGACGCGTCTGTCAGACCGTCCACGAACCCTGTGGGAGCGAGCCTGCTCGCGATAGCGGAGGACCAGGCACAGCTGTGTTGTCTGACACGCCGCTTTCGCGAGCAGGCTCGCTCCCACAGGGTTTTGTGGTTCGGCTCAGGTGTTTTTGCCGTTCGATAATCGCCCAAAACCGATAATCGCCAATTGAAGCGATCCCGGCCTGCCCTTCACCATCCCTCGCACACAACAAGAACGACAGGTGCCTCGCCATGACCTCACGCCCCGCCTCGCCCGGCTGATCCACAGCCATCTACCCGTTTGGTTCCACCGTTTCGTCTGCAACCCAGGTTTGCGGCAGCGGTTCTTTTCGTCCATAAAAAATAGAGACACGCCCATGAAGTCCACACAGCATTTGTTCCCCAGCCTCATCGCCGTTGCCCTGGCCGGTTCCGCCCTGCCTGTCCTGGCCGCAGAGTCGGGGTTTGTCGAAGATGCGAAGGTCAATCTCAACCTGCGCAACTTCTACTTCAACCGTAACTTCACCAACCCGAGCGCGGCCCAGGGCAAGGCCGAGGAATGGACCCAGAGTTTCATCCTCGACGCCAAGTCCGGTTTCACCCAGGGCCCGGTGGGGTTCGGCATGG
>NZ_JBMDKO010000059.1:0-35395 GCF_057809755.1 Pseudomonas sp. FG13
GCTCCCGCAACCAAACATCAAGAAAGGCTACTCGAAAGAGTGGCCTTTTTTGTGCCTGTTATTTTTTGGCTTGTCTACAATCGGCCTCATTACAAAAGTTTTGTAATTATTTTCTGCCGAAGGGATTGGTAACTTGGCTGGATACCCCCATCCTGTCGCGCATAGCTCAAGAGGTGATTGATGCGCGCAAATTCTGACCCGCAGGACACTGTTACCGCGACACAACCGATCAAGGCCGAACGACTGCGCTGGCTGGACCGGATCAGCCAGTACCGTCAACCCATCGGCCTTGCCATCACGCTATTGCTGTTTGCGATTGCATTGGTTGCCTGTCGCCATCTTCTGAGTGAACTCGATCTTTACGCACTGCACGACTCGATTCTCGACGTGCCCCGGCCTGCCCTGCTCGGTGCGGTCGCCGCCACGGTGGCCGGCTTCATCATTCTGCTGGGCTACGAATGGTCGGCGAGCCGCTATGCCGGCGTGACGTTGCCGCCACAGACCCTAGTCCTGGGCGGGTTCACCGCGTTTGCCATTGGCAATGCCATTGGGCTGTCGCTGCTGTCAGGCGGTTCGGTTCGCTATCGCCTGTA
Source organism: Pseudomonas sp. FG13 (assembly GCF_057809755.1). Classification (NCBI taxonomy): domain Bacteria; kingdom Pseudomonadati; phylum Pseudomonadota; class Gammaproteobacteria; order Pseudomonadales; family Pseudomonadaceae; genus Pseudomonas; species Pseudomonas sp. FG13. The sequence goes on from NZ_JBMDKO010000059.1 coordinate 594, forward strand.
TGCTCGCCATGGCCTCGGCGCTGCGGACGTCGCCCACATGACGTTGTTCGCCAGTCTGTCTCTGGGCTGCGCGCTACCGCCACTGGCGGCCCTGGCCACCCTCAGCAACCTGCCTGCCGCATCCGCCGCGCTGCACCTGCCCGTGTCCTTGCTGGCGGCGGTCTCCCTGGCGGTGCTGTTGCTCATGAGCGTACTGGCCATCGGCATCTACCGTCGACGCTTGCCGGAGCAACCTCATCGGGATGCCCTCCTGGTCAAGGCCGGACGTCGCACCCTGCGCCTGCCGAGCCGACGCTTGACCTTCCTGCAACTGATCATCACGGCGCTGGATGTCGCGGCAGCCGCCACGGTGCTGTATCTGTTGCTGCCCGAGACGCCGCCATTCGGCGCGTTCCTGCTGGTCTACCTGCTGGCGCTGGCCGCTGGCGTGCTCAGCCATGTACCTGGCGGCGTCGGGGTGTTCGAAGCGATCCTGCTGGCGGCCTTTGCCGACAAACTGGGCGCCGCGCCACTGGCCGCCGCCCTGCTGCTGTATCGCTTGATCTACGTGCTGCTGCCGATGCTGGTGGCCTGCGTGCTGCTGTTGATCAACGAGGCCCAGCGACTGTTCCAGACACGCCAGACCCTGCGGGCGGCATCAGGCTTCGCGGCGCCGATCCTGGCGGTACTGGTGTTCCTGTCCGGCGTGGTGCTGCTGTTTTCCGGCGTGACCCCGGAGATCGATACACGCTTGGAGCACATCGGTTTCCTGATTCCCCATCGGTTGGTGGACGCGTCGCACTTCGGCGCCAGCCTGGTGGGCGTGTTGTGCCTGTTGCTCGCCCAGGGCTTGCGCCGTCGCCTGTCGGCGGCCTGGATGCTGACCACCGTCTTGCTGCTGGTAGGCGCCCTGCTCTCCCTGCTCAAGGGTTTCGACTGGGAGGAAGCCACGCTGCTGACCTCGACGGCGGCCCTGCTGGCAGTCTTCCGGCGCTCCTTCTACCGTCCGAGTCGCCTGACCGAACTGCCTTTTTCCCCGCTGTTCCTGATCGCCAGTCTCTGCGTGCTTGGCGCGTCGATCTGGCTGCTGCTGTTTGCCTACCAGGACGTGCCCTACAGCCATCAGCTGTGGTGGCAGTTCACCCTCGATGCCGACGCTCCCCGTGGCCTGCGCTCGCTGCTGGGGGCCGCCGTGCTGCTGGTGGTGGTGTCCCTGACCTGGCTGTTGCGCACTGCACGACCGGTGATCCATCTGCCCACGACAGAAGAACTGGAGCGGGCCAGGACGATCCTCATGGCGTCTTCGCAGCCTGACGGCGGCCTGGCCCTGACCGGTGACAAGGCGTTGCTGTTCCACCCCAACGACGAGGCGTTCCTGATGTACGCCCGCCGTGGTCGCAGCCTGGTGGCCTTGTATGACCCGATCGGCCCCACCCAGCAACGGGCCGAGATGATCTGGCAGTTCCGCGACCTGTGCGACATCCACCACGCCCGCCCGGTGTTCTATCAGGTGCGTGCCGAGAACCTGCCGTACTACATGGATATCGGCCTGACGGCGATCAAGCTGGGTGAGGAAGCCCGGGTCGACCTCAAGCGTTTCGACCTCGAGGCCAAGGGCAAGGAGATGAAGGACCTGCGCTACACCTGGAACCGCGGCACCCGGGACGGGCTGTCGCTGGAGATCCATGAACCCGGGCACGCGCCAATGGATGAGCTCAAGGTCATCTCCGATGCCTGGCTGACTGGCAAGAACGTACGCGAGAAAGGCTTTTCCCTGGGCCGCTTCAGCGATGACTACCTCAAGCATTTCCGCATCGCCGTGATTCGCTTCGAAGGCCGTCCCGTGGCATTCGCCAACCTGCTGGAAACCCACAGCCATGAGCTGGCCAGCCTGGACCTGATGCGTGCCCACCCCGAGGCACCGAAGCTGACCATGGAGTTCATGATGGTCGGCTTGATCCAGCATTATAAGAACCATGATTACGCCCGCTTCAGCCTTGGCATGGTCCCGCTTTCGGGCCTGCAACCGCGTCGCGGTGCGCCATTGACCCAGCGCCTGGGTTCGATGGTGTTTCGCCGTGGCGAGCAGCTCTACAACTTCCAGGGGCTGCGCCGTTTCAAAGACAAATTCCAGCCTGACTGGGAACCTCGTTACATGGCCGTGCCCGCCGGACTCGATCCGCTGGTGGCGCTGGCCGATACTGCCGCCTTGATTGCAGGCGGCCTGACTGGACTGGTGAAACGCTGATGATGCAACGCTCCTGGCGATACGTAGTGGCCGCCCTGTTGGTGCTGGCGGTGATTCTCGGTGGCGGTTATTGGTATTGGAACCGCCCGGCCCCGCAACCCACCCTTGAACAACTGACCCCCACCGACGGCGCGCCGATGACTCGCGTCATTCCTGGCACCAAGCCTCGCGCCCAGGTGCTGGTGGCGGTCAATGAAGACCAGAAGCTCAGCGACACCCAATTGACGACCCTCAGCCGCGCCGGCTCGGCACAGATCGTTCAGGTGATCCTGCCCAAGGACTGCATGCTGCAGGGTCGCGCTTTGCAAGCGGGCCTGAGAGAGCTGCAAGGGCCGGCGACACTGGTCAGCGGTATTGGCCCGGGCGCCGTGCTCGCGTGGCGTTGGCTGGCCGAACAGAAGGATGACAAGGTCAAGGCCATTTCGGTGGACCTGGCCCTGGAAAAACCCGGCTGCACGCACCTGTTGCCCAAAACGGCGGCCCACGGTCACTGGCTGGTCGCCTGGAACGACAACCCCGACGACACCAGCGCCGCGTTCGTAAGGGATCAGAAGAATGCCGAAACCAGCATCAGCGACTATGACATCAACCTGCCGCAGGTGCTGAACAACGAACTGCGCAAGATTCTCGTCGGCACCGACAAGGCCAAGGGTGGCCTGGCCATTCCAGTGGTCGAGGTGCCTGCGAGCCAGGCCCGGGATACCGTGACCCTGTTCCTCTCCGGCGATGGCGGCTGGCGTGACCTGGACCGCGACGTAGCTGATGAAATGGCCAAGATCGGCTACCCGGTGGTTGGCATCGACACCCTGCGCTACTACTGGCAGCACAAGAGTCCGGAGCAGAGCGCGGTGGACCTTGCCGAACTGATGCAGCACTACCGCCAGGTCTGGGGCACCAAACGCTTCATCCTGACCGGCTACTCTTTCGGCGCCGATGTGTTGCCGGCGATCTACAACCGCTTGCCGGCCACCGAACAGCAGCGGATCGACGCCATCATCCTGCTCGCCTTTGCCCGCACCGGCAGCTTCGAGATCGAAGTCGAAGGCTGGCTCGGCAACGCCGGTACCGAAGCCGCCACCGGCCCGGAAATGGCCAAGTTGCCGGCCGAGAAAGTGGTGTGCATCTACGGCGGTGAAGAAGCCGACGAAAGCGGCTGCACCGACAAGACCGCCGTAGGGGAAGCCATCAAACTGCCGGGCGGCCATCACTTCGACGAAAACTACCCGGCCCTGGCCAAGCGCCTGATCGATGAGATCAACAAGCGCCAGCCCAAGCCTGCCGATCAGTAATCCGATGCTGGCTTAACAAGAAGCCCCTGCCGCTTTGCAGCGTGCAGGGGCTTTTTGTTGTAGCGGTGCTGGCGTCTTCGCGAGCCAGCTCGCCCCCACCAAGGGGATTGGTCTTAGTAGACCTGCACCCGCCACAACTCCCGCGAAGCAGACCCCGCCGACATCGGCAGCCGCCCATGCAGTGTTCGATAGTTGTCGATCAGCACCAGATCACCTTCGCTCCACGGATGGGCAATCAGGCACTCCGGGTCGTAGACCAGGCTGTTGACCTGCTCCAGCAACGCTTGTTGAGCCGCCTCGTCATGATCCTGCACGGACTGGCTGAGGGTCTGCAGCGTCGAATCGGTACCCTCCTGGTAACGCAGGATGAGTTCACCGCTACGGGGGTGACGATCCACCAGACTGTACATGCGCGGCGAACCGCCGAAGTAGGTCATCTTGGTGTAGTAGGTGATGTTCACCGCCTGCCATTGCCGAGCGACGCGTTGCCCGACCTTGCGCAGCACGTTCCGGCTGTCGACGACAGTGGTCTGGCCTTCGCCCGGCAGCGGCGCCGTCTTGCAATACAACATGAACTTGCTGGCGCAGAATTTCGGATTGCGCTGCACCTGTGCATCGCTGTCGGGCAGCATGTTCAGGTCCCAGTGCAAAGGCGTCTTCTCCAGCGAGTGCACCACGCCCTGCGGTTTGTCCGCAGGCTTGACCACATGCACGGCGCCAAAGGCCCATTCGTACAACGTGCCAAAGCGTTCGCAACTGCGGGCGAAACTGTCCTGGTCCTCAAAATGACAACCCTTGAGGCAAACAAAGCCGAAGGTTTCCACCAATGACTCCAGCAGCCCCGTGGACAGTCGCTCGAAACCCAACCCCAACGGATCCCGGACCACCAGGCCAAAGAGCGGGAGCTTTTGCAGCTCGAACTCAAAGCCTTGTGCCTGGGGACCTTCTGTCTGGTGGTAAAGCCACGGCCGCCCCTGCCTGGTGACCAGCACATGCTGGTCAAGGTCGACCTGGGCCCGCGCCCGCAGGTGCTGGCTCCCATCGAGGTTGCACACCGGCACGGCGTGCCAGGGGCTGTCGGCGCGGCTCAACCCTTCGGCCAGCCCGACGGTAAACTTGGGCCCGGCATTGTTGTATTGGTGGACCGACAGTCGAATGTCATCGGGGAAGAAGCGATCCACCGCCGCATTCAAGGCCTGCCCGCGCAGCATCATCTGGTAGGCCTTGTAGTTGATCTGCTGCAGGTACTCGTCCTCGCTCTGCCCGTCCTCGCGGCACAGGCGCAGGTCGTTGTAGAGATGACTGCAGAGATTGTCATGGGTCCTACCGAGGGCTTCATCGTGCCGGCTCTGCTCGATCAGGTCTCCCAGGTTTTTCCAGGGCAACCGGGCCTGCTTGACCAGGCTGGCGCGCACCGACTCGGCACTTTGTGCCTGCGGGAACAAGTCTTCCATGCTGACCCACTCAATCGTGTGGGTCGTACACAGTTCACGCAGCGCCCGGTTATAGGTAGCACGAACCTCGTCGGTCACCCCGACGATGTCGTTGAAAGTCGTTCCATCGCTGAGGATCGATACCACACACCCCGGCTCATGCAGCGCGGCAATCGCTTGGCCCATCTGATCGAGGCGCTCGATGGCCATGAACTCGCCATAGTCCGGCAGCACGCCGAAGGTCTGGTCGATGGCATTGGGGGATTTGCAGGGAAAGCCCGGCAGGATCAGGCGTACCGGACGGCGCTGATCGAAGCATTGCCCCAGCCGGTGCGCCAGATGGTCCCGGCCCTGTGTTTCGAAACGATCATCCGTGCCCTTGAACAGGTAACCGGCCAGCAAATCGCTGACGGCCGTGATCCAGGCGTCTCTATGTTCCATGGAACAGCTTCCTTGAGAGTGGGTATATCAACAGGATTTGACGGTATCGCCACGCTCGGTGAATGCCTGCGCGGCGCCACGGTGTTGCTTGAGGATGTGTAACAGCCCGGCCGGCTGTTCACAGTAGAAGTCCGGGGCCTGGGCCTGCCAGGTGCACCCCGAGCCATAGCCCCAGGCGACCATTGCCGAGGGCATACCCGCAGCGCGGGCGGTTTGCAGGTCGATCTCGGTGTCACCAACGAACAGGCAATGGCGGGGCTCGACCGACAACCGCCGAGCGGCGTCCCACGCCACCTCCGGCTGGGGTTTGAGTGGCCGGCCGGCGCGATGCCCCAGGATCGCCTTGAAGGCCGTGTGCGCGAGCAGCGCATCAGCGACCTGGCAGGCCATGACCTCGGCTTTGTTGGTCACGATCGCCAGCGGCAGCTGTAGCGCTCGGCAGCCCTCGAGCACTGCCAATACACCGTTGAAAGGCTTGGAAAACTGCACCAGATGATCTTGGTACATCGCTACATAACGTTGATGCAGCATGGCCGCATCGGCGATGCCAAACTGCGTCGCTACCGCCTCGATCATCGCCGTGGTGCCGCCGCCGATATAGTCCCGCACCGCTTCCGCGGTCAGCGCCGGACATCCGTGCTCCAGCAATACCTGGTTCAGGCTCCAGGTGATGTCCGGCAAGGTGTCCACCAGGGTACCGTCCAGATCGAAGAGCACCGCATCGATCCGCAACCGAGACGCCCTCATTGGGCACTGGCGTAGTGACAAGGACGCCCCTTGCGAAAGACCAGTCGATGGAAACGCTCGTCGACATTGCTGCGCTTTTCGAGCGTGACCACACCCCGCCGCTTGATTGCCACCGAATGCCAGGGCGTACGCCACAGGTCACTGGTCGGCACGAGGCGGATGCCGATTTTCGTCGACACCGCCAGTTGCGGGTGGATCGACAGGCGCAGGCAATCCGGATAGCGCGCCTGCAGCAACGCGCTCCAGGCCTCACTGCGCTGGATCACCCGCTGAGAGGCCGGCTTGGCGATCTTCTTCACCGCGTTGAGGCTCATGCCAGCGAATGCCTCGAGCCCCGAGTAGTCCTCGGACAGGAAGCGATGGATGCCGCAATACATCAACATCATGTGCGGGTCATCCTTGAAGCGCTGTTGCAACAGGATCAATGATTGACCGTGCTCGATCATCATTTCTTCGCGCATGGCGTCCAGACAGTCGAGCTGAGGGTAGGCATTTCTGAGGTCGAAATGGGCGAACATACCGCCGTAGTGCTGCTCGGCGTAGTCCTGGATCGAGTCCGTATACGCCTTGACGTCCGCATCGGGAACACGCACCAGATCGGCAAACACATAACCATCGGAGCAGATGTGGATCAGCGCACCCGGCGCGTAGATCGCCTGGATTTCCGCACACAGCCGATGGAGCTCGTCGATGGCATGGTATTCAGCCAGATCAGGCAGGTGACTCAGGGTCTTCTTGCGGCTGGGGGATTTTCCGGGAAAGGCCGGCAAGACCATTTCAACTTTGCGACCGCTCTCGACCGCCCGCATGACTTTCGCCAGATGGGGTTCCAGCACCTGCAAAGAGAGTTCGTCGCTTTCCCCGGGGGCGAGGCTGCGACGGCGAAACAGGCATTCGAGAATCTGGTGGGCAATGTTCTGGGACGAGACGGGCTGATGCTCGTGCACGCGCTGACCGCCCACCTGTTGAGCAACGGTAGTTGAACCCTGCATAGACAATCCCTTGTTTGATGGTGACGGTAGCCAAATCCTTGGCCACCGGCAGATACTCCTTGATCTGCGGGCGGGTAAAAATCCTACAAAAAGCAAACACTTGTCAAATTTTTACGAAGCACCACAGGACAGTCCTGTCACGGAATACCCGGACAAATGCCGCAAAAAAGCCCCTGCTGCCGCAAGGCAACGGGGGCTTTTGGTTGACCGTTCCGATGCTACATCTCGACCTGCGTCCCCAACTCGATCACCCGGTTCACCGGCAGGTTGAAGAAGCGCAAGTTGCCATTGGCATTCTTCAACAGGAAGGCAAACAGCATCTCGCGCCAGTGGGCCATGCCCTCGAGCTTGGACGCAATGACCGTCTCGCGACTGAGGAAGTAGGTGGTGCGCATCGGGCTGAAGTCCAGGTCATCCAAATGACAAAGCTTAAGTGCCTGGGGCACGTCCGGCTCGTCGGTGAAGCCGAAATGCAGGATCACCCGGAAGAAGCCTTCGCCATAGGAATCGACCTCGAAGCGTCGCTGCGGCGGAACCCGTGGGATGTCCTCGTACACCACCGTCAACAGGACGACTTGTTCGTGCAATACCTGATTGTGCAGCAGGTTGTGCAACAGCGCGTGAGGCACGGCGTCGGAGCGCGCGGTCAGGAACACCGCGGTGCCCTGTACGCGATGGGGCGGCTGCACACGGATGCTGCTGATGAAGATCGGCAGCGGCAAGGCACCTTCGTCGAGACGTTCCACCAGCAACTGCTTGCCGCGTTTCCAGGTGGTCATCAACACGAACAAGGCGATACCGGCGACGACCGGGAATGCGCCGCCCTGAATGATTTTCGGCACGTTGGCGGCGAAGTACAGGCCATCCACCAGGAGGAAGCCGAGCAGCACCGGCACCGCCAGCAGCGGCGGCCATTTCCACAGCAACAGCATCACGGCTGACACCAGGACGGTGGTCATCAGCATGGTGCCAGTCACCGCCACACCGTAGGCCGACGCCAGCGCACCGGAGGATTCGAACCCCAGCACGAGCAGCACCACACCCACCATCAGCGACCAGTTCACCGCGCCGATGTAGATCTGGCCCTGTTCGGCGCTGGAGGTGTGCTGGATGTACATGCGCGGGATATAACCCAGCTGGATCGCCTGGCGGGTCAGGGAAAACGCGCCGGAGATCACTGCTTGCGAAGCGATCACCGTCGCCAACGTCGACAAGCCCACCAGCGGGATCAGCGCCCAGCTTGGCGCCAACAGATAGAACGGGTTACGCGCCGCTTCCGGGTCGCCCAGCAGCAATGCCCCCTGGCCGAAATAATTGAGCACCAACGCCGGCAGCACCAGCAGGAACCAGGCACGGGCGATCGGTTTACGGCCAAAGTGGCCCATGTCGGCGTACAGCGCTTCGGCGCCGGTCAGCGCCAACACCACCGCGCCGAGGATCGCCACGCCCATGCCCGGATGGACCACGAAGAAGCGCACGGCCCAGGCGGGATTAACGGCCAACAACACCTCTGGTTGCCGGCTGATGCCATAGATGCCGAGCGCACCAAGCACCAGGAACCAGGTCACCATGATCGGGCCGAACAGGATGCCGATCCGTGCCGTGCCGTGCCGCTGGATCAGAAACAGCGCCACCAGCACCACCAGCGATATCGGCACCACCCAGTGGTCGATGCCTTCGAACGCCAGGCCAAGGCCCTCGATCGCCGACAATACGGAAATCGCCGGGGTGATCATGCTGTCGCCGTAAAACAGCGCGGCGCCGATCAGCCCGCAGATCACCAGGAACGTACGCAGCCGCGCCCGCTCCCCCGCCGCGCGCCGCGCCAGGGCGGTGAGTGCCATGATTCCGCCTTCGCCCTGGTTGTCGGCGCGCAGGACGAACATCATGTACTTGATCGATACGACCCAGATCAGTGACCAGAAGATCAGCGACAGGATGCCCAGCACCCCGTCATGGTTGACCGCCACGCCGTAGCCGCCGGTAAACACTTCTTTGAGGGTGTACAACGGGCTCGTGCCGATGTCGCCGTAAACCACTCCGACCGCCGCCACCAGCATGCTCAGCGGCTTCGCTGCCGAATGCTCGGCACCCGCCGTCTGACTACTTGCATGACCCATCCAACACTCCCGATTCCCAGACCTGTCTTCTTGAACGAAGCACTATGCTTGATGACGCAGCATGTACCGTTTTACATCTCGTAACAGGTATTTCGTTGGCTATAAAAACCGATAAAGCACAAAGGCGCGAAGCATAGCGCAGCACTCGTCGTTTTTCCCCGTATAAAGCTGGTCAACTGCCTCGTCCATCGCTAGAATTGCGCACTTTTTGATCAGAGGCGCGTCAGGCGCCCTGTCTCGGCAAGAGACGATCCCCTTACACCGAGGTTAGACATGTCCACCACTACCGCGCCAGCCAATCCGAAGGTCGGCTTCGTATCCCTGGGTTGCCCAAAGGCTCTGGTCGACTCCGAACGCATCCTGACCCAGCTGCGCATGGAAGGCTATGACGTCGTGTCCACGTATCAGGACGCCGATGTGGTAGTGGTCAATACCTGTGGCTTCATCGATTCGGCCAAGGCCGAGTCCCTGGAAGTGATCGGCGAAGCCATCAAGGAAAACGGCAAGGTCATCGTCACCGGCTGCATGGGCGTGGAAGAAGGCAACATCCGCGACGTGCACCCAAGTGTGCTGGCCGTGACCGGTCCACAGCAGTACGAGCAGGTGGTCAACGCGGTGCACGACGTGGTGCCACCGAAGCAGGACCACAACCCGCTGATCGACCTGGTGCCGCCACAAGGCATCAAGCTGACCCCGCGTCACTACGCTTACCTGAAGATTTCCGAAGGCTGCAATCACAGCTGCAGCTTCTGCATCATTCCGTCGATGCGCGGCAAGCTGGTGAGCCGCCCGGTGGGCGATGTGCTCGACGAAGCCCAGCGCCTGGTCAAGGCCGGCGTCAAGGAACTGCTGGTGATCTCCCAGGACACCAGCGCCTACGGCGTCGACGTGAAATACCGCACTGGCTTCTGGAACGGTGCGCCGGTGAAGACCCGCATGACCGAACTGTGCGAAGCCCTCAGCACCCTGGGCGTCTGGGTCCGCCTGCATTACGTCTACCCGTACCCGCATGTGGATGAACTGATCCCGCTGATGGCCGCCGGCAAGATCCTGCCCTACCTGGACATCCCGTTCCAGCACGCCAGCCCGAAAGTCCTCAAGGCCATGAAACGCCCGGCGTTCGAAGACAAGACCCTGGCGCGCATCAAGAACTGGCGCGAGATCTGCCCGGACCTGATCATCCGCTCGACCTTCATCGTCGGTTTCCCCGGCGAAACTGAAGAGGACTTCCAGTACCTGCTGGACTGGCTGACCGAAGCCCAGCTCGACCGCGTCGGCTGCTTCCAGTATTCGCCGGTCGACGGCGCACCCGCCAACGACCTGGACCTGGACGTGGTACCGGATGACGTCAAGCAAGACCGTTGGGAGCGCTTCATGGCGCACCAGCAGGCCATCAGCTCGGCACGTCTGCAAATGCGCATCGGCCGTGAAATCGAAGTGCTGGTGGATGAAGTGGACGAGCAAGGCGCCGTCGGCCGCTGCTTCTTCGACGCCCCGGAAATCGATGGCAACGTCTTCATCGACAACGGCAGCAACCTCAAGCCTGGCGACAAGGTCTGGTGCAAGGTGACCGATGCCGATGAGTATGATTTGTGGGCTGAACAGATCAACTGATCTGACTGGTTTGACGGACCACCGCTGTACCCGTGGGAGCCGATGAGGAACCTGTGGGAGTCGAGCTTGCTCGCGATAGCGGTGTGTCAGCCGAATGAGAGACCAGCTGATCCGACGCTATCGCGAGCAAGCTCGGCTCCCACAGGGTTCTCCTATTCAGGCAAAAATTGATAAGCCTCGCTCTTGCGACAAGATGCGGGGCTTTTTTACGGCTATCGTATGGGTAAACCCAGGACATCCAGCACAAGGAACAGGCGGGCATGCGCCAGCATTCGGTCATCCACACACCGAAACCCAGCGATTATCAGGAACTGACCCAAGTCTGGGAGGCGTCGGTACGGGCTACCCATGACTTTCTGCCGGACAGCTACATCGAGCTGCTGAAAAACCTGGTGCTCACCCGTTACCTGGATGCCGTGATGTTGATCTGCACCCGGGACGCCCGCCAGCGCATCACCGGTTTCGCCGGTGTCGCGGCCGGCAAGGTCGAGATGCTGTTCATCGACCCGCAACACCGCGGCCAAGGTTTGGGCAAGCAATTACTGCGTTATGCCATGGACCACTTGAATGCCGATCAACTGGACGTCAACGAACAGAACCCACAAGCCCTGGGCTTCTATCTCAAGCAAGGCTTCGAAGTGGTCGGCCGTTCGGCACGGGACGGCATGAACCAGCCCTACCCATTGCTGCACATGCGCTACAGGCAGCCAGACCTGAAGGCCCAGCGCGGGTAGACGAGACAAATGGACACGCGATTAACCGGCGCCAGGCAGGTACAATGTCCCCCCTCTTTTTGTTACGGCCCTGTCATGACTGACCCGATTCGCCTCTCCAAACGCCTCATCGAACTTGTCGGCTGTTCCCGTCGGGAGGCTGAGTTGTTCATTGAAGGTGGCTGGGTCACCGTGGACGGTGAAGTCGTCGACGAGCCGCAATTCAAGGTCGACGCCCAACGCGTCGAGCTTGACCCCGAGGCCAAGGCCACCGCGCCGGAACCGGTGACGATCCTGATGAACGTCCCGGCCGGCATGGATACCGACACGGCAATGGCCACCCTCAAACCGGAGACGCTGAGCGAAGAACACCGCTTCGGCAAACGCCCGCTCAAAGGGCATTTCCTGCGCCTGACCGCCAGCGCCGACCTGCAGGCCAACGCCAGCGGCCTGCTGGTGTTCACCCAGGACTGGAAGATCCTGCGCAAGCTCACCGCCGACGCCGCCAAGATCGAGCAGGAATATGTGGTGGAAGTCGAAGGCGAGATGGTCGCCCATGGCCTGAATCGCCTGAACCATGGTCTGACCTACAAAGGCAAGGAATTGCCGGCGGTCAAGGCCAGTTGGCAGAACGAGAACCGCCTGCGCTTCGCCATGAAGAACCCGCAACCGGGCATCCTCGCCCTGCTCTGCCAGGCCGTCGGCCTCAAGGTGGTCGCCATTCGGCGCATCCGCATCGGCGGCGTATCCATCGGCAAGGTACCGCTGGGCCAGTGGCGCTACCTGTCTGCCAAAGAGAAATTCTAATTTTTTCGGCGCCGCAGCCGTCTGGGGCGCCCATTGCCGATCGATCAGGATTGAACATGATTCACAACGACGTACTGCGCAGCGTGCGCTACATGCTCGACATCAGCGACAAGAAAGTCATCGAGATCATCAAACTGGGCGGCCTGGACGTGTCCCTTGCGGACCTGGCGGGTTATCTCAAGAAAGATGAAGAAGAAGGCTTCGTGTTCTGCCCTGACGAGGTCATGGCGCACTTTCTCGATGGCCTGGTGATCTTCAAGCGTGGCAAGGACGAAAGTCGCCCGCCACAGCCCATCGAAGTACCGGTGACCAACAACATCATCCTCAAGAAGCTGAGGGTAGCCTTCGAGCTGAAAGAAGACGATCTGCACGCGATCCTCAAGGCCGCCGAGTTCCCGGTGTCCAAACCGGAACTGAGTGCCCTGTTTCGCAAGTTCGGCCACACCAACTACCGTCCGTGTGGCGACCAGTTGCTGCGTAACTTCCTCAAGGGGCTGACGCTGCGCGTTCGCGGCTGACTCCGAGCCATGACCTACACGGTGTCCCCCATCGGCTTCGTCCGCTCCTGCTTCAAGGAGAAGTTCGCCATCCCCCGCCAACCCCAGCTGGCCCCGGCCGCACGAGGCGTGCTGGAGCTGGTGGCGCCGTTCGACCAGGGCGATGCGGTGCAGGGCCTGGAACAAGTCAGTCACGTCTGGCTGTTGTTCCTGTTCCACCAGGCCCGGGAAGACAAGCCGCGCTTGAAGGTGCGCCCGCCGCGCCTGGGCGGTAACAAGTCCATGGGGGTGTTTGCCACCCGCGCCACCCATCGCCCCAATGGCATCGGCCAGTCGGTGGTCAAGCTGGAACGGGTCGAAGCCGGCCGGCTGTGGCTCTCGGGCATCGACCTGCTGGACGGCACGCCGGTGCTGGACATCAAGCCCTACGTGCCCTACGCCGACATCGTCGGCTCGGCGACCAACCACATCGCCAGCGCGGCGCCTGGGTTGATTCCGGTGCAGTGGACAGACTCAGCGCTGCTTCAGGCGCGAGACCACGCCATGCGCCTGGAGGAGCCCCTGGTGGAGTTGATCGAACAATGCCTGGCTCAAGATCCACGCCCGGCGTACCAGGCTCCTGCAGCAGAGCGGGAATATGGTGCGCAGTTCTGGGACCTGGATGTCCGTTGGCACTACCCGCAACCGGGGTTGATCCGGGTGCTGGAGGTCGTTCCCGTCCGGCCGTGACCGCCAGAAACGAAAAAGCCCGCGTTGCCTTCATCAGGCAACGCGGGCTTTTTTGGTGCTTTCAGTTGTACCGAGTCGCTTTCATCGCGAGCAGGCTCGCTCCCACAGAGGGTCCAGGGTTGTTCTTGAGATATGAATCAACACAGAACCCTGTGGGAGCGAGCCTGCTCGCGATGACGGCCTGTCAGCCACCAAATCAGGTTACTTCTCTACAAACGCCCGCTCAATCAGGTAGTCACCCGGCTCGCGCATACGCGGGGAAACGGTCAGGCCGAAGCTGTTGAGCACTTCGCTGGTTTCATCCAGCATGCTCGGGCTGCCACACAGCATGGCGCGGTCGTCCTGCGGATTGATCGGCGGCAGGCCGATGTCGCGGAACAGCTTGCCGCTGCGCATCAGGTCGGTCAGACGGCCTTCGTTCTCGAACGGCTCACGGGTTACGGTTGGGTAGTAGATCAACTTTTCCCGCAGCGCTTCGCCGAAGAATTCGTTTTGCGGCAGGTGCTCGGTGATGAATTCGCGGTAGGCGACTTCATTGACGTAACGCACGCCGTGGCACAGGATCACTTTTTCGAAACGCTCGTAGGTTTCCGGGTCCTGGATGACGCTCATGAACGGCGCCAGGCCGGTGCCGGTGCTGAGCAGGTACAGGTGCTTGCCAGGCTTGAGGTCATCCAGCACCAGGGTGCCGGTAGGTTTCTTGCTGATGATGATCTCGTCGCCTTCCTTCAGATGCTGCAGCTGGGAAGTCAGCGGGCCATCAGGCACCTTGATGCTGAAGAACTCGAGATGCTCTTCCCAGTTCGGGCTGGCGATCGAGTAAGCACGCATAAGCGGGCGGCCGTTGGGCTGTTGCAGGCCGATCATCACGAACTGACCGTTCTCGAAGCGCAGGCCCGGATCGCGGGTGCACTTGAAGCTGAACAGAGTGTCGTTCCAGTGATGAACACTGAGGACACGCTCGTGGTTCATGTTGCTCATGTACGTGGGACTCCTGGGAATGATGCCTGCGTCGTTATATGCGCATTTGCATCGCATTCTAATGGCGGCGACAATATCTGTTAACTGAATTATTAAGATAAGGGTTATCGGTTATATCGATATGCGATTTACTCTACGTCAACTCCAGGTCTTTGTCGCCGTCGCCCAGCAAGAGAGCGTTTCCCGTGCCGCGGGCCAGCTCAATCTGTCGCAATCGGCCGCCAGCACTTCCATTACCGAACTGGAACGGCAATCCAGCTGCCAGTTGTTCGACCGCGCCGGCAAGCGCCTGAGCCTCAATGCCTTGGGTAAACAGCTGTTGCCCCAGGCGGTGGCGCTGCTGGACCAGGCCAAGGAGATTGAAGACCTGCTCAACGGCAAGTCCGGCTTCGGCTCACTGGCGGTCGGCGCGACCCTGACCATCGGCAATTACCTGGCGACCCTGCTGATCGGCGGCTTCATGCAGCGCCATCCGGAAAGCCAAGTGAAGCTGCATGTGCAGAACACTGCCAATATCGTGCACCAGGTCGCCCACTATGAAATTGATCTGGGTCTAATCGAGGGCGATTGCAGCCACCCGGACATCGAAGTACAGAGCTGGGTCGAGGACGAGCTGGTGGTGTTCTGCGCACCTCAGCACCCGCTGGCCAAGCGCGGCCAGGCAACCATGGAGGAGTTGACCCACGAAGCATGGATTCTGCGGGAACAGGGCTCCGGCACCCGACTGACGTTCGATCAAGCCATGCGCCACCACCGCAGCGCGCTGAACATCCGCCTGGAGCTGGAACACACCGAAGCCATCAAGCGCGCCGTGGAATCCGGTTTGGGGATTGGCTGCATCTCACGCCTGGCGTTGCGCGACGCATTCCGGCGCGGCAGCCTGGTGCCGGTGGAAACGCCGGACATGGACCTGGCGCGGCAATTCTATTTCATCTGGCACAAACAGAAATACCAGACCTCGGCGATGCGCGAATTCCTCGAACTGTGTCGGGCATTCACCGCCGGGGCGCAGCGCAGCGACGAAATCGTGCTGCCGGCCATTGCCTGATTAAAGGAGCACCAGACCCCACACCAGGGCAATCATGGTCAAGGCGACAAGCTGAGCGGCACTGCCCATGTCCTTGGCGTTTTTCGACAAGGGGTGCAGTTCCAGGGAAATGCGATCGATGGCCGCTTCCACTGCCGAGTTCAGCAACTCCACGATCAAGGCCAGCAGGCAGACCGCAATCAGCAGCGCCTGTTCGACACGGCTGACATTCAGGAAGAACGACAGCGGAATGAGGATGACATTGAGCAGCACCAGTTGACGGAATGCCGCTTCACCAGTGAAGGCGGCGCGCAGGCCGTCCAGGGAGTAGCCAGAAGCATTCAGGATGCGTTTCAGGCCGGTTTGGCCTTTAAAAGGTGACATAGGATGGGCAACTGATTGAAAGAAGTGGGAAAGCTAATTCAACCCTAGTCAAAAAAGCGTGAATAAAAACGCTATGACTGCGGTGAAATTGACTCAAGTTGTTGCAGCAACAGGGCCGCCTGGGTCCGGGTGCGCACATTCAGTTTACGAAAGATCGCCGTCACGTGGGCCTTGATAGTGGCCTCCGACACGTTCAATTCATAGGCGATCTGCTTGTTCAACAAACCTTCACAGACCATGGTCAGCACTCGGAACTGCTGCGGCGTGAGACTGGCCAGGCCCTCGCTGGCGGCCTTGGCCTCCTCGGACACGCTCACCGCTTCGAACGCCTGGGGTGGCCAGGCGGCGTCGCCGTCCAGGACTTTCCTCACGGCCTGCTGAATCATCTCCAGAGAACTCGACTTGGGTATGAACCCACTGGCGCCGAACTCCCGGGCCTTGACCATCACCGAGGCCTCTTCCTGGGCGGATACCATCACCACCGGTATCTGCGGATACTGCCCCCGCAACAGCACCAGCCCGGAAAAACCGTACGCGCCAGGCATGTTCAGGTCCAGCAGGACCAGATCCCAGTCGGCCTTTTCGGTCAGCCGAGTCTCCAACTCCGCAATACTGGCCACCTCCGTCAGCCGGACAGCCGGGCCAAGGCCCAGGGTCACCGCCTGATGCAACGCGCTGCGAAAGAGCGGATGGTCATCGGCGATCAGGATTTCGTATGTGGCCATTTTTCAAATGATCCTGTTTTTATGGGGGACCCGATGCAATCGCGCCCCGCCAAAACAACTCAAGACACCGCGCAGCGTTTCGAACTTCGGCTGCACCTGGTCGGCGCCAAGCATGCCCAGCGCAGCCGGGGTGGTCAAGCAGCACAGCCATCACGGCCCTGAGTATGAGCCACTATGGGGCCAATACCGCTTGGGATACGTGAATGAAGGGCTGCAGCTCGGCGTGAGCCGGAGTCGACACATCCATCTCCTGCTGCCGTTTGGCGCCCAGGTAATGCTGGCTGAACACATCAAAATAAGCGTCCAGGGCCGATGCGGCATCGTTGTCCCCCGCCAATTCGAGACACAGCGCCGCCACTTCGGCGGTGCACAAATGCTCGC
This sequence comes from Pseudomonas sp. FG13, assembly GCF_057809755.1. Taxonomy (NCBI): domain Bacteria; kingdom Pseudomonadati; phylum Pseudomonadota; class Gammaproteobacteria; order Pseudomonadales; family Pseudomonadaceae; genus Pseudomonas; species Pseudomonas sp. FG13. Next base: position 17,701 of record NZ_JBMDKO010000059.1, read on the forward strand.
TGCGGGTCGAACGGCGCAAACGGTAGCGCGACAGCTTGTCGGGTTGCAGGCTGAGGATCGGCAAGCGGTCGAAATACGGACTCTTGCGGAAGATCTTGCGCGCCTCCGTCCAGGTGGCATCCAGCAGAATAAACAGTGGGCGCCTGGAACGATCGAGGTCCACCGTCTGGGTGACGCGCGATGGCTCGACGTATTCGCCGGGAAATACCAGGTAGGGTTGCCATTGCGGGTCGTCGAGCAGCGCCAACAGTTGCTTGTCGACTTCGGTGCGCGACCAGATGAAGGCATGGTTGTCACGCACCACATCGGCGATCAGCCAGCCGGTGTTGCTCGGTTTGAACACTTCCTTGTTGGTCATGATCAGGCAGACCCCGGAACGTGTTTCGACGCTTGGACGCCAGGCGCACAGGCAATGGCTCTCGATCACCCGGCAGGCGCTGCATCGGGGAGCGCGCCAGCCACGGGCCTGTAGCGGCTTGATGCCTTCATCGATGCGCTGGTCGCGCAAGCGGGCGACCGCGTTAGGGGCATGATTCATCGTGGGCAACGCCGATGGACAAAAGAACTCGACACGAACAACTCTCGGCAAGGCAATAGAGGCCGCCAGTCTACCAGAGCGCGTAAACCTGTACCGTCCACCCGGCCTCCCCTATAATTCGCCGCCACTGAACGCACAGTCATGTGACCGGTCGAAATAGCCGTCACTGAACCAGGAGAGTTTCATGCTGCGCCTTATCGTCCCTACCGTTGCCGTTCTGCTGGCTACGTCCTTCAGCGCCCAGGCTGCCTCGCTGAAAGAACTCGAACTGAACAAAATGCTGCAGAACGTCGCCGCGGAAAGCAGCGTCGGCACCCCGCGAGCAATCAACGAAGACATTCTCGATCAAGGCTATACCGTCGAAGGCACCGAGTTGATCAACCACCTCAGTGTGCAAAGCAGCCATGCCCAGCAAATGCGCGCTGACCCCAAGGCTGTGTATTTCCAGTTGGGCGCCAGAGTCTGTACCAACCCGGGTTTCCGCAAATTGATGGCCAAGGGTGCAACCATGCGCTACGAGTTCACCGAGGTTAAGACCAATCGCCCGGTCGCCACCGAACGCTTCAAGGAGTCGGATTGCCCGAAACCGGCCAAGACCAAGAAGTAATCAAACCACGCCACGCCAGCGGCCTGTCCGATTGATTCGACTCATGAATTAGCCACACAGGCCACTGTCGCGCCGTTGCTCATCGTCGGCGCGCAGCTCCGCTACCAGCGCCTGTAAATAGCGCGAACGCCACGCCCTGCCTTCCAGACGGCGGCAACATTCTTCCTCGAGACTGACCCGATTGGCCTGAGCCGCTTCCAACAGCGCCAGATACAACTGCCTATCGAGTTCCAGAGTTACCCTGGTCATCTTTCCCGCCTCCTTGCCCGATCTACCTCAATCCATCGCGTGGCCCAGCCGTGGGCATCGAATTGCCTGGCACGCCTGTTATCAGTAAATCAGAGCGGCCCGTACCCGGTCGGTAATCTGACGAGCGGCGTGCCCGACCACTGCTGGTTGCCAACTGTCACTTTCGAGGGCCATGATCAAGGCAGCGAAGATCAACGCGAGGGTCTAGGATTCAGAAGGAAGAAGGAGTAGCTGAATGCCTTATAAACCGAATGACCAGCTCAGTCGTCATTTTGAGAACCATGGCCACGACCTCACCCGCAAGGTCGAAGAGCAACTCAACCTGGTATCGCCCGACAGCCCGAACCTTCCCATCTACCGCGACATGATCCTGACCGTGCTACGCATGGCCCAGGAAGACCACAACCGCTGGAATGCCAAGATCACCCTGCAGGCACTGCGAGAGCTGGAACATGCGTTTCGCACGCTCGAACAGTTCAAGGGCCGACGCAAGGTCACCGTCTTCGGCTCGGCCCGAACGCCCGTCGAACACCCACTGTATGGCTTGGCTCGTGAGCTGGGGGCCGCGCTGGCCCGTTCGGACATGATGGTTATCACCGGTGCCGGGGGTGGCATCATGGCCGCCGCCCATGAAGGCGCGGGTCGGGAATACAGCCTGGGATTCAACATCAGCCTGCCTTTCGAACAGCATGCCAACCCAACGGTCGAGGGCACGCCGAACCTGCTGCCGTTCCACTTTTTCTTCACGCGCAAACTGTTCTTCGTCAAAGAGGCAGACGCCCTGGTGCTCTGTCCGGGCGGCTTCGGGACCCTGGATGAAGCCCTGGAGGTCCTGACGCTGGTGCAGACGGGTAAAAGCCCCCTGGTGCCGGTAGTGCTGCTGGACGCACCAGGGGGCAGGTTCTGGCAGAGCGCCCTGGATTTCATCCGCGAGCAACTGGAAGAAAACCACTACATCCTGCCCACCGACATGAAACTGATGCGGCTGGTGCACAGCGCTGAAGACGCAGTGGAAGAAATCAACCAGTTCTACCGCAACTTCCACTCCAGCCGCTGGCTCAAGCACCAGTTCGTGATCCGCATGAACCATAAGCTCAACGAACAGGCCATGGCCCAACTACAGATCGAGTTCGCCGACCTGTGCCTGAACGACTGTTTTTATCAGCAAGGCTGTAGTGGCGAAGAACAGGATGAGGCCTCGTTCAGCCATTTGACGCGACTGGCGTTCAATTTCAACGCCCGCAACCAGGGACGATTAAGAGAACTGGTGGACTATATCAACCTGCCGGAAAACTGGGCGACGCCCTCCTCCAAGGCACATCCGCTGACATGGGAGCCCATCAAGGTCACCTGAACCCATAAAAAAACGGCCCGCTATCAAAATAGCGGGCCGTTTCTGTTCAATCATCCAGGCCACGACCGCTGAACAAGCGGTTGATCATGTCCATGGAATAGCCTCTATACGCCAGGAAACGTCCCTGCTTGGCCCGTTCTCGCGCATCGATGGGCAAATGCCCGGAGAACTTCCGACGCCAGGTATCCATTAACTGGTCCTGCCAATCGATACCACTTTCACGCAAGGCCTGTTCAATATCCGGACGTTGCAAACCGCGCTGGCCCAATTCCTCACGAATTCGCAACGGACCGTAGCCGGAGCGGGCGCGATAAGAGACAAAACTTTCGAGATATCGGCTTTCCGATAACAGGCCCTCTTCCGTCAAGCGGTCGAGGGCCGTTTCGATCAAGTCATCGGGAGCGCCGCGCTGACGCAGTTTTCGCGTCAGCTCGACTCGACCGTGCTCGCGTCTGGCGAGCAGGTCCATCGCGGTTCGCCGCACCGCGACGAGGGTATCGAGTACGGCGGTCATCGAATCGATCAGATATCAGCGTCGGCCAGGTCGTCAGCGGTTTCGCGACTGGCCACTGCCTTGACGTCGGCAACCGGGCTCAGCAGCTTGTCACGCAGTTGCTTCTCGAGCGCTGCGGCAACCTCCGGGTTATCCGCCAGGAACTTGGCCGAGTTGGCCTTGCCCTGACCGATCTTGGTACCGTTATAGGCATACCAGGCGCCGGACTTCTCGACGAAACCGTGCAACACACCCAGGTCGATCATCTCGCCATTGAGGTAGATGCCCTTGCCGTAAAGAATCTGGAACTCGGCCTGACGGAACGGCGAAGCCACCTTGTTCTTCACGACCTTGACGCGGGTTTCGCTGCCGACCACCTCGTCGCCTTCCTTCACCGCGCCGGTACGGCGGATGTCCAGGCGAACCGAGGCGTAGAACTTCAGCGCGTTACCACCGGTGGTGGTTTCCGGGCTGCCAAACATCACGCCGATCTTCATGCGGATCTGGTTGATGAAGATCACCAGGCAGTTGGCGTTCTTGATGTTACCGGTGATCTTGCGCAGGGCCTGGGACATCAGGCGAGCCTGGAGGCCCACGTGCATGTCGCCCATTTCACCTTCGATTTCTGCCTTGGGTACCAATGCCGCCACGGAGTCGACGATGATCACGTCAACCGCGTTGGAACGCACCAGCATGTCGGTGATTTCCAGGGCCTGTTCGCCGGTGTCCGGTTGTGACACCAGCAGGTCGTCGACGTTGACGCCCAGCTTGCCGGCGTACTCAGGGTCCAGGGCGTGTTCGGCGTCGACGAAGGCGCAAGTCGCACCGGCTTTCTGGGCCTGGGCGATCACGGACAGGGTCAGTGTGGTTTTACCGGAGGATTCAGGGCCGTAGATCTCGACGATACGACCTTTTGGCAAGCCGCCGATGCCGAGCGCAATGTCCAGGCCCAGGGAACCGGTGGAGATGGAAGGAATAGCCTGACGGTCCTGATCGCCCATACGCATTACGGCACCCTTGCCGAATTGACGTTCGATCTGACCCAAGGCCGCAGCCAAGGCTTTCTTCTTGTTGTCGTCCATTAAAGTCCTCACGTAATCAATAAGGCCTGGCGGCCAACACCTGTATAAGTAGCCAGTATTATTCCACAGGGATTCAGGATCGCCTACCCCTGATTTGAGATTTCTACGGCGGCATGTTGCAGCAGCCCCTCTAGCGCGGCCTTCACCGTCTGTCGGCGGACCTCGTCGCGGTTGCCGGGAAAGAATCGCTGCTCGCTGAAGACCCTGTCGCCCACACCCCAGGCAAGCCACACGGTGCCCACCGGCTTGTTCGGCGAACCACCGTCCGGCCCGGCCACGCCGCTGACCGCCACGGCGAACCGCGCCAGGCTTTTCTGCTGGGCACCCCGCACCATGGCCTCGACCACCTCGCGGCTGACCGCCCCGACCCTCTCGAACAGCTCGCCCGGTACATTCAGTTGCTGGGTTTTCTGGCGATTGGAATAGGTCACGTAGCCCGCCTCGAACCAGGCCGAACTCCCGGGAATCCGGGTGATCGCCTCGGCAATCCCGCCACCGGTGCAGGACTCGGCCGTGGTCACATGGGCATTGAGCAATTGCAGACGCCTGCCCAGCTCAGCCGCCAGTTCGGTGATGTCGTCCATGATGCTCTCCTGATTCGACGCAATTGGAGCCTACCGTACACGAGCATTCGCCGCTTGCAAGGCTCGGCGGACTACTGACCCAACGCCTTGACGTAGGCCTGGCAGGCCTGCAAAGCGATCAATCCACGGTCGCCTTCGTCGGTGATGGCGATAATTCGTTGAGCATGCGCCGGGTCAAGTCGGGCGCGTAGGGCGCCATGATCCATGCCGCTGGTGCTGGCGGCGGCAGGCAGCGTGCGGTCACCAGTTGAGTTTTCGGCAAGGAGGACTGACAACCGCAGATCAGAAGTGGCAAGGCGATCGCGCAGACGCGCTTGATCTTTCTGTGCATGGGTCATTACCTGATAGTGTGTTTGCTCATTGATCGACAACCTGTTTTCCAGCGCCATGCGCTTGCCCTGCTCCGCCTGGGCCTGAGCGGCAGCCGCTCTGCCGATGTCGGCCAGCTCCGTCTGATGCAAGCGATCCTGTTCGGTCAGCAGCTTTCCATAGCGCCAGTCCTGAACCTTCCATGTTGATCCGGCGACCAGCAGCAGGAACATCAACACGCCAACAACGACCAGCTTCCACGAGATCGGATTCATGGAACGTCCTTGAAGAACAGATGATTGCCCAGGCGTAGAGTCTGCGTGGCCTTTGCGGCCCAGGCGGGCGGCTTCAACATCGTGATTGCGTAGTAGTGGGTGGCTCCACGGGTGATATCAGGACCGGTGCTTGAGATCACCCGATCCGCCACCCGTAGGGCCTGGGCGAATTGTTCGGGGGGAATCGGCTTCGCACCGCTCAGGAACGGATAGTTCGGGTCATTCTTGTTCCAACAACTGAATTGATATGGCTTCAGGCAAACGCCAACATACCCCTCCCCCCACCATGACTTGGCCTTGCCATCTTCCACACGATTGCGGATGGTCCAGGCCACAGCGACCTGGCCGGCGAAGCCCTCACCGCGAGCTTCGCCCCAAAGCGTAAGGGCGAGAACTTCGCGGTCCGTCTCAAAAACCGTCATCGCTTTCTCCAGGCATAAAAAAACCCGACCAGGTCGGGTTGTTTGTGTATTGCGTGGTACCGCCTATTCGCGTCGTACAAGAACCGATTCACACAGGCCAGCCCTCTCTTAACATTGCCTCAGTAAATGAGCCGTCACTCAATGCAGCTAGAAGCACAGCTTCCCGGCTGTAACACGCCTGCACGTAGTCAGAGACGCCATCCGCCAACGCAAGAATTGCGGGAGACGTCAACGCTATAAATGAACCATCGGACAACTTCCAATCGACTGTATAGTCCTCATTGCGGTTGGCTTGTAACGCCGCACCAGTCAACTTGTTCTGCGTTGTCCGGTCGGTAGAAACACTTAATCCGTTAACAACAGTGCCGGCAACTTCATGATCAAAACGAGTGCTGGCGATCAGCGCGGTCAAGTCGGCAACTAGGACCGGTATATCACTCTCATCAACCCACTCTTCAGCGTACCCAGGCTGAGCATTAGCAAAGCGACCTGTAATCTCACCGGCGTTATTTCTTTGAACGTAAGGCATTCTTTTCTCCTAGAGCTCTGTATATCCCAAAGTCGATACTGCGTAATAAGCAGTGCCATCACCTGATGCCATGTTCCATTGCAAAATTACCGCTGCGGTTGTATCCGTCACACATTCAAAGGGAAACGCAAAGTAGTCGACGTTCGCTGTATTTCCGCCGATGCCTGCCTGCCAAGCAGAGACAGTTCCAGCAACCAACACCATCGCTACAGCACTGGAATCTGTCGGCCGCATGTAAGCGAATCCGGCAATACCACTCATAGCAACATGAGTGATTACCTTGGTTCTAACACCTGGCGGCACAGACAGGATCAACGTGACCGCCCCCTGGGTACCGGTGGTTGAGGCTGGAGCAGAACCGACAAAGTCCTTGATCGGCGTTAAGAAATAAAACTGACGCCCGACATTAATAAACGGAACAATATTCCCATTGCCGTCTGTCTTGACGGAACCAATACGCCGCGATCCGGAATACCCGGCAGGCAGTGTCGGGGCGGTAGCACTCAGCGAAAACAGTAGCTCGGCTACGCCATCAGCGGCCTTTCGGATCAGGAACAAGTGATACCAAGTGTTCGCAGCGCGAGAGCCTACGTCGAGCTTCTGGTTGCCGGACCCCGACGTCCAAGCTCCAGAAGCCAGAAGACCGGCAGCCAGGTTGTTAGGAAGAACAATATCGAAAAGGTCGTCAGAAGACTTTGCTGCACCTGGGTCTACGTTGATAACAGTTGCCGGAGCGCCAGGGCTATTCCACATGCGCAAACCGGAGAAGTATCCAATCGGCAAAAATACAGACAATCGCTGCGCCAGCTTTTTGGGACTGACGATTGTTGCATCATCAACGCCTCCATTGACCACCAATTGAGTAGCAATTGCCGCCATGCCGGAACGGGACTCCGTGGCCGTACGAGACGCAAGTGCTGCTGGTGTGACCGCACGCAAGGCATCCGTTCCGGACTGAGCCTCTGCATTCGTAGCCAACTCAACAAGCCCCTTCTGCGTGACTGAAGCATCAGGTGGCGACGCGGGAATTGCATTGGTGATTTTTGCGTTGATTGCCGTAAGAAGTTGAGTATTGCTACTTTCGCTCGGCGTAAGACCGCCAGAAGTAATGACATTCAACACCTCTTCTGTAACGGCATTCCCCCATTGAGCCGGAATCAAAGATCCCGGGGTCCCCGTTACCGGATTTTCATCTACAAATTTCCCATTCACCAGCCCTGCACTGGGAACGCTTTTTGGATAATCCATCCATCTACTCCTTAGTCATAATTGATATGCACCTGCGTATGCGCCGGTGCACTGCGATGAACCAGACACTCCAGCGCCGACCCCGGGTTAACGCCAAAACGCTCTCCCCAGTAGCTCGCGCCAAAACGCCGACCGAGCAGCAGACGCCCGCCGGTATTGAGGGTCCACATGAATTGCGCCTGCCACGTGCCAAAATGCGCGTCTCCAAAACGTGCACGCCCCATGCGAGGCGCCCTGTGCTCCGTGACGGTGGCGTTGGGGTAGCCCTGGCTCCTGGCGATTTCCACGTAATACGCCAAGGTCTGGCTACCGACCGCCAACAACCGCCGACGCACCGCCAGCCTCCGGTCGTCATACAGCGGCGTGGCCCCCAGACACGGATCCGGCAGGTTCATCACCCGCTCCCAATCCGGCACCAGTTCACTCACCCCCGCCGGATCCATTTCATTGAGCAAATCACCCGCACGCGCATCGAGGCGCGCCAATTCCTCGGCGATGCCCCCCAGCACTTGCTCCAGTTCCGGCACCCGCTCCGGGTCCCACGCCGGGCCGTTGGGCAGCAGGCTGCGCAGTTGGGCCTGGTATTCCCCGGCGGTTCTTATTCCAGCCATACGCAGCCTCCGAAGGTCAGCAACTGATTGCTCGCCGCAGTCACATCGGCGGTGGGCACAGTAAGCGTGTGGTCGGTTTCACCGGTGGCGCTGCTGATGGCTTCGGCGATGTGAGTCAACAGCAGGGTTTCGCCGAGGCCGGCTTCACGGTTGTGCAGGTCGCGCAACTGGGCCTCGATGGCGGCGCGTACGGCGCTGGTGTCAGGGGTGATACGCAGCCTGTAGGTCACCGGGACCTGCACCGGCGCCAGCACATGCACCTCGGCGGTCACCGGGCGCAGGGGCTCGATGTAGGCCCGGACTTCCTCCAGTTGCTCGGCATTGGGAATCGGCTGCGGATCGTCGTCACGCATGACGAACAGGCCGACGGTGCCGGGTCCCAGGTAGCTGCCGCGGCACCAGGCGCGGGTGATGCCAGGGCATTCCAGGGCCCAGGTTTCATAATCCTGGGCCGAGCCGCCGTGGGGGATGATGCGGTAGGAGCGGATCACCCTCGCCCGCAGGGACTCGAGGCTTTCCCGGGCGACACCACCGGTCAGCCCCGGCGCCAGCACGGTGAAGCTGCCGGAGATACCGAGGATCGGTTGCACCGGCGTCAGCACCAGGCCGGCATCGGCATTGCCCAGGCTGCCGGCCTCCAGCGCAGCGATGGTGGTGGTGTTGAGGCCATTGCTGGTGGTACGGGCGGTGGTCACTTTGTAGGCGCGACCATCGGTCGATTGCAGCAGCGTGTCGACATCCAGCACCGCACCGCCGGCAGCGTTAAAACTGACGCTGCCGCTGGCTGCCTGAGCGGCTTTGCGCGCCTGGTTCAGGCGCAGGGCGGCAATGCGCTCCAGGGTGGACTCGTCGGCCTTGTCCGGCAGGATCTGCTCGGCGATCCAGTCCAGATAGCCGTACAGGCCATAGGCTGCGCCCCCCAGGGTGCGGGCCAACACTTGGGCATCGGACTGGCGCAGCGAATCGCTGGCCAGGTCGCTTTGGGTGCGTTTGATCAGCACCGGCAGCGAAGGGGTTTCAAACGGCATAGGTCACCTGCCAACTGTTATCGGGATTGATGTCCAGGCGCTGGCCGTCGGCCAGGGTCAGGACCGTGCGCAGGTTCAGGCGCTGGGCATCGAGGCGTTCGCTGATGATGTCGATGGCCCTGCAATGGCCGTCATCGATCAGCCATTGCAGGGCTTCGCGGGCGTAGAACTCGGCGTCGAGCTGGGTCTGGCGGGTCAGCTTGACCCGGCGCAGCAGCCACAGCCGCGAACCGATGCGGTCATCGGCGACCGTAGGAAAAGTGTCGCCCCACCAGCCGAAAAGCTCCTCGTCATCGACGGCATCGTCGTCAGCGGCGCGGCGCCAGGTGAACAGGCTGATCAGTACCGAGCGGGTCAACGCAGCGTGCAGGTTCTGGCTGATGAACATCATTGGCCTCCCGCCGGCGCGCCGGTCTGGCCGTTGCCGGCCTGTACGCCGACATGCACATGCTTGATCTGGCTGATGCCGCCGGCGATCTGGTCGCCTTGGGAAATGATCTTGCCGGTGTGGTTGATGACAGGACTGTCGATGTTCACCGCACTGCTGGCGCGGATGTTCAGGGTGGCGGTGTCAATGTCGATAACACGGCCGCGCTTGAAGTGAATCCTGTCGCCCTCGTCGGTGTAGATCGCTACTTCTCCGGGGGCCAGGGCCTTGAGGCGAAAGCGGCGGTCGGCGACGACCAGTACCACGGCATGGGAACGGTCGCCGCCCAGGAAGGTGGCGATGCCCTCGGCGCCGGCCAGCGGGTTGCTGGTGAAGCCGTAGGGTTCGAAGTGCTCCATGTCGTCGTTCACTTCGCCGGCGGTGAGGCGCATCTGCAGCGACTGCAGTTTGGAAGCCGAATTGGCGAGCACGACAGTGCCGCGCGCCAGGAGGCGGGTCAGTAGGCTCATTGGGGTTCCTTCGGAAATCGGGTTGCGGGTTGGCTGGACGTCAGTTGAGGTTGGCGGTGGCTGGTCCGCCGTCATCGCGAGCAGGCTCGCTCCCACAGGGGATTTGTGGTGGGCGAGCATTTTGTGGCCGCCCTCGGAACAGGGTGGGAGCGAGCCTGCTCGCGATGGCGGTGGGTCAGTGGACGCTGGGGTGACTGATACGCCGCCTTCGGAGCAAGCCCGCTCCCACAGGTGGGCGCTGCCTGGCTCAGGACTTGGGCTTGGCCGGGTTCGCGTCGAAGGTATGGGGCGGGGCGACTTGCAAGGTGGTCACCGAGCCTTGGGCAGACAGTGAATAGGTCACCTTGGAAATCAGCATGTCGCCGTCGAAGCCCAGCACCGGGTCGATCACCCGCACCAGGCTGTTGTGGCGCCACAAGTCGCCATTGGCCTGGCGCCAGCCCTGCACGCGGTAGGTGGTGGTCAGGGCGCGACCGGTGCGGATGGCGCTTTCCCAGTCCGCTCGTTGCTGGGCCAGCTCGGAGGTCAGTTGGGCGCTTTCGCTGATCACCGTAACCCGCTTGCGTTTGAAACCCAAGTCGGTGGCGGTGCCCGACACCTCGCTGACTGCCGCCCCACTCTGCTGGTCGCTACCCTTGTGCTGGCCGATGACCCGGTATTCGGAGAACACCTGGCTGTAGTCCATCGGCGCGTTGCCCGAAAGAATGTTCTTGCCCAGCTCCAGCACATCACTGGCCCGCCCTGCGCTGCCGGGCTTGGCCAGCAGCACGCGGCCTTCGGCGTCGTCGGTGGAAAACACCCGGAACAACGTCAGCAAACGGTCGATGGATTGAAAGACGGTTTCTCCCGGCACGATGCTGTGCTCGCTCAAACGCGCCGTTTCCGGGATTTCACTGACCACCCCTACGCCATATTGCGAGGCCAGGGCTTGAACAATGCTCAGTACCGTCTGCCCCCGCCATTGGCTCGGACGATTGATCGCTGCGCAATCCACCAGGTCCTGGGTTCTGGAACCCCCTTCGATGCTCAGCGTGATCTGGCGCCCGTCATAGCTGACCGGAGCCTTGAACACGTAGCCGCTGAGCACCAGGTCGGCACCGATGCGCACCTGGCATTCATCACCGGGACGGATCGGCACCGCCTGGATCTGCCCCGGCCATTGCCAGGTGATGTCGAGTTTGAAGGTGCGGAACTGCCGCTCCAGGTCCGCACTGATTTCCACGCTTTTCCAGCCGCCGTAGTCCAGCCCACCGACGGTGAGCGTGACGACGTTATCGAACTCGCTCATGGCTTACTCCCCCGAGACTTTCAGGTCGTTGGGCGGCAGGAAACCTGGGTGGGCCACACCGTTACGCTGGATCACTTCGGTCACCCGAGTGGCATCGGCAAATTGCTGATAAGCCACCACCAGCGCCGGCAGGCTTTGCTTGAACGACAGGTTGATCAATCGGACACCCGATGACGCCACCGCCGTCAGGTGCGCGGCCATTTGCTGACGCAGGTGGTTCAACGCCTGGTAGTGATCTGGATCGGCCTTGAGGGAGGCCTGCCAAATGGCTTCGTTGAGGGCATCACGCAGGGCCAGCACATCGTCGGCCACCGGTACATCCCGGCGTTGGATCGGCTGCACGGCCTGCTGCGCCACTGAAGGCGTGGCGCCAAGCTTGACCACCGGCGCCGCCACGGGCATCGCCGCAATCCATTGCGCGGCCTGGACCAGCAGCGTGTCCTGGACCAGATCGGCCACGGCCTGGGCCGCCGCCGTGGTGTCCTTGCCGGTGGTGAGTTTGGGCGCGTCCGCCTGACGGATGGCTTCGACCTGTTGCGACACGCTGGCAATCACGCCGCGATAGCCGTCACGGGCAAAGTCCTTCAGCTCTCGGATGTCCCCCAACAATCCCTTGAACTCGGCAGCCACTTCATTGGGCAACTCCTTTACCGTCTTGACCAGATCGCTGAGCTGCCCATAGACCTCGATCAACGGCTTCAGCTCCTGCTCGATAACCCCGTAGACCTCCTTGAGACTGTTGCGCAGGTCGGCGATGCCGATCCGCGCGGCCTTGATCAAGCTCATCGCGTCTTCGAAACGCCGCACCGCCGAACCCAGGAAGCTGTCAGCCGACACCAACAGCAGTTTCTGGCTGTTGATCGCCGCCGAAGGAAATTGCAGCGGCTGGTCGGGATAGAACTTCAGGGCAAACGTGACCAGCCCGCCGTCCTGGCGGGTCTGGGTCATGTCGCACTCGCCGACCTTGACCTGCATCCGTCCCAGCCAAGGGTGCACCAGCTCGCCACTGCCCTGCTCCAGCGCCTTGAGCAGTTTGTCACGCTGCTCCAGGCAGTCGGGGCCGACGATAAACGCGGTCAGTTCATGGATCTTCGCCTGCTGGCCCAGCCCTTCGAAAAACGGTTGGTCGCGCTGCGGGTATTCATGCAACTGGCCCTTGTGCCCTACCGGGGTTTTCGCCTGGTCGACCCAGAACCCGACGCCACGGAACGACGCCGGCAATAAACGATCACGCCAGCTCATTGGAACCTCCTGCGGACAGAGAGCGATAACCGATGCGCGAACTCACCGCCAGGCCCGGTTGATTGGTCTGCGGAGGCTCGGCGCGCAAACCGGCCGGCGCGTTTTCGAAGCGTACGGTCAGGCCGCCTTCAAGCTGGGTGCGACTGTTCGCGGCACTTTGTTGCACCAACGCACTGGAGGTCTGCGGCAGCGCACCGGGCGCCAGCGAGGCTTTCTGCGCAAGATTGCCAGGCATCGGCGCCAAGCTGGAGGACAGCCCCGACGACGATTCATTGGCCGCGCCAAAAAACGCCGGCGCCAGTTCACCCTTACCTTCGGCATTGGTCTTCTGCTGCTCGTCGGTCAGCCCTTGGACCTTGCCGGTAAACGTGGTGATGACCTCGCCAAAACCACCGTTGAAGAACGCCTTGATCGGCGCGATCACCCCCTGCAGCTCGTCCCACCACTGGCTGAACCACTCACTCACTGGCCCCCACTGCTTCGTGAGGCCCTCGATGGGCGACCAGTCGAATAGCCCGCCGAACACTGCCAACATGATCGACACCTGATTGCGCAGGCCTTCCCAGATTCCGGCGAAGACGTCCACAAGGGTGCCCCAGTTGGCCATGATCAGGCCCAACGGCGTCCAGTTGAAAAGGCCCTGGAGCGCGTCCATCACCGGCACGGTCAAGGCCTTGAGCAGATCCCAGATGGCCGAGAACAACCCGGTCAGGGGGCCCCAGTTATTGATGATCAAACCCAGGGGCGACCAAGCGAACAACGTCTGCATAAAGCCGATGATGGGCGTCGCCGCCGCCACGAGCACATTCCACAGCGCGCCGAAGAAACTGCTGATCGGCCCCCAGTTGCTGATCACCTGCCCCATCGGGGTAAAGGCGAACAGCGTCTTGAAGAACTCGGCCATCGGCAGAACGATGGGCGCAAGCCTTTGCCAGAGCCCGGCGAAGAACGCCGAGATCGGTTCCCAGTAAGCGATGATCATCCCCGCCGCCAAGGCGATGCCCATGGCGGCCAGGCCAATGGGGTTCATTTTCAGGGCGAGGCTGACCACTTCGAGGGCCTGGCTCGCACCGCTGACCGCCGTCTGCATCGCACTGAACGCCACGGCGCCCGTTGCCAGGCCCTGCACCAGTTGCGGATTGTCCTGCAGCACCTGGGCCACACCACCGATCATCGGCTGTAGACCAACCGTCAACGCATTGACCGCGGGTACCAACGCCGAGCCGAACTGCAACGACACATTGCTGATGGACGTCTTCAATCCATCCAGGCCCTGTGCCGCTACCAACGGCGCGGCCGGAGCCTGGACGGCGCTGGCTGCCGCGTTCACCTCCACGACTTCACCCTTGAACGCCACCGCCGACTTAAGCCCGTCCATGAACGGTTTGGCGATACCGCCGTCCGGCAGCAGCCCGGAAATATCCAGACTGCCAAGACCGGTCGCATCGAGGTTCTGTTTGAAGCCCTGGACCTTCTCCCGAAGGCCGGCGAGCTTGGGCGACAGCTCGTCGATGCCGGTCAGCAGCACCGCTTTTTTCTCTACCTTCTGTGTGTCTGCCATCACTGCACCTGCTGCATCGCATTGATCCGTTGCGCGTGCTCCAGGGATTCACGGAGCACATCCAGTGGCCTGGCCATCATCTGTTCGGGGTCAACCTTCCAGAACCAGGCCAGGTCATAGGCGGCTGCGATCAGATCGCCGATGGCTGCGACGCCGCACTCATGAAAAAACTCGCGACAGCCCAGCTCAGCGCGTTGAGGTCGGCCAGGTCCAGCTGGTTGACCGACGACGGTGGGATGCCGGCGCAGACCGCGATGTATTTGGCCGAGACGTCCATGTCCAGGCTCACCTCCTCGCTCTTGTCGATCTTGTACGGCAGCGCCTTGATCGCCCGGACCTCCTGCACCGTCGGACGGCGCAGGGTCAGTTGGTTCACCGGCTCGCCGTGGGCCTCGATGGCCACGCGCAAGGTCACCATATCGCTCATTGCCAAGTCCCCTTGATGCCTTCGAATTTCAGTTCGATGGTGGCGTCGTCGCCCTTGGACACCGGTTCTTCCACCAGGTAGGCGCCGGCCAGCACGTAGACCTTGCCGTTGCTGAACTCGCACGTGACGGTCATGTCGGTGCCGGCCACCAGTTGCTTGAGCGGGAAGTCCGCAGTGTGCAACGCCGTCACCTTGAAGGACGGAGCGATGTCGGTTTCCTTATAGAAACCCGGTACGACGGTTTCACGTTTGGTGAACATCAGTGGTGCTTCGCAGCCACCGTTGATGGTCAGTTGGGCGCCGTCCACTTTGACGTAGCAGGTGCCCGCAATCAGTTGACCCATGGTGTTTCTCCTTCAAATAAAAAGCCCACGCGGGGTGGGCTGAATTCATGCGTTCAAACACGACACTCAGGCAGCAGCGTCGTACTGCAGACGGAATTGGTTGAGCAGCGCGAACACTCGCAGGCCGTTGATGTAATCCGGAGGGAACAGCACATTGACCCGGCTCGGGTCCTGGCTGTCGCGCTCGACGATCAGGTGTTCGGCGAACAACTCGGCGTTTTCCACGTGACCTTCCAGCTCCAGCTTGGCGTACTGGGCGATCAGCTCGCCGCGAATCGTGCTCGGGGTCACGATGGGTTGGCCGGCGCCGAAGCGGGTGCCGTCGGAGGCCAGTTTGTGGCGACCGTACTTGCTGGTGATCACACTTTGCAGGCGACGCACGATGAACGCCGACTGGTGCATGGTTTCGCTGTCCAGGTAAGAGTTGTCAGCCTGGCCGAAGGCATTTTTCTGATACGTGGTGATGGAGCGCTGAATACGCACATAGCCGCCTTCGTAGTAGGCGGTCGCGATGCCGTAGTTGAGCAGCGACTGGCGCTCGGTCAAGGTGAAGCGTTCGCTGGCCGGTGCCGGATCCAGGCCCGGCAGGCTGCCGCTCTGGGTCGGACGGCTGGCGTCGGCCGAGATAAACACGGCGGTGCGGGCGGCCAGTGCGGCGGCCTGGACCCACGACGGTTGCGGCACGCCCGGCTCCAGGGCCTGAATGGTCATGTGCTGGTCGTTGCGCGCCTGGCCGGCCGCCACCAGAGTGCCGATGGTGCCGCGCTTGGCACTGTAGACATGGCCGAACAACTGCTTGGCCCAGGACCAGCGACCGGTGCTGTCATCCATCACCGCTTGCCAGGTATTCAGGCTCGACAGGTCGGACCACGGCATGGCGATGAATTCGAATGGCTCGTCACCCAGGGCCGCGACGGCGGCGGTCTGGTCCGGTACGCCAGCGCCACCGGTCATGGGGGTGATGGCAGTGGTCAGGCCCGCGGGGGTGTCTTCACCGTTGCTCTTGCCCAGACGATTGAACTGCAGGCTGATGTCGTTGCCACTGTCGCCGGTCCATTTGGCGCTGAGGGTCACCACTCCGTCGACGGCTGCGGCGGTCACTGGCAGGTCGGCTGTCGCGTTGACTTTCAAGGCCAGCGCCGTGGCAGCCTGGGCCGCGGTAGCACCGTTGACGGTGGCTGCCTGAACACGTACGCCGCCGATGTAAAGGTTGAGCACACCGCTTTCGGTGGCGGTGCCGGTAAGGGTCAGCACGCCCTTGGCAATGGCGCCTTCGACGTTGTGCAGCGGCAGGCACCAGATTTCGCCAAGCGGGTCGGTCTTGCGCCAGGTCTCGTACATCGAGGCGAGCATCGAGCCCTGCCCGCCGATGCTTTTGGCCAGGGCGACGCTGGAGACCAGCACCAGCTTGCCGGCTTCTGCCGGGGCAATGTTGTCGTTGACCTGGGCGACGATCAACCGGCGCATGGCCGACGACGCGCTATTGGCGGCCGAGTTGTCCATTTCGGCGTAGAACAGCGGAACACGAATGTCCGCGGGGATGTTGCTGAATCCGATCGCCATTATTTGGCTCCCTGTGGTTTGGCCGCTTTCACGGCTTTGGTAGTGATATCGCCGTCGGCCAGACGTCGACGCCACCAGGCGTTGTCCGGCACTTCACGGCCTTCGAGGGGCAACAGATCGCCCGCTTCCGGGTCCGGTACCACACGGCCCGGGGCCGGCAGTACGGTGATGCGTTTGCTCATGGGGTTACGTCTCCAGAGAAAGTCAGTTCCAGGCGCCCGTCGGGGCCGGGACGTTTCAGGTTGGGGTCCGCCGGGTCGATGGCATCGACCTGCACGGTGGCCCCGGTAAAGGACGACAATCCGTCCAGTTCACGTTCGTGCCAGCTTTCGGCAGGCTGGCTCGCCAGATTGCGGCCCAGCTGGAACTCAGCGAAAAAGCGCAACCGGAACAACGCTCGGTCGCTGTTGACGGAGACCGGTTCGCTGCCGTCGTATTCAATGCCGGAGTAAGTGGCGCCAGGCTTGAACCCCACCAACCCGCGCCACAATTCGGCTCGCAGGTCGTGCAACAGATCCAGCGCGGTTGTCGCGTCACTGGCATCGAGCACCAACACCACGTCGAAACGGTCACGCACCGTTTGCAGCGTGACGTTCTGTGCCGTGTTCCGGCTCGCCACATCGGTGCTCGACAGAACATAGGCACACGGGGTTTGCAGGGGCGTGCCGGCTTGCAACGCGACGAGGTCCAGGCCCGCGATCACTCGACTGGCGAGCGTTGGGCATTGCTCACGCAACTGCGTGAGGATCGGCGTGATCTGCATGGAGAGTGCTCCGGTGATAGGCAAGTAAAGTCAGAAGCCCTGTGGGCGCGGGCTTGCCCGCGAAAGCGGCGGGTCAGTCGAGAGAGATGTTGGATGTGCCGACGTCTTCGCGAGCAAGCCCGCTCCCACAAAGGTCCGGTGGTGTTCCCGAATGCTGGGATCGCCAGCAATCCAGGGTGGGAGCGAGCCTGCTCGCGATGGCGGTGGGTCAGTTGAAATAGATGTCGGATGTGCCGACGTCTTCGCGAGCAAGCCCGCTCCCACAAAGGTCCGGTGGTGTT
>NZ_JBMDKO010000006.1:0-254189 GCF_057809755.1 Pseudomonas sp. FG13
ACGACGTCCGGTGCTGGTGTAGTCATTTACAACGTCATTGAACGTGTGGAGTTCGCTGACGGCACGTTCTGGACCTGGGCGGATATTGTTGCAACGGGATTGAAGCAGGTTGGTTCGGAAGGGGCCGAGACGCTGACCGGTTGGTCGGGTAACGACATCATCCGTGGCGGCGGCGGTAATGACACGCTGCTGGGAGGCGCCGGGGCGAACCAGCTGTATGGTGATGCTGGAGACGACGTCATCGCGGTCGCCACCGCTTCGAAGGGCAACACTTTAGCCGGCGGTACCGGCAATGACACCTTGACCGGTGGCTATTACGCCGACACCTACGTGTTCAACCTGGGAGACGGCCAGGACACCATTACCGACTACGATGGCGGTAACACAGCGACTGATACCTTGCGCTTTGGTCCTGGGATCCTCTCCAGTGATATCAATACCCGCCGGGTCAATTCTGACCTGGTGTTCATGCACAGCAATGGCACGGACCAGTTGACGTTCAAGGGCTGGTTTGATGCTACGACGTCCGGTGCTGGTGTAGTCATTTACAACGTCATTGAACGTGTGGAGTTCGCTGACGGCACGTTCTGGACCTGGGCGGATATTGTTGCAACGGGATTGAAGCAGGTTGGTTCGGAAGGGGCCGAGACGCTGACCGGTTGGTCGGGTAACGACATCATCCGTGGCGGCGGCGGTAATGACACGCTGCTGGGAGGCGCCGGGGCGAACCAGCTGTATGGTGATGCTGGAGACGACGTCATCGCGGTCGCCACCGCTTCGAAGGACAACACCTTAGTCGGCGGTACCGGCAATGACACCTTGACGGGTGGCTATTACGCCGACACCTACGTGTTCAACCTGGGAGATGGTCAGGACACCATTACGGACTATGACGCTGGCTATGTAGTCACCGATACCTTGCGTTTTGGTGCTGGGATCCTTGCCAGCGATATCCAAGTTCAAAAGTCCGGGACTGACGTAGTTTTCATGCACCGCAACGGTACGGACCAGATTCGCGTCAAAGGTTGGTTTGACAGTACGGCCTCCAGTGCTGGGGTGATGATTAATAATATCCTTGAGCGAGTGGAATTTGCGGATGGGACGTCCTGGACCTGGGCGGATATTGCGGCGGCGGGACTGATTCAAGTCGGTACAGCCGCCGCGGATACCCTAGTCGGTTGGTCTGGTAACGACATCATCCGTGGTGGGGCGGGCAACGATACTTTGTCAGGAGGCGCCGGGGCGAACCAGTTGTATGGTGATGCTGGGGATGATGTTTTGAGTGTGGCTGCTGCTTCGAAGGGCAACACGTTGGCCGGTGGTACAGGTAATGACACCATCACTGGAGGCAACTTTTCAGATACCTATCTGTTCAACCGGGGAGACGGTCAGGACACCATTACGGACTATGACGGTGGCTACGTTGGGACCGATATCCTTTCGTTCGGAGCGGATATCAATCCGCAAGATTTATGGCTCCGTCATACTGGGTCCAATTTGGAAATCACCATTATAGGGTCGAGTGAAAAATTGACGGTCAGCAACTGGTATCAGTCCAGTAATTACCATGTCGAGGCTCTCAAGACCGCTGATGGGAAGGTGCTGTTGGATTCTCAGGTTCAAAGTTTGGTAGACACCATGGCCTCCTTTGGCGTAGCGCCAGGGGCTGAAACCAATCTTACTAATGATCAACGAACTCAACTCGATGCAGTGCTGGCTGCGAACTGGAAATAGGGCTTCGCGAAGGTATAGCCGTCAGTAATTAAGCTGGCGGCGACCCTTATGCAGTTAGCTGCGGGAGCCGCTTTTGGAGGTCCTGAAGGTTTCTGGCCATCTGGAGTTGTTTCGTAACTGACACGGGAATTGATCGCGGCGCCACGTTCGGGATCAGTTTCCCACCCTGTTAACCTAGATGTATTTTTGAGAAACCCGGTCCACGCACCGGGTTTTTTCATGCATGGAAGGTCGGACTGTCGTGTGAGTTCGATACTGGGCTCTCATCATCTGAAGTCTGGACTGCTTTTCATCGACGTCAGCGACCGGTGTGCCCGTGGCCGACACCGCGCGAGCTGGAAGAGCAGGTTCGCACCCCTCCACCTGTCAGATTTTTCTTATACAAATTGACCGCCATACTTGTACAAAGTTAACTGTATGTTCGTACAGGTATTTTGGTGTCGTGCGTCATGAGCTACTCAATTTTAGGTCCTATTGCCGAGGGTGGCTTGAAGCTGCCTTTGTGTTCGTTTCGTGTGCCTGCTGGGTTCCCATCCCCGGCAGCGGACCACATCGAAGCGCACATCTCATTGGATGAGGTTCTGAACATCCGTGCTCCGCATGTCTATCTGGTTTCGATTGCCGGAGAGAGCATGCAGGGCGCTGGAATCTTCGAAGGGGATTTGGCGGTAGTGGATCGAGCATTGGAGCCGGTGCACGGGCACATCGTTGTGGCACTGTTGAATAACGAACCTGTGTGCAAGCGGCTGTGCCTGCGGGGAAAGGAGGTGATTCTTTTGTCGGAGAACCCAAAGTACCCACCCAGGTACGTGCTCGAGGGGGACGAGTTGGTCATCTGGGGTGTGATCACCTGCAGCGTGCGCAGCCATGTCTAAAGTCCAGCCGGTGTTTGCTCTGATCGATTGCAACAGCTTCTACGCCAGTTGCGAACGTGTGTTTCGTCCTGACCTGGCCCGGGTGCCCATCGTGGTGCTGAGCAACAACGATGGCTGTGTGATTGCCCGCAGTTACGATGCCAAGCCCTACGTGAAGATGGGTGAGCCGTATTTCCAGATCAAGCACAAGCTGCAGAAGCACGGCATTGTTCCGTTCTCATCCAACTACGCGCTTTATGGCGATATGAGTGAGCGGGTCATGACGCTCATTGAGTCGATGGTGCCGGCGGTTGAGGTTTACAGCATCGATGAGGCCTTTGTTGATCTGACTGGTATTGATGGTTTGGATGCGCTGGGTCGCAAGATTCGTAGCCAGGTGCTGCGTTGTACCGGCATTCCGGTTGGGGTGGGGATCGCTCACACCAAGACGCTGGCCAAGCTGGCGAACCACACGGCCAAGCGTCTTCAGGTGC
Source organism: Pseudomonas sp. FG13 (assembly GCF_057809755.1). Taxonomy (NCBI): domain Bacteria; kingdom Pseudomonadati; phylum Pseudomonadota; class Gammaproteobacteria; order Pseudomonadales; family Pseudomonadaceae; genus Pseudomonas; species Pseudomonas sp. FG13. The sequence goes on from NZ_JBMDKO010000006.1 coordinate 3,083, forward strand.
AGACGGGTGGGGTGGTTGATATTTGCGATTCGTTCAAGCGTGATTGGGTGTTGCGCAACACGGATGTGTCCGAGGTCTGGGGTGTTGGCCGCAGGATGAAAGTGCACCTAGACGGCATGGGGATCAAGACGGCTATGGACCTGGCCAAGGCCGACCCCTGGACGCTTCGTAAGAAGTTCAGCGTAGTGATCGAGAAGACGGCTCGGGAGTTGGCCGGCACGCCGTGCCTGGAGCTGGACGAGCCAGATCCGCCCAAGCAGGAGATATGCTGTAGCCGTATGTTCGGTCAGCGTCTTACCGAGTTGGCGCCGATCAAGGAAGCGGTGGCCACCTACATGATGCGGGCCTCGGAAAAGCTCAGGGCTCAGCAGTCTTTGTGCAAGAAGGTTCGTGTGAGCATCCGCACCGGGATGTTCAATCCGGAGGAGGCGAAGTATGCCAATGGGGTGCTCGTTGAGCTGCCATATCCGACGGATGATGTTCGTCTGCTGACAAAGGCCGCGGCGGATGCACTGGATCGGGTGTACAGGCCGGGTTTCAAGTACAGCAAGGCGGAGGTGCTGCTGATGAACCTTTGCCAGAAAGGGGAGTACACAGATGATCTGTTCGCGACCTCGCAGCCGGCGGAAGCTACGAAGTTGATGGCGGTGCTGGATCAAATCAATGGGCGATGGGGTAGGGGGACACTTCGCTCTGCCAGCGTTCCGGTCAATCCGGAATGGGGGATGCGGCGGGACATGATGAGTCGGAGTTTTACGACCAGGTTGGATCAGTTGTGGGTTGTTACTTGTAAGTAGCGGGCAGTGCTGTTCTGGTGGGTTCTGATGTCGGGTCGGGGTGTGAGTCCTAATCTCGCGGCCTTCACTCGGATCTGTTGAGCCGGTTGACGAGATGGGGCAACGCTCTTCCATGGTCATCCATAGAAGGTGAGCCTCGGGCAGGGTCGGAGGTAACCTGCGCGGAAGGCCTGCTTATTTCAGTGAACTGCATGTCCTGATCCATGCCACGGCGTCCGTGTTGGACTACGCTCAAGAGGCCTTGGGGAGAAGATACGATGAATGATGAGCAAATCGAAATAGTGGCTGACGTGTTGGAGCTGATTCAGGTGAATCAGAACGCTTTGGCCGCTGCTATCGAGGAGTTGGCCTTGTGGAGCAAGGCTAGTGGCTCAAGCAAGGCTCATCGCAATGTCGTTACGGCTCTGCAAACCCTTGATCAAAATGCAGAAGGCGTTGCCAATGCGCTAAAGCTGCTACGTCAGGAAAAATTACGCGTCGATGATCGCTTCAAGAGTTGAGGACGCAAAATCCGGGATCGTGATAAGCGGGCGCCATGTGCCGTCGTCGGACGCTCACACGGTTTTTGGAGATTGGAAGCTCTATGAACCGCTTAGATCGCGCTGGGTTTCTAGCCGACGTAGTCCTACGTGACTGGCAAAAATCGGCCACGACCGGACGTTTGGGAGCGAGATTATGACGAACAGCAATAAGCCGGAATACTGCACGATCTGCAGACGCGTACTCGATGACCCAGCAGATCCGCTATCAGGCAATAGCGGCGGAGATTGCTGGGGATGCATTGGCGCTATCGAGGCGGAAATGGGATGCGCAGAGTCGCTCGCCTGCGTACGCAAAGAATACGAGGCAGGACTTCGATCTGGCTGGATTGATCCATTCAAGCCCTGATTTGGAAGCTGCGTTACGACCGCTTTGGGCCGTTATCTGCCCCTCGCGAAAGGCAGATAACGCTTGTGGATTCAACCGGCCTATACGACACGTCTCTACTAGGAAATCCACGATCAGATTCCAAGCCGCATTTGAGATTTCATAAGGCTTTGCGATCGCAGGTTTTCTTTAATTTGATAGCTAAGAACTTTGCAAGTCTCAGGATTGGAATGGGGGGCGGTGCAATTTCTATGAATTCCGTACAGAGCGTAGTCCATCGATTTGACCAAATAGTTGGGTCGCGAGGCACGCGCCCCAACCATTCAAGCCATCATAAACGCATCAAGATCATCATGGCCGGTGATCAGCACCGCCGGAGAAACACCCAACGACAGCGCCAAAGCCACGCTGCTCTGCATCAGCTTCGCATTGCGCTCAACATCGAACGCAGCCGTCATGAGGTCGCCCAGACGATCAAACTCCCCCATTATCTCTTCTAGTACCACTTGGCATTGGTGATCAAGCTTTCCGAGATATTCCTTCATACGCGCATCCATCTCTGCCTGGATATGTGCAGACTGGCCCTTGAGGAACTCAGCGAGCATTTTCCCCGCGATGGAGCCAACCACTGCACCGATGACGGGAATGGGGATGAGTACCTGGCCTGCGGCGGTGGCGATGCCGACGATGGCGGACTCTGCGCAGACAACGGTGCCCAGACTGACGAATTGATCGAAGTCGATTTTGCCGGCGTTATAGTCCGCGACCAGGGTGCCCACGCCTTTGGCCGCGCTGACGACCGCGCCAGCGAATGGTGCCGCCATGTCGGCGTAGTTGGTCATCAGGTAGATTGATCCACCTGCGATTGTGCCCCCGATTGCGGCTTTGCTTGTGTCGATGCCGACGTCTGCCCAGTCATCGGCGGTGAAGTCTCCCTTGAAGACGTTTTTACCGTCCTTATACTTGGCATACAACGAAGTTGTGAGGCCTACCGCCCCACCTACAGCGCCGGCGATCGCGGCGGCCTGGGCGGCACCGGCCAACGATGGTCCGTTGTCGGTGAGGATCTGCTCCTTGCGTTGGTCGTTGCGTTCGGCTAATTGGGCTTCTTCGTTGTTCAGGGTTTCGACGACTTTGCCCTGCTGAGGGTCGGCGTAATTTTGAATGCTGGGATTGACCACGTTCTGAAACGGCTGCCCGGACGCTTGTTCAATTTCCCCGACCTTGGCCAGGATGGCCCTGACGGACTTTTCATTTAGCGGGCCGTTGTCACCGTGCATCACGCGAGTGATGGTTTCGTACTGGTCCTTGGGGATCTGGTAGTACGAACCGTCACGCCCGAAGTTCTTGTACTTGTCCATGTGCTCCAACACATGATCAAGGCCCTTGCAGGTGCCGTTGATGAACTTCGATTGAACGGCGATGCCGTCCACTAAGTAGTCTTCGGGGGCGGTACGACCTACGCCTTCGAAGGTAGCCACGAAGCCTTTCTGCTCAAGTAAGGAGCGGGCGTTGCGAATGCCTACTTCTACCTGTTCGGCAATTTCACCGTGCTTGGTGGAAGGATTGCCCAGGATCTTTTCCGGCGAACCAATAAAGACTCTGACCTTGTCGATCTGCGCGATTGCATGCCGAAATGCGCTGTCCTGGGCGTTGAGGAATTGGTTGGTCGTATCAACGCGGATGCTGTTGATACGGTCAACCAGTACTGCGCTGATCTGGTCGCGGACGGTACCGCCTTTATCTCCGGCCATTATTCAGGAGCCTTGTTCAGCAGTTTTGCCAGCGAGTTCATGTGGTTGATGAGGGCGGCGAGCATTTCCTTTTGCCCCCCATTGAACTGCTGGTAGTCCCCTGGTGCAGTGCGGATCAGCACCCCCAGGAGCTCGCTCATGCCTTGGACGTGTTGTCGAGTGGAGCCGACCATCCGGGTTACCCAGTCCTTGGAGACGCCCAATGTACGGGTAGAGGCTTCAATCTCTGAGCGATGGGCTTGTGCTTCCTCGGCCAGCTTCTTGTTTTTGCTACGGGCGTACAGCCCGCCGCCAATGATGGCAGCACCACCGATACCCCAACCTATAGGCCCGGCCAAGGCCAGCAGGGCCGAACCGCCAGTCATACCTCCACCGCCTGCCGCCAATGCGCCACCGCCCAGCCAAGCGAGTGCAGCGTTTGTAGCCGCCGCACCGGAAAGCCCTGAAATTGCCGCGCCAGTGGACGCAGTGCCGAAGGTAGTCGCAACAGCCATTGCAGCAGTTGGTGCGAAAGCGGCGGTACCTACCCCGGCAGCCACGCCAGCAACGGCCGAAGAGCCCGCGGTGAACTCGACATTAGCCGCTTCAAAGTTGAGCTTTTTCACGAGGCCGCAGAACGACTGGGTTTCCGCCTTGAAGGTGCCGTAGGATTTATCGAATTCTTTCGGTGAGTTGGCTAGTTGGCTGACGAATGACTCAACCGTGGCCATCAAGTCAGTGCTGGCGTAGTGACGTACACCGTGCAGCTCTGTACAGCCCTTTTCGACATCGGCGGCTACTAGTTGGTAGCGATTGCGAGCCTTGTCGAGTTGCTCCAGTGCGTGTTTTTTCAGATCACCGTTGAACATTCAGCGACTTCCTTATCAAATATGGCAAAGAGCCATATATTAATAAATTCGACAGTAATAGCAATTTGCCTTTGGTCGATTAGATCATTCTGAATCGCCCCAGACTTTGTAGACACTCGCTGACCGCTTTTGGCCCGATTGCGACCTGTCGCTGGAAATTATCAAGGAACAGCCAAGCTGAGCGCGCCGATGGCCAAAAGAGCATATGCCTGTCTGACCTCGACGTGTTATGCGATAATGGCTTAATAGTGGCGCATTTGCGCATGGATTAGGACGTAGAAAGGAAGATTTGTATGGCATGGATGAGCACAGCACCGATTTCTCTTCAGTGCTGGCAGGGCAGGACGCCTCAATGATTCATGGGGCTTTTCGTAGTTTTCGCTTGGCGAAATGGTTAGGTTCCACGTGTGCCTCGTTGGACATAGCCTCCAACGGATTGATGGCTGTCGATTGGGCCGGACGATCATCCAAAGTCCTGGTGACTGGAATGCCCAAGCCACCTCAACTCAATCGTTGGTTGGGGATTTCTTGTTTGACCCTAACCTTGCCCTCCGGTCAATTGAGGGCGATTGGATGGGGTATCAAACGGGCTGACGACCTTTGGCGTGAGGCGTTACGTGAGTGGTATGGCAGCCGGGTGCTTGCCATTGCAGAGACGTTGAATGTTTTCCTCAAGAGAGTTCGAGCCTGCCATTACTGCCGGCGGTCCCAGTGGACCCCGCTTCACGCTGATCTAATTGAACAATCCAAGCATTGGCCAGCACTGCCTCCAAGAGGGCTAGGTGTTCTGTCAGCGGCTGAGCGCAAGATTTTGATCCGAGCTTGGTCCTGGGTCCAGAACGGAGAAAGGTGTCTGCGGCGTTGGCGTAGTCATTACGTGAAGCTCAGTTTGGTCGAACATGCTGAGTTGTTCGATACAATCGAGTCCATGCCTCTCACGCTCAACCAGCGGCTTGCCTGCATCGTGGATGAGGATAACAACCTGGTACTTGCTGGGGCGGGTACCGGAAAAACCAGCACGACCATGGGCCGAGTCGCCTTTCTGGTGCGCAGCGGACAGGCGCAGCCGGAAGATATATTGCTGTTGGCTTATGGAAAAGATGCTGCTGAAGAAATGCGCGAGCGGCTGGAAGCGCGTGTAGGGATCAAGGGCATCAAAGCATCGACCTTTCACTCCCTGGGGAAGGACATGCTGGGTCAACCGTCTCTTACTCCAATGGCTGATGATGACGCTGCCCGAAAGCGGTTTGTCCAAGTAGCTTTTGAGGATTTACAGACGGACCCAGATTATCGCAAGCGACTGTTGCAATACTTCGAGAGCTACCTATTTCCGATCAAGAACCCCTTCGATTTTGCGTCCCTAGGAGAGTACTTCGTTTACCTGGCAGAGCACGAGGTCAGAACCCTCAAAGGGGAGCGTGTCAAAAGCATGGCTGAATGCCGGGTCGCCAACTTCCTCTTCAAGATGGGAGTGGAGTACCAATATGAGCCTCGGTATAAGGTGTCCACCCGTACGGCAGAGAGACGGGACTATCATCCGGATTTTTACCTACCTGCATTTGATCTCTACATCGAGCACTTCGGTACAGACCGCCAGGGCAATACTGCGCCTTACATTGATCGTAAGGCCTACCACCAGGCAATGGCTTGGAAGCGCGCTCTGCACAAGCAACACCAGACCCGTTTGATTGAAACCTTCCACTTCGAGCAACAGGAAGGCCAGCTACTGCCTTTGCTAGAGAAACGTTTGGCAGAGGCTGGCGTGACTTTCAATCCGCTGCCCGATGAAGCCATGCTGGAAACGCTTCGTGAGTTTGGTGTGGTCACCGAATTTGCTGAACTGCTCGAGAAGCTGCTGACGGGGTATAAGGCCGCTGATCTGGCTAAGGTCGATCTTGAAGCACGTATCAACGCGGCACCTTTCCCGGATCAAATGCGGGCAGCGCTTGAGCTACTGATGCCTATCTACAAGCGTTACCAGGATGACCTGGAGGGTAAGGATCAGATCGATTTCGATGACATGATCGTAAAGGCGGTGCGCTTGGCGGAGCAGGGTGGTTTCAACGCTCCATGGCGTTTTGTGCTGGTTGATGAGTACCAGGATATCTCCGAGCCCAGGGCTCGTTTGGTTAAGGCTCTTAGGCGATCGCAGCCTGATGGGTCGTTGTTCTGCGTAGGGGATGATTGGCAATCCATCTATCGGTTTGCGGGCAGTGACATTCGTCTTACCTCGCAATTTGAGACTTTCTTCGGTGCGACCGCCATCAGTGCATTGGACAAGACCTTTCGCTTCAACGATCGAATCAATGCTGTCGCCAGTCGGTTTGTGATGCGCAACCCTGCGCAGTTAAAGAAGGACATCCATACCCATACGCTGGAAGATTCACCCGCGGTTTCATTGTTCAGAACCGAGCTGGACGATGATGAAGCGTTGCCTCACGTTTTGACGCGGATATCGGCCAGAGCCAAGCCGGGGGCGGTGGTCTACATATTGGCTCGCTTTAATTTCTTGCTGCCTGATAAAGCTGGGCTCAAGCAGTTGAGTGATAGCTACCCGGGGCTGACGATAAAAACGTACAGCATCCATACCTCCAAAGGGCAGGAGGCTGACTACATCGTGGTGCTCGGCAACAAGGCGGGTAAGTTTGGTTTACCTCCGCAAAAGGCGAGCCATCCGTTGCTGGAAGCGCTTTTGCCACCGCGTGAGACGTTTGCCCATGCTGAAGAGCGGCGACTGTTTTATGTGGCGCTCACTAGGGCTAAGCGCCGGGTGTACCTCGTCGTAAGCAAAGGGAAGGCGTCCAGCTTTATCAAAGAGCTCCTCGATGAAAAGTACGATGTCGAGCTCAATGAATTTGGTGCATTGGACGTTGTACCTGAACCAGGTCCCGCTTGCCCTGCTTGTGAGGCGGGCGAGCTGATATTGCGCGCCAGGAAGAACGGCAAAGAGTCATTTTACTTCTGTTCGCTTTCCCCGCGCTGCAAACATACCGAAACGGCTTGCCCGGATTGCCAGTCACTCATGCGAAGGGAAGGGCGCTACCTGATCTGCAGTAAGGACTGTGGGGGTTGGGTAGCGTTGTGTCCGGTCTCTGGGGGGCGGATGATTCAGCGTGGGACTGATAAGCCATTCTGGGGATGCACGGATTATCGGCATGGGCAGGAAGAGTCTTGTGGGCATATGGAGAAAACTATTGCTTCTCCGAAGGGCTGTAGGCAGCGTCTACGAGTGCAGTGATCGGGACAAATCAGCGGCAACCTGAAAGTGGTGGTCGAGTCAGCTCTGTTTAATACAGACTGCTTTCGGCCAGAAGCGGACGCTCAAGACTGGTCCCCTTTCGGCCAATTGCGGACGATCGTGACGGACGCTTTAGGCCATCAACACAGCGGGCCAAGCCTACTATCAACAGATGACTCTTGTACTCAGCATGCTATCGCCACTCATCGGTTTAGATATCTAAAGTTCTCGCACTCCCTGCACACTGTGGCACGATCAGCTGTACCAAAATGCCATTGTCACGGATAGGTGAGCATGATGATCAAAGGGTTGGATCAGTTGCAACGCGATTTGAAACAAGCGCAGACTGCGCTTAAGGAACTAGACGGCACTCTTTGTACGATCAATTTTGATCCTTTCGATCCCGCTAGCATTGAGCATGCAATACAGCAAGTCAGCGATACCATTGATCAGCGCGTTGGAGCTTACGCGGCCAATCCTTTTGTCGGGCCTTTAATTGAAGACATGAAAGAAAATTATCGCACTCGGATAATTGAGCAGGCAGCCGAGCAGCGTCTAACAGGGGAAAGCAAATGAGTTCCTCGGATATTTTTACCCAGATTAACAATTGCGTATTAGATCTGCAGTCCTCCCAGTCTCAATCCTATGAAGTGCCATTGAAAAAACTAGCACGGCTGTTATCCAGTTCCGAGCTCGAACCCGTCAATGCTGTCTTAACAAAGAATGCAAACCTTGAGGTTTTTTTGGCGGAAAGCGAAAGTACGGGCGGAAGCTTTGCTGGCAGTCATCGACTAGCGTGGCCGGATGATGATAACATCAAGTTAGGCTTAACTATATTACTGATTCAAAAGCTTGCCGCCGATCCGAGCTACGCATTAAATTTTGGATATCACTTCTTCAGCAACGGTAGTAAGAAGATGATTTCTGGTTTTCACGCTTTGATAGCCCAAGTGATTATTCCGTTTGCGAGGGATTATAAATCTCACGTCAAGATTAGTAATTTGTCACTAACCAAATCTATTATCCCGTCTAGTAGAGTCTTCATTGTGCATGGCCATGATGATGGGGCTAAACATATGCTGGCTAGGTTTCTTGACCGATTAGGTTTGGAGTCAATCGTTCTTCAAGAGCAACCTGATCGCGGCAGAACCATAATTGAAAAATTTGAGCAGTCCGCAGAAGTCGGTTACGCCGTTGTACTGCTAACGCCAGACGATGTGGGTGGATCCGTAAAGGCGGATACCCCCTCTGCACGGGCGCGGCAGAATGTAATCTTCGAGCTGGGATATTTTGCCGGTAAGCTTGGCCGAGGCCGTGTATGCCTCCTTAGAAAAGGTGAAGTGGAGATCCCATCTGACCTTTTCGGCGTTGTATACACGGAGCTTGATCCGCACGAAGGATGGCAAAAACGGCTTGTTATGGAGATGAAAGAGGCGGGTTTAGATTTTGACGCTTCCAAGCTGTTCCCTTGACAGTGCGAAACTGGGACAGACCACGAGTTTGTGTTCACCTGTAATATAATCGTGGTCTATTCTCGTTTCCGCACAGCAGGAGCATTATTGAGTGACCTGAAGAGGGGGGCTGATTAGGGGAGGCAGGGGCGTAGTCGCCGAGAGAAGCTGGTGCTTGAAATATTACCCGGTTCGTGGCTTCATATGGCCACTACTCAAGGAAGTTCGTAGCCTCATGAAAAAGCATCTTTTGCAACAACTTTCCACAGCCAGTTTCCTAGAGGATCAAGGGCTGCAGTATGGATACTTGCTTTCATTGTTTCGGTATACTCTTCAAGCCGCAGCCTACTCTTCATACGAGGCAGCTCATGCTTTAGTCGAATGTCCAGAGCAAATGCAGGAACAGGCTATTAAACTACTTCAACCGACTGATGGCGACTTTACTTCGACTTTAGACCTGTGCATACCTGCCTTGCGAACAATATGGCCTTCTTGTGCGAAAGGTTGGTTTGACGCGCGAGGAACAGAGTTTTCTGAGTCTGGAAGTGAACTTTGCAGCGCGATAATATCCAAACGTAACGACCGTATTGGTCATGGTGTATTTGATACGTACTCATTGCATGAGCAACTAGAAAATCTTCCGGCTCGAATCGAGGCGCTGATAAATATCCTTGAGGACTTATTGCCATGCTTTGTAGAGAGTTCTCCTGGGAATAAAGTTGCACAATTACCCACTCCAGCTAGACCTATAACTGTTGAGGTGCTGAGGGAGCAACAGGGTAAACCGGTTCTTATCAGAAGAATAGAACATCGCGGCAGTGTCTGGCGCGTTAAGGGGCAGGTTCTCAGTCATACCAACTCAAGCTCGGTATTAATTGAGGTCTCAGATAGCTGCGGCCTACTCAGCGAGTTAAATCCTACTACGTCCCAGCTTGTATCTCGAAACATTAGAATGAAAGATGATGTTTGGCGCACCTCGGTATTGCTACCTATGCGCCAAACAAGAACTTTCGAAGGCCGTAGTTCAGAGATAGTTTCTCTTCTTGAGTGGTGGGACGATGAAGACTCTCGAGCATCGCTTTTATACGGCGAAGGCGGTATCGGAAAAACCACACTTGTACTTGAATTTCTGCACGGTCTATTAGATAGTCCATCTGAAACCTTGTCTTGGAGGCCAGAGCTCATATTTTTTTATTCCGCAAAGCTTACGCGATGGGGGGTTACAGGCCTAGAGCAAATTGGTGGAATTAATGCAAATGTAAATGAGGCGCTCAGAAGTCTTGCAAGAATCTTAGAGGAAAGACTAACACGCGATTGGCAGACTGAAGATTCTCGAGCTCTCATTTCTAAAACTTCAAGTTTATTTAAAGATGCTGGGCTTGGTAGGGAATCAATATTGATCGTCTTGGACAATACGGAAACGCTGGCCAGGAGCGCATCCGAAGAGATCGGATTAGGCAAAGTGCTACGTGAAGTCTCTACTAAAATTGGAAAGTTACTTATAACCTCGAGAAGGAGGGAGAATCTTGAGGCATTGCAAATCCAAGTTCCTCCCATGACGGAGGAGGTCGGTGCGAGCTTATTGGAAAGACTTGCAGACACGTATTCAGCGTTAGCTATTCAGTCAGCAGGGGACGCTCGCAGACGGAAAATCTCTCGACAATTTGGAGGAAAGCCAATTCTTCTTGATGTGCTTGCCAGGCACATTGCAAATACTAATTGCAGTATCGACGACGGGCTGAATGCAATTCTTAGTCAAGAACGAGGGGATCTTGGCGCCTTTTTGTTTGAGGATGCCTGGAAAAGAATGGAGTCGTCGTATCGTGAAGTCTTCCTAGCCCTGGGTCAACTAGGTGGTTCGGTTAGCGAACAGCTCCTCAATTGGGCTTGCGCTGAGTTTACCTGTTACGCTCCAAATTGGCTGTCAGCATTCGAAGAAACACGTTTCGGATCTATAGTCGATTATGGTACTAACTTCGACATCACTCTAGACTCAGGCGCACGTGAGTTTTTGGCCGCGAAATATGAATCCTCAACTCCTTTAGAAAGACAAAAGGTATCGTCAGCCGTCGGGCGCGTTAGAAAGAAAAATTTACAGGCAATATCTGCAGCTGAAGAGCTGGTTTCAGATCGGGTTGCTGCGGCATTTCAAACTACAGCTGCAAAAGCGGCAAAACTAGCGGGTGCACGACGGGATGTTGAGGGTGCAATCAGATGGTATGAAGAAGCCACAATTGTCGACTCTGCTAATGCTGCGCTTTTTGATCGATTCGCTTGGTATCTTATGGTGAATGATCGCCTTGATAAGGCGCTTTCAGTATCTCGAAGAGCCAAAGAACTTGCGCCCACCGACTCTGACTGCCACTTTACAGCAGGAATGATCTCGGCGCGCATGGCAGATATTGTTGAAGCAGATAAAGCATTGGATACGGCTCAGAAACTAGGTAAAGCGTCTTTCCTTGTAACACTCCAAAAGGCAAGAGCGCGGTTAGAGAAAGCGTTATTACTAGGCACAACTTCATCGAAGGAGCGAGGAGAACTGCTGGTTGAAGCCATTAGGCTTATCAATAATGCTACTCCTAGTAGTTCAGCAAGAAATACTAAGCACGAAACTGAGCGTAGCAAGCTTCTTCGGAGGTGCCAATATCTTTTGGATGGGAAGTTGAAACCGGCCCTTCATAATGAAAAGGCTTAGTCTATTGGTAGACAGTTGCATCTGTAAGAATTGCATCATCTTGGCTTTACGGTGACGGTGCATGATGGCTTTCAGCCAGAAGGGGCCCTGATCCTAAGGTCCGCTTCTGGCCGGATGCTGCCTTTCAGGCAGGTTGCATAAAGTGGCTAAAAGAAGCGTTCGAGCTCGATACGGCTACTTGCCGTCATTCCTCAGCTGCAGAAGCCTTCCACGGAAATCATCGAAGTAATACTTAAGGGAGCTGTTATGTCACTCATTGATGAGATCAGAGAATACGTAAATCGAAGCCATGCTTACGCATGGAGAGCCGCACACCCAACTGCGCCCGATGAGCCGGGATTGGTGAGCGCTTTACTTAGCAGGGAGATGTATCAGGGACTGCGGGATGTGTTGAGTCGCCATATTCCTCCCTCCGCCAAACTGATGGTAAAAGGTGTTTTCACACACCAGACTCCGAAAGTTAAGCCTGTCACGGGTACAAAAGCGGTAGAAATCGGAGACCTACTACTTATACAGCAGCATTTCGATACAGACCCTGCAAAACCGTCGACCGGAAGAGCATTGCTACTGCAGGCCAAGACATCTCTCAAACCGAAAACAGGCTCATTGAATTCCGGGACGCAGCGTATCCAGTTTGAGCTTTATCAAGACTGGCCCGCCTTCACTGGAGAGACTCGTCTCGCAACCTCCCCAGCTGGTTATTCCTCATGGGACTTCACTCTTCCTTCTGCTGGAAGTGAGCCCTGCACTGCTGGAGCACAGTATGCGATCGTTTATAAAAAACACGCATATAACAGCGTATTAACCAACCCACATTGGAGGGGGGCACTGTCGGCCGGCCCGGATCATGCAACTTTACTCGCGAACTCATTTTCGTCTGAATCGACGTGGGTTACTGGCCCCTGCTCCTCCCCACCTGCACATGCAAGAGGAGGCGTTCTATGCCCTATGGACTTTGCATGCACTCTGTCCGGTCTGCTAGCTGGAACTATAGGAAGATCATTTAGTCCTGGAGTGAAAAGTGGCGGAGATCATTGGTCAATTTTTATTAATGAAATGTTGGAGGTGGCCTCAAAACCTGGCGTGGATTACCTTTATACAAATACAAACCAGGGAGTAATATCCGGTATGCGTAGTAGAGATCTGCTGATGCAAGCAGCAACGCCGATCCTGAGATTTGCTGTGGCAGAAGATATAGAACGGTGGATCTCGTCGGGGCACACGGCGCTAGATAACTATTTCGAATTTACGAATTTGCTGCTAAGTACGACGAAAGAGTCTGGTCGTCACAATAATGAGCCTCCTAATGAAGAGAGCTTTAGGCAAAATTTTCGGCCCGGGCATGTACCCGTGCTTGTCATTGCAACAATTGGAGATGAACAACTGCAAATTGGGTAAATCTTCTCACCTCCCGAATGGACGATGCGGGAAAAATTGTTTTTCTTTTACCAACTTTATTGAAAAAAATTCTGATTAAGACTGGCCAAGGCACCGCCCACGAACGGCAGCTTTTGGCCGATAGCGGTCAGTCGCGATGCTGCTGCAAAATCAGGAAGTCGCAATACTGCTGGGCCTCTAGGACGCTGTCGAACGGGTGCTAGATAATGGCTTAGGTGCGGCGCAGGCGATTCCCATTCCCGCTCCGGAAAGCGGTTCAGGTATTCCAGAATGGACGCCACCTCCCATCACCCCCCACTAAAGCTGCGAGGCCGCTGATCCGGTCGGCAAAGGAGTTGAAGCCGTGAAAAATGTTGCAGCTACGAAAGCGCTGTTCATCAAGCTCGGCCCCAAGGGCTCTTGGGAGAAGGATTGCATCGAGAAGGGAGTCCTTATGCTGGGCTATCACGAAGTGCCTCATGAACTGGCCTTGGCGGGTGAGTGGGAGAAAGCGCGGGGATCATTCCCGTTGATTACTGACGCCGGTACTATCACTCGGCACATTGACCAAGTACGGCAGTTTTACGAAGAGCCAGCTTCGACGCTTTGGATTACGTTTTACGCTGACTGCCTGTGGTGGTGCTTCGCTGCGCCAGGTGTGGCATGTAATGACGATCTAACAAAAACTCGTCACTGCGTAGACGGTTGGTCGTGTCTGGACATACACGGTCAGCACCTTTTGAAGGGGCGTCTGAGCGGCAAGCTCCTTGCAGTTCAATCGTTCCAAGGTACAGTTTGCCTGGTACGGGAACTTCCTTATCTGATGCACAAGCTTAATGGCACAAATGAGCCACGGGTGGCAGCAGCACAGTCGGCGATTGCTTCGTTGGTTAAGGCGACCATTCCGATTATTAAGAATCTGCACCCAAAAGATTTCGAAACATTCGTAGATTTGATCTTCCGTCAAGCTGGCTGGCAGCGTACAGGTGTAGCGGGGGGAGTAGAGCGTGACATTGATCTGGACTTGCTATCGCCCATCACTCAAGAGCGGATTGCCGTTCAAGTGAAGTCGAAATCCACGCTGCCTGTCTTCCGGGACTACCAAAAGAAGTTCCAGGATATGCAGGGTTTCTCGCGCTTTTACTTCGTTACCCACTCACCAAACAACGCGCTTGCCACAATCCCCAAGGAGTCTGGAGACGGCGTCTTCATTATCTGGGATGAGGCCGACCTTGCCGGTCTTGCTGTGCGCAACGGCTTGATTGGATGGCTTGTCGACCGCGCCTCTTAAGCACAATTCGGCTGAAACTCGGATGATGACCGTTGTCGAAATGGCTAAGCTTAAGCTGTCGTTCATGACTTGCTTTCTCCAATCGGCAATTGTTCGGACGAGCGCTAATAGTATTCGACCTTTCCCCGCTGACGGGGCGCGCCGAAACCTTCACATAGTCCCCCTGACATGGCGCAATTCTCGAATAAACTGTTTCTGGCCGCTTCCGGACCCGTTGCTGTCGCTCAGCCCCAACGAACAGCCCAAAAAAGCATTAATGGGTCATCGATCAATCGCCCCAGGATATGATTGTTCCTCACAGGGTGTCCGGAGCATGTATGGCTAAAAGGTGTCGTATACGGTTGATGTTTGAGTGGGGAGGCGGTGCATTGTGGTGCGGAAATGAAGCCGCTTTAGCACGATTCTCAGTGGGATCAATCGAGGAAAAATTGCCACTGAGCGCTACTACGCTCGAAAGGCTGAGTGAAAAGACACGCTGGCACAACACCGCCTTGAACTGGGACTACCCACCAGATCCGGGGCCTTGGGAAACGGCCGAATATATGAAATTTGACGACGCTGCTGAGGCTTTGCTTGCGGTTATCCAAAAGGAGCTAGGTACCGGGTTTAAAGTGGTCTATGAAAGGCTCTAGACGTTCGGGCTAAAAGTTTGACCTAATCATCGTCCGCGTCTGGCCGGAAGCCGACCTTTAAGGTCGATGCGACAACCATCTTGAGACGCACACGTGTCACCTATTGCTTGTAACACTCTGATTGGGTTGAAATTGGACTCGCGAGAATTGATTGTTATGCTAAGCCTCTGTTTTATAGGAGGTTTTCGATGAAGTGGCTGTACAAAATAAAGCTAATCTCGCTTTTCGTCATCCCACTGGTTGCGGCTTGTACCTCCCCTCAGCCAACGGGCATCTCGGGCACATCCAAGCAATATCCTCTGATCCCACCTACGACCATCGACAACTGCTCAGTAGGCTGTCCGTCAGGCGGCGGAGCCCTCACGCTGTATCGTCAGGCCTACACACTAAACAACAACGGCTCAACGAAATTCGCCAACTGGGTTGCTTATAAAATCACGAAGCAAACCTCTGCAAGCGGCCGCCCTCGAAATTGGAAAACCGATCCAGATGTACCAGCTGACGAGACGTTGAGTCCTGCTGATTACAGCGGAGCCAACGTCGCCTTGAGGATGGACCGGGGTCACCAAGCAAACCTCGCATCCATGGGCGGGGTCTCTGATTGGCAGACACTGAACTACCTCACCAACATCACACCGCAGAGATCTGATCTGAACCAGGGCGCATGGGCACGCTTGGAGGATCAAGAGCGCAGCCTCAGCAAGGCGACTGAAATCGATGCTGTCTACGTTACTACGGGGCCGCTCTACGAGAAAAACA
This sequence comes from Pseudomonas sp. FG13, assembly GCF_057809755.1. NCBI lineage: Bacteria > Pseudomonadati > Pseudomonadota > Gammaproteobacteria > Pseudomonadales > Pseudomonadaceae > Pseudomonas > Pseudomonas sp. FG13. Next base: position 18,792 of record NZ_JBMDKO010000006.1, read on the forward strand.
TGGGCTTGTTGCCAGGCACCAACAAGATCCATACGATCCCGAGCGGATACTGGAAAGTCATTTTCACGGGCAGCAATCCAGCCAATGGTCTGTACGCAGCGTTCATCATGGAGCAGGACACACCACGCTCTGCCAATTTCTGTGATTTCCAGGTAACGGTGAACGAGATCGAGAGACGCTCGGGGCTCACCCTGTGGAGTGGATTGCCACAGGAGCTTCAGACGAAGCTGAAAGGCGAGAAAGGGCGGTTGCCTCAGAAAATCGGATGCGTTGCGGTAGGTGAGATATCCAGCAGGTAGAGCCGCATAAAAAACCACCTGTGAACAGGTGGTTTTTTATGCGATAGAAAAGGGTTAGTGAGCTAATTTGATAGCTGTAAGAATGATGCCAACAGCGGCTGACATTATGACCCCCATGCGAATAGTCAGTCGCACGTCAGCTTTGGCTATCTCAGCCGTCAGCCGGTGTTCGAGATTAGTAAGGTCACTCTTGGTCGCAAGAAAAGTATGCATGTCATTCTCCATTGCGTTGATCACTGCATGGGCTTTGGGCTCGGGCACGTTGATCGCGATCAGCGCTTGGTACAGAGCCAGTTCCATTTTCATTAAGGCCTCCTAAAAAATTAAGGGCCTTGTCCCACGACGGGAAAGGCCCGTCGTGGGTGAGAAAATCTGTGTTTCCATCGACCTTAAGTCGACTGACTGCGCTACCGAAACGATGCAGTCATTGGGCTGGATCCTGCGAAACATCGCAGCGCCGTATGAGAGGATCCTTACGGCTGGCATGTAGCTGAGCACGTCAGCAAGACACGTGTGTAAATTGCGTCGCTAGGGGGCTGCTGTCAATCCACAAAGCGGTTACCGGGTGTTTCCTAAAGTGGGGCGTTTAGGTTTCTTTGGCTCTGGTTCCACTACCTTGAGATAAGGGTTGTTCAGGGCCAGGTCGTTCATGAGGCCACCGTGTGCTTTGAGAAGGTAACCGTGTAGAAGTCTGGTTCTGCGCGCGCCGCTGACCTCGCAGGTCCAGATGTTAAGGTCGTTGGGATGTTTGCGATGCAGCTTCATTTCCTCAAATCGTTTCTGAATCCATTGCCAGTCGTGCAGTTGCTCTTTCTTTGCGATACGGGCGAGGTGAGGGTGTTCCTGGCCGTAGCGCATAAAGACTCCTGGGGTGACCAGAAAAATGGTGTCGTTGACGGTGTGCACCAGAGCTTTGGTGTCATTCATGATGAGGCGGTGAGATCGCACGCCTTGAGTTAACCATTCCATGAAGTGAGCTCCGGATGGCTTGATTGGCATCTCAGCCTTCGTCTCCATGATCACTGGCTCTAGATCATCTCGGGGGATTTCGTCAAAGTCATCGGGTAGGCAGGGGGGACCTCCGAATAAGTCCATGAGCGCGTCGACAGAGTCAGGTAACGCAGGCTCTTCGGTCATTGAGTAGGAGGGTGTGAGTGGTGGGCTGTTTGCTGGGGCTACTCCCTTCCGGGGCTGTCTTGGGGAACTATCGGGACTTGAGGCGTCGTCCGAAGGTATCGGGAGGGTCTCGATGTCGTCGACTATGACCGTGCCTGTGAAAGCGGCTGGGCGCGCTCCGGCGTCCCAGATCAAGGCAGGTGAAAGCTTCAGAAACGTGAAGCTATGAGACCAGCCTGTCTTGCTTGTCACTGTGGCTTTCCAGATGGCTTTGCCGTCGGCGTTGGGTAGGGCAATGCCGTGTTCTTGCAGCACATTGAATACGGCGATGTTTCTTTCTGGAATGCCATCGACGCCTAGCGAAAGCAGGTGAGCGCGGAGTTTGTCCGAGACGGTTTTGCTAACTAGCCAAAGGGCGTCCTGGGTGAGCCATCCATCAGAGGCTTGGGGCTGGTTGAGCTTGAACTCTTCGCTCAATAAATAACGCAGGCCTTCGAGCAGCTTGCGTTGCAAGGCGTGTTTTGGGGCGGCCATGGCCTTGGCGGGATCGCCACCGAGCGCTAGTGCAACGGAGGCTTGATCGGCCTGAGTGATCAGTATGCCGAGGTCGCCGGTATGCTCGCTTTGTCCTGCCCAGTTGAACATCAGGCAGTTCCACGGCTCCGAGAAAGAGCAGAGCCAGTCCTGGATCTCTCGGGTAACAATCTGATGGATGAGTGGACCGGTTGCTGCGGTATGGAGACGGTACTGCCGGTCTTTTCGATAGCGTAGACGGTACGGGGCCGTGAGTGGCCCGTGCCAAGGGTGCCAGACGCTGCCATCGGCGTACTCAACGTGTATGTCGACTGCGATTTTACCCAGGTCATGGCCCAGGGCGGCGTAAGCCAGAGCGGCGCTCCAGGCTTCAGCTTGGGCGATCTGAACCTCGGGTTGTGCACCTGATGGAAGCAGATGGGATTGCTTCAGCTTCAATGCGTAAACGATGACTTCTAGGCCGTGATCGAGCATGCCGCCAAGGTATGCGTGGTGGTGATTTTCTGAAGCGGGTAGAAGCTGAACGAGCTCAGCGTATCGGCTGATTGGGTCAAGGTAGAGTGTGTTGAACTGAGAGCGGGAGAGGGCGGTGCGCTGCCAGATCTGCTCCAGTAGCTTTTGCCGGCGAGGGGATGCCAGCAGCGATTTTGCCGATTGAGGCTCGGTGAATTCTGCAGACGGTGCTGGCTCGGTTGGAGCAGTTTGTTTTGGAGTTGATCGTGACTTTCGGCGAAACAGCGAGAGCATGATTGATCCCTATAAATTGGGCTTGTAGGAAGCCTTTTCTGCTTTTCGGGTAGGGCCTTTCCCCTTCTGCTCCATTCCCTTGGTTTGCTCCACTTTCCCATTTACCTTTTGAGCGCCGCGGCAGGTTACTGAGCTGCCGAACGACCCCTTTTATGGACGAAGGGTAACCATGGGCAACGGAGGTGATTGATGCGCAGACAGGAGCAAGCTACGAGAGCCGAAAGGCTCGGCGAGTACGCTGGGCGATGCTGGAGATGTTATTTGAGGGTACTGGATCGACTCTCGGGTGGTCTCCAAAGGGCCGGTGTCCCATATGCTCTATCTCGAATGATTGCGTGGGGCTTGCAGGCGTTTGTCCTCTTCGTTTTGTTTTACGTTGCGTTCTGGGTACTGGTCACTGTTGCGTTCATTCTTGTTGCAGCAGTTACGCTTGCTCGCTCAGGCCTGCCGCGCGAAGAACAGGTCTTCGGTGAACAAAACGATCATAAGAAAAGCGTTTTTTACGATCCCATTAACTATAACGACCCAGATGATCCCCGGTTCGATGACTGATCTCAGCACATAGCTAGCTGATCACTTGACTAATTTATAGGCCATACTGGTCCCCTTGGCTCCAGAGTCGGCGGCTTGTCTGGTGCCATCACTGAGACCTTGGAGTACACCTCCTGCACGGACTCCCGCCCACGCTAAACTCGCCACCCAAAACCCTGGAAGAATGATGAATAGAGTCGCCATAACGTAGTTCAGTAGCATGTCTCCGAAGGAGTTGTTCGCGCCCAGGAGCACGTTGAAATTGCTGTGTGGTGAGTTCCATCCGTACAGGGCGTCGAGGATGGTGCTGTCGAGCCAGCGGGCGAGTTGGAACCAGAAGTCGACGAAGAACAGAGCGAATTGCACGCAGCTGATGGTGGTCAGGGCTTTGAGTTCGTAGGTGCCGATGACCAGGATCAACGGGATGCTGATGGTCAGCGCCATCTTGAGGAATGACAGCACCATCGGCAGGGCTTGGCGTACGACGTCCATGGCGGGGAAGTAGGCCAGTGAGCCAACAGTCAGTCCAAGGTCTGAGGCGGCGCGAGCGCTGAGGTTGGCGGCGGTCATGTCAATCTGGCCCGCATAACTGGCATAGACGTCGCGTTGGTTTAGGGTCTGTTGACGTGGAGAGGCCACGGAGCGAACGACGGCGTCTTCAGCCTGGTGGGTGTTCAGAAAGCGAGCCCACTGGCTAAGTCGCAACAGTAGGTTGGGGTCTACCTGACGCAGTAGTCTGAGCCGTAGGCCGTGGCCAACATCTGTCCACCACTGTTTGCAACTGGGGTATCCGCCGCCCCCTGGGATTTGTGGCAATCCTGCATCTCGAGTGCTGTTGTAGGGCCAGCGACTGCGGGGTGTTTTCGATCGATACGTGTCGTAGTAGCCGGGGGTGTTGAGCAGGTACTTTGAACCGATCCAGTTGATGTCATCCATCGTCTCGTCGTTCAAGTCTGGGCGGTTCATGAACAGCTTGGCTCGAGCGGGGCCATAGCAGTCCTGGCTGAAGTCAGCCACTTCCTGAGCCAGTATTGGATCATCAATGCGGGCCGTGTCGATGTCGATGCGTATCTGCCGCAGATCCGTGCCGCAGGGAATTGCAGCAGTGGCGCCTCCGGTCAGAGCCTTGGACAGTGAGTGTATGAAGAACCACCATACGGGCACTTTTGCGCTTTGGTTGTTGAGCACCGTGAAGGTATTGGACCAGCGGGTGTCCTGGGGTGTCGCAACGCTCACCTGGCATTGTGCAGATCGTGTGGTGTCGAACTCGATAGTATTGAGGTCAACGTCAATGAAGGGGATGCCGGCGAACATGATCACCACGATGGCGACCCAAACCCTGTTCTCGATACGCAGCGAAGAGAGCACTCCCTTGTTGCCTTCATCCGCACCTTCGCTACGGGCTCTGAGCCATTCCTGAACGATGATCGCCAGAAAGGGCAGGGCAAAGACGCCGGTGGCAACCAGCATCTCCCATATCCCGTTGTTGACGATCCACCCGACCAGGGTCAGGTAATACTCCAGGTAGTCGTTGGTGTAGAGCGTCATGGGCGTGGCCGCGATCGGCTGTCGGTGGCAAAGATCGACCACTCGAGGAGCACCAGGACACCGATAGCCGATACTTCAGCGCAGAGAAGGCGATGATTTTGCTTAGCTGTTAAACCTCGACTCGCCAGGCTGATCCGCATCCGGTACCAGCCCCCAGCAGTGACGCAGTAGAGAGCAAGTCGCCAGGCCAAAAGGGCGACCTTGTTTGTATCTATCCATGCACTCCAGGCGCTGAAGTCGCTGGAGGTTTCCAGAATCAGTAACCCGATTACGGTAGACGCCAAGCCAAGGATGACGCTCCAGAGGAGCAAGTGCGCGATTAGCGTTCTGGTTTTTGACGAGCGCATCATCGTTGTTCCCCCTCTGGAATCACCTGCTGGATCAGATCCAGTCGGTTGCGTACGGGGTCGCCTTGGTAGACGCCCTGAGAGGCTGCCGCACGGCTGCTTTGACGCTGGATCAGCATCATTGGTGAGTTGCCTGCCAACGTGCTGCGCAGTTCAAGCTCGGTCTTGAGGCTGTTGATTTCCTGAGTCAGAGCTTCGCTTTCTATACCGATAGCTTGTTGAGCCAGTTGATTGGCGGCGACGTTTGGTTCCTTGCGCCCCGTCAGTAGGGTTCGTTGCAACAGGAGTGCTTTTTCGAGGACGCTGGAGAGGGCGACCTCCGAGGCCAAACGTTTTGCCAGCAGATCTTGATCAGGCTCGTCACGCAGAGCTTCGATCACGCCCCGGGTGATGGGCAGTGATTGGCTACTGGCTGCCATCAGGTTCTCTAGGGAGGTTAGCTTGCTGCCTTTGAGAAGCCCCTCAAGTGCTTGTAGCTTGGCTTCGTATTCTTCCTGGATGAGCGGTGTAAGGCCCACGCCAGGTTTGGTTTGGGTCTTGGTGCAGTTGTCGCAGGTCTGGTGTTCCTGCTCACCCAGTACCCGTGTTGCCCAAGTCTCAGCTTCTTGGGGGGACGACCAGGTCTGGCAACTCAATCGATTGCCGCACGCGTCTTTAGGAATGGAGGAGCGGTTACCGACATCACGGCCGTTAAGTAGATTGAAGCCAGCACGAGTAATGTCTGACACCACTTTGATGGGAGGTTGTCTTTTACCTCCGGCTGAGTCGCCGCCGACCCAGGGAACACCGTTATTCCCTCGGTGTTTCTCAGCCTGTTCAACCGCAGCGACGGCATCGCCGCTTTTCACTGATTTACTCAGTGCCATGCCTTCTGCCAATTGCCCCCAACCGAGCTGCCCACCTGCGATGTCAGCCATTCGTTCAGCGACGGCCAAACAGGTGGATTTGGAGCGATCGAAGTCGAGCCGTGCTTGCAAGATGCCGTTGGTGAGCAGGTTATACAGGCCAGGATCCGCCCGCTGAATGATCAGGGCGGGAAGAGAGGCCACGGCCGCGGTGGCGTTCTGAATCACATTGCTCATGATCGACTTGAAGCCGCTGGTGGCACCGTTCAGTTGATTCTGCAACGTATGGTTCAGACTCATGTCGCCGCAGATCAAGTTGGTGTCCCAGCCTGCGCCGACCATGATGGTGTCCATGGAGGCTGCGCCACCCATGGACACTGCACGTCCGCCCCCAATGCTGTACAGCACTTCATCTCCCATCACCGTACCGCTGTGATGGATGCCGTCTTTGTTGATCTGGGTCTGAGCGGCGTGGGCAGCTGTCGCGAGGAGCAAGGTGACCATAAGAAACCGGAGGCAGCAGGGGCGAGTCCTGATCGAAGCGTGCAAAGTCTCGGTTTTCATTCGCCTGCTCCTGAGTAGTCTGTGCTGCCCAGAAAGATCTGTCCTTCGCGCTCGCAGCAGCTATAGGGGCGCCATAGCGCCCACGCATAGTCTCCGCGTGGCGATTGAGCGTGTTGGAGCTTGTTGGGGAAGACGGCGCAGGTTTTTGATTGGTTGGGTGTGAGCTCCTGCCATTTGCCGGAGCGCGGGTCGCTTTCTTTCAGCGGACCGGCTGGCCAATACCCATCTTGGGCCGTCCCCAGCAGTGGCTGATAGACGTGCATTTGCCCGCGGCGGGTGACAATGTCGCCGGCCCGTTGGGCCACAACGGCAGCGCTTTTATAGTCGTCGACGCCGTGCAGGAACCCACCACGAGGATAGACTGAACCCCATAGATCCCCGCTAGCGCGACTGCCGATCTCTCGCACGCCGGGCGTAAGCGTTTCTGGAAAGACCAGTTCGGGGACGTTATAGCGCCAGGCGATGCTATCCAGGGTGCTCAGGAAGTAAGGCATCAGGATCTTGCCTGCACCTGAGCAGCCGTAACCGGACTGGCTGACGAACTGGCTGAACGTGGCACCGCCAGGATGCCCGATGACGTCGGCATTTTTGAATTTAGCGAGGTCAGCTTCATGGCTGATGCCGGTGCTACCGTCACCGCCGCTGAGGGCGGTGGGGTTGGCTGGGCTCATAGCTCGAACCTCTGTCCATGGATTCTCACCAGTGTTGCTGTAGCTCGAGACGACTGCATCGGGAACGTAGTGACGGACCTTGGAGGACGTTTCGACTTCGCAGCCAAAATTGGTGCAGAAAAGCCAGTAACAGATGCCGACCACGCGATAGGCGAGGCAGTCTGGTGAGAGACTTGAGGCAGTGATCGTTGCGGTATTGAGCGCAAACGCAGTGAGGGGAAATCCCATCGCCGCGGCGATGGCAGTGAAATGGCATATGTTCGGGCGACTTAGGGGCATGGTTTGATCCTGCGCAGAATGGTTGCGCAGTGAACCAGCAGAACTCGGCCTCTACCCGTGACAAACGGATCTGGCCTTATCCCGCATACAGGCATCGCTTAGAAAAAAAGCGCCCGATGGGCGCTTTGAAAAAAGTGGGTTGGGGCATCAGCCAACGAAAACCAGCGGAATCAACCCGGCTTCAGCGAAGGAGTAGGGTTCACCTTCGCCAATAATGAAGTGATCCAGAAGACGGACGTCCAGCCTTGGTAGCAGGTCGTTCAGTGCCTTGGTGACTTCTTTATCTTTGCCGCTCGGACTGGTTTCGCCGGAGGGGTGATTATGGGCGACGATAATTGCTGCACAGTTGTGCTCCAGGGCACGTTGCAGAATTCGTCTAGGGTAAACGGCCACTGAATCAATCGTTCCGTAGAACAGCGTTTCGTAGGCCATTACCTTGTAGGAAGAATCTAGGAATAGCGCGGAGAAAACCTCCTGGGCCTCACCCGCGAGTCGCAATCGCAGATAGTCGCGGGCGTCTTGCGGTGCCTTGAGGTAAGGACCACGTTTGAACATGCGTTTCTCCAGAATCGAGATGGCTTGCTTGATCACGTCATCCTGATGCTCTGGGCTGTTCTCCTCGGTAGAGGCGGAAGCCGTTGGGGAAACTATTGTCATGGGAAGCTCCGTTGACGAAGAGGCTCCCACCCCAGGGGCAGAAACCCCATGGGATTGATGTATGGATTGACCGAGCGGAGTCGGCAGGGAGGAGAGTGCATCCACCATCGCGTGGACGATGGTTATTCGCGGTCGGATGCTCGACGAATGAATTGATCTGCTCAGCAACGCTGAGCCGTAGCCTTTAAGACCAAAGCTACCTGGGCGTGTCGCTGACCAGGTCAGCAGGTAAAGCATGATTTGCCGGGAAAGTGTCGGACGAAGGAGGGGGCATCGTCACGATTCAATCCGCAACGTAGGCTTTCCTCTTTCTCGGATTTATGGTTATGGCCGCGTCACCGTAACGAGTGTTGTTCGGGGTTGAGCCAGGGGCGATGCGATCAGCAGTGCTTAAGCGAGAGGTACCCCTCGTCCAGCTCATTCCTTAGCGATCTGGTCACCAACGCTAGGGCTGTGAATGTAGGGTGGAGGGTAGCGATGTAAATCAAAGCCATTACCGATAGCATAGGAGGTCTGCGTGCACATTGCTGATCCTGAGGGTGATTTTTTGGTGCAACCGACGGATGCCATCAATGTTTATGAAAGAAGGTGTAGGTAAGAGGCTTGGCTAGATTCAAAGCCCTCTAGCTGCGTCGGGTATCAAGAGCGTCAGTCTTCGCGCATGAATTTCTCATAAGCATAAGCATGGTAGGAGCAGCGACCATCATTATCTTGATCTTCTTGCCCTAGCGCCTCGCCGCAGTCTTCGCATTCGGTGTAATCGAGCTCGCAACCGCACCACAGGCAGGTCTGATCTTTGATAACGAATGCTTCCCGGTCACACGCGTTACACCGTTCCAGCGTGGGTTCATCGCCGTCGCGTGGATCATAAGTGTGAGTTTTGCCAAGCGCATCCAAAAGCAAAGGCGCAATCAGTTCGCGATGGCCGCATTTGACGCACACTGCGAAAAAATGGTCGTCATCAGACTCGACTGTCTCACCAGTATCAATGTTCTCCTGATCTGGCTTCAGGAGTGTAGAAGCGCATTCAGGGCATTTGCAGGCTTCCAACCACTCGTACATACCATCAGGAATGCCGGCTTGAGCCCAACCTTCATCGCATTCCTCTTTGATTTCTGCGACAAAGTCGTGATGAAGCAGCATGATTTGCCAGGCGTCACCCAAGATAGCGGCGGGTTCTTCCTGAAGCTCATCACGGATGAAATCTCGCAGTATCGGAAATAGTTCTGCTACAAAGTCGGCGACTTCGCCCAGGGTATGAGCCGGATGAAGGTGCTCCAGGTGGTTGCGACAAGCCTGAAGCTTGTCAATTACGTTCCAGTTAATCTCGATATCGAAAGCATCAAAACGTTTCTTTATTGTCGCGACATCAATGGTTGTGGACTTGAACCGACCAACAGGCTGCCAGGTGACCCCACCATCGCCATCTGGTTGTGGCAGGATTTCTGGAGGGTTGAATATCAACGCAGCCGCATCGGCTGGATTATCAACGCTGCTCGCGATTTTGTACTTGAAAAGCAGCAGAACCCCAGCGAAAAGGTTCCGAATTGAAGAGAGCGCTCTGGCCGGGTCATGATTGTCGCCACCTTGGCTGCGTTGGAAGTCTTCCACGCCAAGGCGAATGGATGTCAGGGCGTTTTCGCGCAGCTTCGCGGCGTCTAGGGTTGGCTTTGCTTTTTGATTTCGAGCCACTTGAGAAGTCTCTATCGATGATGGCTATCTGATTTCGGATAGTAAGCCAGCATCATCAGGATTTTCCAGCAGCGATGTCGCGGTAAATCGGCAGCCACTTGCGGATCACGTTGGCGTTGATGCGATGGCTGATGGCGATACTGGACACCGTGGCGCATGGTTGCAGGCATTCCTGCACGACCTGAGCCTTGAAAGTTTGGGATAAGCGCTTCGTTGGCACATGGGAGTCCCGGCGATAAGGGAGGCGCGTGCGCAAACATAGGCGGACACCATCACCCTTAATGCTGGAGTTCGGGAGGTGTGTTCGCCATCCGCTTACATCCAGCGCCACTTTTTGCTGTACCTACGGCATCTATGTCTATCATCAACGCCGCACCAATCCTAACGTACTCGGTGTGAATGCGTGCTGTCGTTCAGTCCTGCGGAACATACAGACGTATCTGTCTTACAGAGCTGAGCCATCGAAGTGCAATGGCTCGATTCCTCTTGCACGGTCAATGTTCTCGGCCATTTGAATTGCAGCATCCAGCTCGCTGATGCTTTGTTCTTGCATAAGCTTGAAACGTGCCGCTTTCTCCTCTGGTTCGGTCATAGCCATAGCCAGGTACAAGCTGGGCGGGACGGCTCTGAAGAGCGCTTCCATGGACTTGGAGAGCACGACCCCTTCGCAATATTTACCGGACTCCTTGCGAGCGGACATCATCATCGACTTTTGGGCGGGGCTGAGCTCGCGGAAGCGTGCAATTTTTTCCACTTCATCAGGTGGCATGCTCAAGCAGATCCACCACTCGATCATGTTCAGCATAGGCTCGGCTGCCTTGGGCAAATCGTCGAGATTCTGCGTGGCCAGCCAGAACCAAGCCCCCAGCTTTCGCCACATCTTGGTGATCTTAACCACGTAGGGTGAAAGCAGTGGGTTCTTGGTGATGATATGACCTTCATCCGTGACGTTGATGATCGGTCGGCCCAGGAACTGGTCACGCTCAGCGATGTTGTTGACGGTATTGAGCAGCGACAGATAGGCAATTGAGAGCTGTGCGTTGTAGCCCTCGCGAGCGAAGGTGGCCAAGTCGACGATGGTTATGTCTGCTTCTGGCCACGGTGTACCTGGCCGGTTGAATAGTTCGCCGTCCAGCCCCTGGCAGAAAAGGTCCATGGCTTCAGCCATCTCCAGAAGACGTGTCCGGCGGGCTTCTGGCAAGGTTAGTTCGCTTGCGCGTGAGCGCAGTGCGTCGCGTACGTCCTGGGTCAGAACTGTACGATTGTCAGTGACGCAGCACTGTGCTGCATCCAGAATACTTTGCCGAATCAGGCTTCGGTCCGCACGGGTCAGACGTGCCTCTTCTTTGTCCTCTCCGCCGGTGATCATCAGGCGAGCAGTGATTTCAAGTTCCCCAAGCACATCTCGCTGCTCATCACCCTCGAGGGGCGTGGTTGAGTCATCCAGTCGGTCGGCATCAAGCGTTTCAATTTCGTCAGGTGTTTCCACCAGCCGACGTGCATCTGCGAAGGGCGCCAGGCTTACGTCGGCACCTGGCGACAGTTTCACGTGATGCACCGACAAACCCAGGCGCTTGGCAAACTCGGCAAACAGCCCAAAGGAGTTACCTGCTTCAACGATAAAAAGCCGCGGTTGGTAGATGGCTGTGACCTGGTTGAGGATGTTGTTGAGCGTTGCTGACTTGCCTGAGCCCGTGGGGCCGAACAGAAACAGGTGGGCATTCATTTGCCGATCAAGGCGATTCAGTGGGTCGAAGGAGAGAGGGCCGCCGCCGCGGTTGAAGAAGGTAATGCCCGGATGTCCTGTGCCTTGGCTGCGACCCCATACAGGGGCCAGGTTGGCTGCGTGTTGCGCGAACATCAGCTGGCTGTACCACTGGCGTTTATCCTTGGCGGGATCAAAGACACACGGCAACCAGCGCAGGTAGCTGTTGAGTGGTGCCACCTCATCGTCCTCGCGCACAGGCTGCAATCCGGCCTGTAGCATCACATTGGCGAGCTGCATGCCACGAGCATTCAATTGCGCGATGTCTTGGCCCCGAAGGTAGAAGGCAAGTGATCCTCGATAGAGCTTGTGGGAGGACCCGATAATCGATCGGGCTTGATGAACGTCCTGTCGTGCCTGCTCGGAAGCCAGGGTCTCGCCTACGGACTTCTTGCTCAGATGGTTAAGGTGGGCTTCGAGCACGTCCTGAGGCGTGGCCACCAGTGTCAGACACATCAGAGTGTCCTCAGGCATCTGGTCGAAGTATGCATTGATCGCGTCGCCCTTGCGCGTTTCTCCCGTCAGGTGGCCCGTGTGGGGCACTGTACGCAAGCGATCCATCGTCATGATGCGGTGCGGCATGCCGTCGAAGTACCAGATGCCTTGAGCTGCATCAGAGTGAGGTTGGTTGAAGAACAGGCGCTGAGAGAAGTCCGTACCGCTGGCCAGTTCGATTTCGCCGGCGTTCGTTTCGGTTGGGTAAGCTGTTAGGTCGTAAAAGCGTTCCCGGTCTTGCGTGGTGCTGCCCAGCAACGAGGGGGCAGGGTTGAACCAGCGCAGCAGCCAGTCGTGGATATCCTTTGCCTCAAGTCGGCAAGTCTTGATGCCAGTACCGGTCAATCCAGCCGTCAGCCGGTCGCACACGTTGCTCAGGGCCTGTTCCGCGGACTGGCCACGTTTCAAGGAAGTCGCGTGAGGGGCACGACGGTACACAACCATCCGTACACGTCGAATCTGCCCCTTCCAGGGCAAGCGAGTCAGCGTGGTGTCCTCAAAGAGTCCTCCAGGCTTGGCGATCGCGTTGAGGTGGTGAGCGAAGAACCGCTGGTAAAATGTGCTGAAAGCGCTGCCCCGCGCGCGAGGTTGGACGTACTGACGCAGCGTATGCAGATAAGCCTCCCAGTTGGTTTCATCCTGGGCATAGAGCTGTACTACCCATGGGTCCTGGTCCAGCTCGTCAAAACTGTCCTGCAGGATGTTTTCAAGCGTGTCCCTGGCTTGCTGCAGCCAGGCGCTTTCTCGGCCTTCCGTGCCTAACGGGGTAATCTCGAAGAAGGCGGCTACCGAGAGCCCATCTTCAAGCAGCATGCAGTTGGATTGGGGGAGAAATTCGACCCAGGGCAACCGATCCACGAACGAGGGTGCAGTGTCATAGAACGTGTTGTCGTCTGCCTCAGTCACCGGCTTTTTGCGACCGATACCTGGCTCAGCGATGCCTTGCGCCGCCAACTTGGCGACGTGGCGAGTCCAGGCATCGCGTTCCATCGGTTCTGACGGCGGTTCCTGACGCTTCCATCCAGAAAACCAGGTCATCAGTAGTCCTCCAGTCGTTCGCCTGGCATAGCGTACTGAACGCGCTGATGTAGAGGAAAAACCGTGCTGTACCCAGGCACCGGTACGGCTTCTGTTCCAGCCCGGTGAGGAAAGACGTACATCACGAGATCCGGATTGGGCAGTCGGTGAAATTGGCTCTGAATTTCGTTTTGAGCGGTCCGTGTATAGGGAGTAGCAAATGACGGCACAAGAGGCTCAGTTAAGGGGCGCCTCAAGGCTTGCCTCGCATCGAGCAACTGCTGAGCGGTTCGTCCGTTTGTTGAGCCACTGGTTTGCTGATTCCAGACCTCCATCATCGTGCTGCCGTCATGGCTAAGTAGGTCTTCGGTATTGGTTGCGCATCCTGTGAGGGCAACAGCCATCAGGATTGTCCTCGTTGCCTCAATCCAGTTCTGTGACGTCATTTCGACCTCCAAGGGTGTGATCAACTTTGCGCCCGTGAGGGGCGTAGTCGAGCGCGAGGGGCTGTTCGATGTGCACGGCAACCTGGGCACCTGGCTCGACGTAGACAGCGGCAAAGGCCTGGCCGTAGAGTTTGTTGACCCACTGAGAGATGTCCTGCACACCGCTGGCGAGCAGTCGATTCATGGCTTCGCCCCCAGAGATGCCAACCGTGCTCATCGCGCCACCGCTGCTGCCGGCATAAACGGTGGAGTTATCAGACTTGATCAGGGACGCTGCACCGACACCGGCTGCAGTGATGAGGGCTTGTGATCCCAGATACTGCTGAGCGTTGCTGCGGCGTTTGCCGGCGACACAAGGAATTCCATGCTGGTCGCTGATCCACCCCAGGCCTTCCTGGGCAGATCCATTATTCGATGCATTCTGCGAGCCGTCACTGCCATCACGGCCGTCGCTGGGCAGGGTGCGAATGGTTCCGTCCTGGAACACGAAGGTGATGGAGCGGATTTGTCCTCTGACGCAGGACAGCGTCCAATCGCCTGATGCAGTACCGCTGACGACGGCACCGGCAATCTCTGGCAGATCAATGCCATTGGCTGTCAGGTTGTCTGCCCCGATCAGAACCTTGAATGGGTATGGATCGTTGACGGTGCCGTCAATAGGGACACGACCGATGAGCGCTGTCATTGCCATGGAGCCCATCAGTGTGGCATTGGGCGGTACGGTATACGTTGGTTTTGCTGTTGGGGCCTCAACGTCCCTGGAGATTCTGGTGGTGAAGGTGCCAGCTAAATTACTCAACGGATTTTGCGCGGGGCCGAAACGCGTGGGGAAGCTAAATCCCGATTCGGTAGAGGGAGTGGCCGTGTCCTTGGGCAGGGCATCATCAGGTTCAATCCAACGAATATCGCGCCTGAAATCTGAGTCATCGCCATCGTACGAACCTATCCCCACCGGCAGATCCATGGGGTTTTCCTTCCGGTATAAGCCATCCAGTTGCCGCTGAAGATCCTGTAGGAGCCATTGTGTTTCCGAGCCGTCACCTGTGGTGTTTCGCTCTTCATGAACACGCTGTCGCTCATTCTCTAGAGCGAGCTGGATGCGCTGTTCAATGACATCCATAAATTGATGCAGTGATTCAGGTTCTTCCCTGCGTGGCTCCCTCTCGCTCACTGCTTTCTTCAAGTCAGCTCGAAGCTGTCGTACCTGCGCTACCAGGGTGGCGACGGTATCGCTCGACGTATCGCCTTCCAATCCAAGGGCTTTGATCTCTTCAGCGGTGAGTTGGCTCTGTACTTCGATTGGTTCGGAAGGCGAGGATCTGTTGGGCAGTAATTTCACCAGTACCAGAATCACCAGGAACGCCATAGGGATCATCAACCATTTGAGCAGCCCATTACTTTTCATGGTGCACCTCAAGGGATGATTCGGCCTCTGCGTAAGGCAGGTTTAAAGACGCATCCACGGGACTGATCGTTGGGAGCAGCGAAAGTGCGATGCCATGTCCTCGAGTGGTCAGGTAAGCCACCGTGGTATCCACCGAGGTGCCTTTGGGGCCAAGAAAGGAGTGCTGGAAGGTGGCCGTCGCGAAGTCACCCAACAGTAATCTGGGATCGAGATCGACAACGGCCTGGGTTTGGTTGGTCAGTCGGATGGCCGTGACCCAGTAATCATCGAGGCGCCAGGCAGCCAGCGCTTTGGCGCTGATCGGTAAGCTAGGTGCTAGAAGTTCCATTGAGAGATTGGCAGGAAGATTAACCCGCCTGACACCGTGCAAAGGTTCTACAGTGCGAAGCGGTGCATATAGGTTTTGGGCAGCGTAGCGAGTCAGCGCCACGGGGACAGGAGTTTGAGATGACGGTTCACGAGACTGAGCTGCTGACTCGTTGGATCTGTCTTTGGTGCGTGGTCTGTCTGCGGGCGATTCGATGATCCTGATCGGTTCCAACTGAGTTTGACCCTCCCGGGCTGTCTCAGCGGCTATGTCCAGGAGGATCAGCTCCCCCGTGACAGCATCTTGCAGTTGTAGGCGCGTCGGCTCGATCGGTTCATTGGCCCGCAGATAAACCGTTCCCGCCGCACTTTGTACCCTTAGACGATCACCCAAATGGGAGGGCATGCCGACACGTACATTGCGCTCTACAAACAGTACACGTTCCTGCCCCACAAGTAGCGGAATAGCGAGCGGCAGGCGCTTCCATTCCATAATCTCTACTGCTGGGCATGTGGCAGAACAGAGGACCAGCATCACGCCCAAAGTCGCAGCGACTAGTAGCGGATTCATGAGGTCTCTCCCAACGGGCGTTCTGATGGTTGGGAGGCAGGCGCCGAAGTCGCCGGAATGGCAATACGTTGAGGCGCTCCGTCGTAGCAGTCCAGCGCAAGTCCGAAGGGATTCAATTCCGGATCAATGTCCAGACGTACTACCTTAATGGGGTAGCGAACGAGCGCCCGCTTAACCTGTTCAGCGCCGTGATACTCATCCGCATTGATATCCAGAGTCACGAGCCAATCGCTATCGGAAACGATCTTCACACGGGCTTCTGGATCGTCTCCGTAACCGCGTCCCGGGATCTCGTATATCCCTCGCACACGCTTTCTCAGTTCTCCTGATCGGCGTCGCTGATCATAGTCATACTGAAAAAAAGAACGGCACTTCGGGGTCATGTAGGCCGACAGGGATTGTAGGTTTCGGTTGTAGTCCTCTTCACCGTCCGTTGGCCATCGATTGAGTTGTTGAAAAATGTAGAAGGTGAAGGCATACACCGACTCGGGTGGAATTTCCCACCACTTGCGAGTACTGCCAGAGCGCAGGTCTGGGGGGACATGGATCGTAAGTTCCCGGGGTGCACTCCACCAACCAGCTCCCAGCCCCAACACGATCAGGCATAACCCGCCCGTACAGAACCTGAGCGTTTTCACATGGGATTGCAGATGCAGTACTTCGTTTTTGAACCTGCTCATATGGCCTCCCGACGTGTCGTCCAGAAGCCAGTGCGTGTGATCAGCTCACTCATACCCAATTGAAGTGAGAGGTGTGGACATTGATTGGCTAGCCACCACTGGAGATGCCTATAGAGCCATGTGTCCGGGCGGCCTCGCTTTTGCCGGCGTATCAGTCCTCCACCGATAAATAATCCTGCAGCAATCAACAGCACGATTGAGGTAGGTATCACTGCGATGCTGCCCAACAACCACGCTGAAGGAATGCCCAGTATCAGGCCCGTTGCTCCAGACAACCCTGTGGCGATCCAAAGCTCGTCTGCGGTCAGTCCTCGAACGACAACGGGTTGTCGATTGAGGCGGTGTGGAAGAAAGGTGATGGTGCCTTCGAATGCGTTTTGTTGAAGAGACTCCATGGTGCGTCTCCTTACAGAATGCCGGTGGCTTTGGTCAGCAACCAGATACCGACCACCAGCATGACTGCACCCACCGCGATGCTCAGACCGAACTGACCCCAAGTGGACCGTCCAGTATGGATTTCGGAGTAACGGGTGTAAGCGTGGTAGCAGACGCCGATGAACATGGAGGCGACCACGAGCAACGCAACGAGCATGACGATGTCGTATCCGTAGTTTTGCATCGTCTCCATGATGCCTTTGCCAGCACCGCGAGACGGATCTTCCATGGTAGGCAACTTACCTTTGGCTAAGAGCGGAGTCGGGAACAAAGATTGGCTAAGTGTCAGTACGGGGATGAGGTGTTTGTAGTCTTGGGAATGCCGATTCATGGGGGGCCTTTGACTCATGCGAGGAGGAGATACGTCAGGGCCAGGTACATCGCCGTGAAGCGAATCACCACACCCAGAATTTGACGTTGATTGAGGCGTTGCTCAGCCCAGCCGGAGTAAGCTGTGCGGATGGCCCATACGCCCCAGAGCAACAATGTTGCGAAGACGGCGCAGGTCAGCACAGTGGCTGTACTGGAAGGTGTGATGCCGCCGTTTGCCTGATAGGCAGTGATCTGCGCGGCATTCATTGATCAGGCACCGCTTCGTCGGTGTAATGACCGTGCAGGACAGCAACCTCACGAGGTATGGCGCGTCGAGGTGACAGATAGTCTTGGATGCCCGTGCTGACACGGGAGATGTCTGCACGGAGGCGGGCATAGTTGAAGTGGTAGCGTGAGGAAGCAGGCTCCTTATCGAAATCACCTGCTGCGGAGAGCCGCTCAATGGCGTTCAACTCGCGTAGCAAGATTGCTAAACGTGTATGTTCGTCGATGATTTCGTTGGCTGTAGCTGTGGCCTTTCCTACGAATGCAAGTAGGAAAAGGAGTTTCTGTAAGTATTTTGGATGTATGGGGTTGATCATCGTTGAGCTCGTTCTGTCCAGTCAGACGGCTCGATATTGCGAGAGACAGGGGGCCTGATGCTGCGATCAATGGGGTACTGGTCGATACCGTATTGAGGTAGTCACGCCACCATGCATCTTCAGCTCATGATCGTAGGAACTTCGTTGTCGTTCACCTAGTAGCCAATGAAAGATTCTGAAATTAATGGGCAGTAGCCGGTTTTTTTGGGTGATGTACTGTGCGGTCTGGATTTTTTGCTCAGGTGGAAGAATGGATTCTGCTACGGATAGAAATAATGTGTTTTCTAAGCAGCTTCGATTCGATGAAGAGCGAATCGCAATGCTGTTGGATGAAGCATATTCGCTTACGGATCCTGTTCAGCGGGTACGGTGTTTTGAAGGTGTTTTGCTTGACCCGGCGGCCGAGCGTGTCCTTTCTGGCCCTGAATTGAGGCGTCTACATTTGAGCAAAGCGCTGGCTCATACCGAAAACAGTGAGCGCCTTTTCAACGAAGGGAAGGAGCCCGCCCTGGCCCTTCGAGAGCATGACTTGGCGGTCCTACATCTGCGCAAGGCAGAGATCACAGATACTTTTTGAACCTGCTTGCTGTGAGGCTTATAACACCCCCAAGAAGGACCGCACTGGGCAGCAAGATAAAAGCGGCGTTCACGCTCACTGGCAGCACCAGATAGATGACCCAGGGGAAGGTGAGCAACGGCATCACGCAGGCCTTGGCGCGGTGATAGACATACCCTGACTCGCGGCCTGCACCGAATCGACGGATGTCTCGTTGTACGAGCCCATCGATCAACCCGATAAATGCTGCTACGAGAAAGAGCGGCACCGACAAACACAGTACAAGCAAGCGGACGATGAAAACCAGTACGCTAAAAGCTGCAGCGATGAGGTTGTTTTCTAGGTGCGAGTAGAACGCCCCGATGTAGTCACGAGCCGAGCGAGCATCGGCAATACGAGCATCCTGCGCACGCTGCGATGTGCTCATCAGTGCATGGGTAACACCCGTATTTACCAGAACTTCGTCATACACAAACTGGACGATTTCTCGGGCGCTTCGTCCCGGCTCCTGCACCAGTGCGCTGCGCTTGAAGTCGTTGGACAGCTGAACCAGTTCGTATTCAAACATTCGCTGTGAATGCCGCCAGCCTTCTTCTGGCCAGAAAACATATATGCCGACACATTCGATCACAATGTTCAGCAACAGCGATCCAAGCAGAACGGCCACGAACCGAAAGGGCAGGGTTAGCAGATTGATGAACACCCCTTGCTGTTGCCGCTGCTGATGCTGGGCAGTCGCTGAAGGGCCGCTCATAGCTGCGTAGACTCCGTTTGTGCAGCCCCATCAAGAAGATCCTCAGGTAACGGCGCGTCTTGATCCTGCTCTGTTGCCGAACTCCACCACTCGTCCGCTGCGACGTAACGCTTGCGCATGTAGCCGGCCATCATCTGTAGGTCCTTGGGCATGATTTCATCAGGATCCGGCGCGGGCAGGGGCATGCGAATTTTCCAAAGCTGACCACCTTCAATCAATCCGAATGCTTGGCCTTTGGGTAGAGCGACCACATGCGCAGGCTCAATCATCGGAACGCTGGTGGCGGTGATTCGGTCCTGTGTGTTCGAGGTAAACGCGGTATTTCCATGGGGATCTGAGCTGTCGGTGGCCGCGCTCATCACCGAGGTTGTATAGACCTCGACTTTGGGCAACTGGTTGGTGAGCAGCTCGGCCGTAGCCGTTTCACGGACTCTTAACATGAACAGATTGTTGAAGTTGCCAATGACCTGGCCTGCTTTGGCCCGGTTGCCGATTCGCGCTTCAATGTCGCTGAGTGTCTGAGTGTATGCCGTGACCTGGATGCCTGCACCACCACCCTTGTTGATCATCGGGATAAACTCATCGCCCATCAGTTCGTTGAATTCATCAGCGTGAACATTGATGGGTATTTTCTGATTTACTTCTGCATCAGACAGCCTTTCGTCGACCTCGAATTTGTAGATATGGCCCGCCACAGAAACAAGGTCAGAAAACATGGAATTGCCGACGGCTGAAGCCACCTCCGAATCCGACAACGCATCAAGGCCGACATAAACAACGGCGCGCTTGCGGATCACTTGCATCCAGTCAAATATCGGTCGCGAGTCTGGCAGGTACCTGTAATCGGGAGCCAGCAACTGAGCAACGTCACCGGTGGTGAGCTTCTCCAACAGCGGCAACAGCGAAGCAACAATCTTGTCGAAATAGGTCCTGTCGTAGCGCACCGCGGAGCGCAGCCCATCAAGGACGGGGTCATACAGTCGCGCCTGTGCCAGATACTGTTCAATCGCGACCACCCGTTTCTCGCGGCCTATCATGTGCCGCGGGGTGTTCTTCTCGCTGATATTGGCTTCGAGCTGGACAATGACGTTCCAAGCTTTGGGATCTTTTTCGGCAAAGAAGCAGGCTGCGTATTCGATAAACAGCGCGTCGATGTTGATCACGTGACGCTGAATCAGCAGATAGTCCGGACGCTGCCCCAGCTCAACCAAGGCACGGGCAATGATATTGACGAAGCGCCAGGCAAATTCCCTGAACGCCGCGGAATTGCCTTCTCCTGACAACTGCCCAGCGATGCGGGACGCGACCTCGGTAATACGCCCAAATCGTCCAATCGCATTGTAGCGAGCTGAGATCGAGGGTTGCCCCAGGTGGAATACGTAGAACTCCCCCTCACGCCCTGCGCGTTGAGCCTCAACGTACATGCGTTTGAGCAGCTCGGCATCCCCCTTCGGGTCGAACACGATACAGACCTCACCACGACGGATGTCCTGGGTGATGAACAACTCCGCCAATCGAGTCTTGCCGACTCGAGTCGTCCCAAGTACCAGGGTATGGCCAACCCTCTCACCCAGGGGGAGGGTGACATCGAGTTCTTGAGGTTCTACGGCATGGAGGCGGGGCCCCCCCCCTACGGGAGGCAACGGTCTGACAGGATTAAAGGGATGGTCCCAGCTGATGAGTCTAGGCAGCCGATTCAAGGGGCTGGGTGCGAACTCCAGCCGGGCTTCCACTCGACGTGCAACTTGGTACAAAGCAGACGGTTCCACATACCGCCGAAACTCAGGCCGATAGGTCTGCATTAAACGGTGCGTGTGGCGTTGATCCCACCGAAATCCTTTACCCACGAACAAGCGTTGGTGGCTGACAGGAATTTCACGACTGGTCATCACGTAACGCGACAACCGCCTCATCTGCCGGCGATAACGTAGGACGATACAGGCTTGCCTCAAGCGAATGGCACCCAGTACTGCACAGATACACGCCGCTCCAGCTCCCAAAGTGGGAGTCAGTGCCAGCGACCAGGGAGCGGCAAGACACAGAATCGCCGCTGAACCACAGGCGGCGACGCTGTACAGTTCAACAGCCGGCCGCAAGAGCGTTTCTACGGCGTGGCTCTCTGTCATTACTACTGCTCAAGGCTGCTGGCAGTGATCAACACGGGATAGTGCTGAAGGTGAAGGCGTTGAGCCAAATCATCAGCAGCTACCGGGGTCAGGGTCAGGCCAGGGGCCGCCTGACGAAGTTGAGCAAGTGCCATCTTCGATTCGACATTGACTACCAGACCAACTGCCTTGAGTTTCGCCAACTGCGGTAGACGCTGTTTTAACCAGGACTTAGAGCGAGCATCGTCTCCAATCAGAAAGAACGCAGGAAGACCTGTCGCGTCCAACGTTCTTCGTTCGACAGCTCCAGGGGATAGGTTTGTCGAGCGAACCGGTAGAAAGTCTTCTTCGCTGTAGCGTTCTTGCGCGTAGCTGAGCCTGGGGGCGTCAGCCACACACACGCCGTAGTAGAACGCCAATATGAGGCCGGTCCATGCATAACGTGTTTTCATGGCGTGAGTATCCTTACAAAGCCAATAAGGGGCAGATTTTCGCTTAGGTATTGTCGATAACGTGCCGCCAGCGATCCGAAGTCAGGACGATGAGCAAGACCCGCAGCAAAGATTCCGTCTTCACTCGGGCGAAACGGCAGCAAACGAATCGCGGCAACTTCCAGATACCGATCGGGCCGCAACGGCTGATCAGGGTGCCAATAAAACCGCTGTCGATGGTCCTGATTGGTTTGCACCAGACCGGTGTCATTTCGTAATGCTACACGATGTTTAAGCGCTGGTTTAAACATCCGCGCAACTTCGACCGGTCTAGCGCAATGACGACTAAAGTCCCCAGCTGTAAGGGGCAGAAGCCATGATCCTCTGGTGCAGGCCACCTCCAATTGCATAGCAAAACAAGGGACGCCTCGCCGTGCGCTGTTTATGTTTACTGGCGCAGCCATCGACCATTTACCTCCTGCATCACTGCCGGTAAGTCTCCGTGTGCGCCGATGGATGCCCAGCGTCCGTTGTCATGATTGATGGAGATGTTCCCGTCTCGAATCCTTTTGGGTTTGATGCCGACTTTTTGCGCCCACTGCCGAATGCGCTTGTCGTCTTGTTCGCTGTCGACAACATAAAGATCGAACGCGGTGCCTGACGTGTACAGTTGCCTGACCTTCTGATCGCACTCGGGGCAGTCCAACCGAACGAAGACGGATTTTCGCTCGGCAGGTTTGAACATAAGGGGGCTGCTGATGGGAGGTAGGTTGATGAGTGACATTCCCGGATAGCGATCTTTCCAAGCTTGGTCATAGGCGCGCTGGTAGCCGAGCAACTTCTCAACGCGCAAAGCCTCTGCCTCCACCTGAAGTCGTGCATAGCGCTGTCGCTCGGCATCCGTAGGCGCTTCAATTCCCAGTGCGCTTAACGGGTCCAGGTTTGGAGAGTAGGTGCCCAGTGGCCCTCTCATCAGCGCGTCAAATCGATCCAGTTCCTCCCGCTGTAGGCCCCACTGCTGTGCAAGTAGTGTTTTTTCCATTGCAAGAGTCGTATCTGCACGGAACTTGGCGTTGGCCTCGATGGAGGTGTTCGTGGCGCTTTCATTCGCATGAGCATCGAAGCAAAGCGAAAAGATCAGCGAATTCAGCAATCGTAAACGAGACATGGCCACTCCTATCGAATGCTCAAGCGGTGAGTAATGCCATCGGCGACAAACACCGCGGTCTGTTCGTCGAATCCTTCAAGCCTCCAACCCTGAAACGAGTCGCCGACCCTGAGAAGGTGGCTATGATCCAGCGATTGAATACCTGCCGGCCCAACGGCCAAGAATGGGTGCCCGCCGCGCAGTTCCCGGCCCAGTACCTGGATCTCAGGCTCAATTTTTTTCTTCGGTTTTCGATAGGTGTTTGTGGGCGAGGGGAGAGGTTGTATGGGCCGTTGGTGACTGGCCTCGATCGACTCGATCCGTTGCAGTAAGGCGTTCAGGTCTTGACGGGACACATGCGTGATAAGAGCTAGCTTAATATCTTCGAAGCGCTCACTCACCTCATCTCGCATGTTGTTGATGGCTGAGCGAGTTGCCGTATCGTCCGCTTGCTGGGTCGTCAGGATGAACTGCTCCAGTTCCTGGATTTTGCTCTCAAGGTGCTGGAGTTGGGTTTCGTCATTCGCCCCATCAAGCCTTTGGGCTAGGGTCGACAGTGACTTTTGATGTGCAATAAGTGTGCAGCACGTTAACGCGAAAAGAAGAGGCGCTGTCCAGTGCATCAGTCGGGTACGTATTGGTGTATCTGAGAGCGTGGAATAAATCACAGGGAAGCCTCCGAGCGGAGGGGCGCGTTTGCCTCTGGTCCTGTAGTCGAGTGGTTAATCGAGGACCTAAAACAGACCTGGCGATGTTGCTCATCGATTTGTAGCGACCACGCTGGACCTGCCAGGGTTTGCAATACATCGCGCAGCACTATCGGCCCTAGCTTCAAATGAGCAGCAGGCAATGGGAGAGCAAATAGGCTCGCGTTCTGAGGTGTAGGCTCGCAAAGCTGGTAGCCCGTACGTAGTAGGGCATAACGAAGAGCGTCTGGTACTGAGGCAGACCAGGTACTGGGCAGGTCTATGTCTATGACCTGCAACAGCAGGTTCTGCTGTGCCGCCTCGGGTGCAAGCTCGACCAAGGTATAGCGTCCATAGCGTTGCACAGGAATGTATTGATCGGACGGGTGAGTAACGGCAGTCTCGACTACGGGGGCGGCAGGCATTTGCTCAGTGGTTAGGCATCCCGTGAGCGAAAGACTGCTCAGCAGCATGGGTAGAAGTAAACGCAGAGGAATCACTGGCATACATCGGGCTCCTGGGGACGATCTGTGAAGGATCTCAAGCAGGTGCCGCCTTCGCAGCGATCAATAGGAAACAGCACATTCCCGTTTTATGACCGCAAAGAAAACGGCCTCCAAGGAGGCCGTTAAGATTGATGGCTGAAAGGTGAGGGAGGCCTGGCCGCAGGCCTCAATACTCTTCAGGTAGGAGAATGGTGGTCACGCTGCGGTCAGCTTCAGTGATGATCCACAACTTGAACCCCGGCTCGATCTCGTCGACGTGGTAGACAGACATCAATCGATAGTTGCACATCAGTGCTTCTTCGTTGAGCTGACGATCCTCATCGCAGATGTCTCCCCAGTCGCCAAGGATATGACGGCCGAAGTAGTAGAACGGATCCAAGCGCTTCGTTCTCATCAAGGCATCGACACCAGGGGTGATAACCAGGGCGCCGTGCTCAGCAATAAGATTGTCCGAACCACCAAATTTGATAACAATCATGGTCTGCTTCCTATTTAAAGATGGGCCATGACACCCACCTCGGGCGTCATCGCTCACGAGGAGGGTGGGAATAGTCAAACGTCGAAAGTGAACGACGATTAGGAAAAACCAAGACCCGTTGCCGGATCTGAAATCAGAAGGGAGCCCCTTCGCTTGGGCTCTGGGATTGCGCAACTGCAGTCGGTGCTGGTGCTCCAGGCGCCGGACTGTCTTGATTCGTCGGCTCGCGCTTGTACACCAGCGTTCCGTCGACCTTGATCCAGTTCAGTAGAAGCAGGCGGGCTTTGAAACTGACTCCCATTTGCCCCTGGTTTATGCCTTTGGAGTAAGTGAAGGTGTCCACCCAGGGATCTCCAAGGCGAAAACCGACCAAGACCTTGCGTTCCAATTCGACAACCTTGGCGAGACGACGAACGAGATGTTGTGCGTCTTCGCCAGTGACTCGGACGTCAAAGCGCCGGTACTCCGCGCAGTCAGTCGGACCATTGAGCGCTGCAATGTCGCACGCCAAAAACGATTCACCTTTCTTGAGCTTCACTTCGCGAATGCGATTGAGATAACCCAGTCCAGTGATATGAAGATCGAAGTACTCGACTTCAGAAAACGTGTTGCTCATGAGATGCCTCCGGAGCTGAAAGAGCAGTGGGAGGCACCACACCCGATGGGGACGGTTGCCCCCTATGGGTGAATAGTCAGATGATGCGACAGGGAAACAACGCTTGTGGCGTGTCCCGGTGTTTAGAGGAGGCTGGTTACCAGCCGTGGTAGTGCATGATCAGTGAGGCGATGACGTCACGCTGCCCAGGCACTAAAAGCCCGAGATCAGCCAGGCCTTTTACACCCGCCTGCTTGAGCAGGTGGCAGCCTTTGTTGGTGTCATGGAAGCTCACCATCGCAGCCAGAAAAATTCGCTCATGATTACTCAAAACCTCAAAGTTCTTGTCGATCATGCGCATGATGGGCCTCAGATCCCATCTGCAACTGGCTTTGTTGAAACCAGCTATGGATCCATCGCCAAAGTAGGTGTGGCCAGCCAAGGCGACACCTTGTTTCCAGGCAAAGAAGAAAGCGGCTGCGGTGTTATCTGCCGCGGCAGGTAGATGATCAGTGCGCGTGGTTCGGGACAGGGAGGAAAGCTGTGCAAGCGTAGAGTTTTTCATCGTGGTGACTCCTTGGATCAAGTGATGTGTGATGTTCGGACGAACTCGCACGAGGAAGTGAAGGGCATCAACGTCATTTAAGACGCACGTCCGCGAAAGCGATGCTGAGCGAACTGGGAGGGTCAACGTGAACCATTCACGCCGCAGCCTTGAAGACCTTCGCTGCCTGGGCAACCACCGATCCGTGATCGGCGATGCGTGAACCAAGGATGGTTTTTGAGTATCCACTTGTCAGCGATCAATACCTTCATGCTCTGTACCGCATTTCGAGAGTGCGCTGGACAGGCGCTTAACGATCCATGTCGGACAGGCATCGTTTGCTTTCCAATGGCTCGTAACGGGGCTGTCAGCGTTCACGTCGTTACACTTGTCTCATGGGCTTGTCTTTCCCCTGGTGCGCGCTCAAACGCCTGACGATATAGGTCAAGTGCGGCGCATAAATGGGGGAGGAACAGAGGCGCCGAAGATGTGACCTTCGGCTTGAATCAAGAAGCCACCCGTGGGTTGTGTAAGTGTCTGGTAGTCGTCATAACCAGACCCATCACAGCCATTCACCCGACCCGTCTCGTGGCTTGGGTCGGTATCGTGAGGCACACATCCGCGTACAAAAGGAGCCCGTTGTTAACCGGCGGGTGCCGGTACCGATTACGTCCACCCCGAAAGGTCTCCTTGATCGTCCTTTCAGGGCGATCAGGAGACCCTTCGGCTTGGCTTTGTTCCACAGTAACTTGGTGCTGCAACACCATTAGGAGTATGTGTTCCTTCACGTGACCGGTTGTTGACCGGACGAGACGCGCACGCTGTTACAGAAGGAGAAGCGTGCTTGGGCGAGTCGCTCAATAACCTGGTGGCTTCGAGCGACTTGGCTTTCTGCGGTGTTTGGTACTCGATGCTGCGGCAGCAACGGGAAGGGCACCGCGACAATCAGGGTACCGGGTACATGACCAGAAAGTACGGTGTTTGCCATGCTGTTGACGCATGGGGGCGCCACATAGCGGGCAGGTTGGGCCACCTGGAATGTGCATTGACAGGGTCTTGGTCCGGTAATGCTCAACCAACTGAGTGACCCAGGCACTTTGTTTAGCGAGAAAACTGTCCAACGTTATGTGGCCGGATTCAATTTGATCGAATGCCTGTTCCCAAATGGCGGTAGTGGCCGGATCCGCAATAGCGGGTGGAACCGAGTCGATCAACGTGAATGCCGCTTCAGAGGCATGTACAGATTTACCCTTTGTGTACAGATAACCGCGGCTGAGCAACCCACTGATAATATTGGCCCGTGTCGCTTCAGTCCCGATACCCGTAGCGTCCTTGAGCGCCTGCTTGAGTCTGGGATCGGTCACCAGTCTGGCAACTCCTTTCATGGCCTTGATCAGTTCACCTTGGGTATACGCTTTGGGGGCTTGCGTCTTGAGGGACTTCAGCGTCACCTGCTGTACATCACAGCCAGTACCTTCCTCCAGGACGGGCAGTAACTGGCTACGTTGCGAAGCCTCATCTTCATCAGCGCTAAGATCACTTTGCAGCACCTGATGCCAACCTGGCTCAATGATCCGCTTGCCTTTGGCCTTCAACACCCAGCCTCCGCAGTCGAATCGCGCAACGGTACGGTCATATTCGTGATGCGGGAAAAATTGAGCCAGATAATGGGCCCGAATTAATGCGTAGACGGCGCGTTCGTCCTGGCTTAGCGCATCCAGCGCAAAGGGCTCCAGCGTCGGGATGACGCCGTGATGCGCTGTGATCTGAGCATCGTTCCAGGCACGTGAACGCAGATTGCGGTCGACGGACCGCACCAGCGACTCCACGCAGGGATCGCTGATGATCAGCGCGTCCAGTACAGCTTGCGCCTCATCCCGCATGTTTTCGGGTAGATAGCCTGAGTCGGTACGAGGATAAGTGCAGGCTTTATGGGTTTCATAAAGTGATTGAGCTATGTCCAGGGTTTGCTGCACGCCAAACCCTAAGCGTCGAGAGCAAACCTCTTGCAAGGTACTCAAGTCGAAGGGTAACGGCGCAGCCTCTCGAATACGAAGCGTTTCAACGTCCAGTACATGCGCAACGCTTGCCTGTTTGAGATGCTGTAACGCCTGCTGCGCTACCGCCTGACGTATGCAATGACCCGCGGTATCGATCGCAGTGTCTGGCGCCACCCACTGCGCTGTAAAAGGTTGCCCGGCAAGAGAGAGGTGCACTTCGATAACCCAGTGAGCGACGGGCGTAAATCTTTCGATCTCCCGATCACGATCGACCACCAACCGTAACGTCGGTGTCTGAACTCGCCCGACCGACAGCACTCCGTTGTGACCGCACTGCCGACCGAGGAGGGTGAACAGGCGGCTCATATTCATGCCAATCAGCCAATCGGCTCGAGAGCGGGCGAGGGCAGAGTGATACAAGCGCTGAGTCTGCTCTGCCGGCCGTAGCTGGGCC
The DNA here is from genome assembly GCF_057809755.1 of Pseudomonas sp. FG13. Classification (NCBI taxonomy): domain Bacteria; kingdom Pseudomonadati; phylum Pseudomonadota; class Gammaproteobacteria; order Pseudomonadales; family Pseudomonadaceae; genus Pseudomonas; species Pseudomonas sp. FG13. The sequence continues at coordinate 46,912 of NZ_JBMDKO010000006.1, forward strand.
AGTGCTTTGCGAATAGAAGCCTCGTTGAGTGCCGACAACCAAAGTCTCTGAATAGCACCTTGGTACCGGCACAGCTCAAGCACCTCGCGGGCAATCATTTCACCTTCACGATCGGCGTCGGTTGCGATGACCAGTTCAGTGGCAACGGCCAATAGTTGTTTGACGATTTTGTACTGCGCAGAGGTGTTTGTTTTAACGCTGACCTGCCAGGTAGTTGGGATGATCGGCAAGTGGTCCAGCGACCAGCGTTTGAAGCGTTCGTCATAGGCTTCTGGTGGTGCCGCTTCGACCAGATGTCCAATGCACCAGGTCACACTGACGCCTGCACCCTTGAAGCAGCCATTGGCTTGTTGATGGGCACCGAGCACCCGGGCAATGTCTTTGCCCTGAGAGGGTTTTTCACACAGAAAGAGTCGCATGGCGTGACCGGCAAAGGAGTTGAGGGGCTCAGGAAGATGCGCCGGCGGAGCCTGTTGATGCGAGCGTCAAAGCGATTTGCGCGGAAGGCGTATTGTCCGTCAGTGGATAGGCATAACCAGTAGCGAAACGTGAGTACAGTGATATCTGCTTCGACTGATTCGTCATGTGCCGCCGGCTGAAACAGAATGGACATCAGGGACAGAGCCATCCGTCCATTACGGTGACTACCCTAGGGTTCGTTATTTTGTTCTGGCATGTGGTTTCTGGTTATCAAGCGGCCAGCCGCTCAGCAGCGAGGATGATCGCAATTACGATCATTGCGGCACCAGAGATCCGACTAACATTGAGAGCTGCACCAGGCCGTGAGGTGAGCACTGCCTGGGCGCCATATCCCACCGCCAGATAGACAACGCCACAACTGAAAGCATGGATCAATCCGAGTGCCAGAATCTGAGCTCCAACCGGCCAGGCGGCAGTTGAGTCAGTGAACTGAGGCAGCAAAGCAAGGAACAGCATCAAAACTTTAGGGTTTAGACCGCTCACACAAAGTCCTTTGAGCGCCCACGTCATCCAGCCTCCTTCATCAGCGGCGTTCCCTTGAGTGGGCATCGAGGGCTTCAGCAGCATATTGAGGCCAAGCCATAAGAGATAAGCAGCCCCCATCAGAGTAAGCGTCAGCAACGCATAGGGTATCTTCACCAGCACGCCACCCACACCCGCCGCTACGATAAGCGTGGCCAGAATATGGCCAGATAGCATGCCCGACACTGCAGGCACCACGGTACGGCCTCGCAATCCAGCGGAAATGGCGTAGGCCCAGTCGGCCCCGGGCGTGATCACAAATAGAAACGATACGGCCCAGAAGGCCATCATCAAAGAAGCGCTCATAATCAATTTTTCCTTTCTCACCTATCCAATACGGCACTTAACGGCCCTGGAATAAACTGTGGGAGAAGGATAAAGAATGCCTCATGGTATTATCTTGCAAAGTTACTCATTATGTGCGCCAGCAATAGAAGGTTTTTCGAAATGGATCGTATCGACAAGAGGATTCTTGCGCAGCTGCAAGTGGATGGTCGTCAGTCACTCACAGACCTGGCTGAGCGCGTCGGGCTAAGTTTGTCACCCTGCCATCGGCGCGTTCGAGCCTTGGAAGATGCAGGCGTGATCAAAGGGTACCGCGCCCACCTCTCTGCACCCGAGTTAGGGCTCAATTTCTCTTCGCTTGTGTTCGTGACGCTACGAGAAGGGCACCAGCAAGCCGTAGCGGATTTCGAGAGTGCTCTACCGGGCATCCCCTACATCGTCCAAGCGCAACGACTGTTTGGTGATCCCGATTACCTGCTCATAGTAGTAACCGCAGATCTTCCGGCTTTTCAGAAGCTCTACGATGAGGAGCTATCGAGGTTACCAAATGTGCAGCGGTTGACCTCGACGTTAGTAATGAAGCACGTCATCACAGATCGCCCGTTACCTTTGGTGTGAAACTCTCGAAATTTCGGTTGCATCAAGCTGATGTTGACTGGGTGCTGACTGAAGGCCTGGCAATTTGCAGCTCAGTCATGAGGACGGATAAAAAAACCACCTGTGATGAACAGGTGGTTTCAACGAGCATCAGTGAATGAACAGGATCACTGGATGAATTTCATTGCAGCAATGAGAACGCCGACCACGGCTGACAGCATGACACCCATACGGACTGTGAGCTTAACCTCAAGTTGAGCTAACTCCGCACGTAGTACGGCTACATCTGCTTTGGTTGCAAGTGATGTTTGCAAGTCAAACTCCAACGCGTCGATTACTGCATGGGCTTTGGGCTCGGGCACGTTGATCGCGATCAGTGCCTGGTACAGAGCCAGTTCCATTTTCATTAAGGCCTCCTAAAAAATTAAGGGCCTTGTCCCACGACGGGAAAGGCCCGTCGTGGGTGAGAAAATCTGTGTTTCTATCGACCTTAGGTCGACTGACTGCGCTACCGAAACGATGCAGTCATTGGGCTGGATCCTGCGAAACATCGCAGCGCCGTATGAAAGGATCCTTACGGCTGGCATGTAGCTGAACACGTCAGCAAGACACCTGTGTAAATTGCTTCGCTGGGGGGCTGCTGTCAACCTACTAAGCGGTTACGGAGTGTTTCCTAAGGTTGTCGCTCAGTGTTTTTTGTGGCCCTGTTTCCACTGTCTTGTGTATGGGCATGTCATTCACTAGATCATCGTTTTTGGCTTGATAAGTAGCCGCCCTCAAACATCGTATTAGTGATCGTCACTATCGGCTGAAGCCGGTTTGCCACCGAGCTGCACTCGCTCGATGCGATAGGGCAGAATACCCACGCGTCGAGCCTCGATCTTGAAGGTGACCCGGGTGTTCTCGTCCGCATCCGACCATTCCTCCTTCACCGAGCGACCTTCGACCATCACCCGCATGCCTTTCTGGTACAACGTGCTCCAACGTTCCGCGTCGCGATGCCAGATCTCGACCGGAGCCCAAAAGCCTCCTCGATCTTCATAGCCGTCTTTGATGGGAACCGGGTTGTCGAAGTAAACGTTAAGCCGTAGCAGTCGACGTGGCTCGTCATTACGGTTGTTGAACTCCCGAAACTCGGGAACCGATCCGATGTTGCCTTCACCAAAAAAATGAGTACTCATAAAAGGGCTCGCTCAAGTAAGGGCGCGCTGCATAACGCAGCGTTGATAGATCTCTTCGGCGTATGCCATTTTGATCGCGCAGTCATTGGCCTGACGGGCCAGGGTATGGACCAGGCCGATTTGCATGTTCAGCACGATCCTCTGTTGCTCCAGGGCGTAAAGGTCGTCAATCACCAGGTTGGGCGTGGCCTCGTTTTCGATGCATTGCTGCCACAATGAAACTCCCATCGCTGTGCGGTCCGGGCTGCGCCAACGCAGAAACGTTGTCCCGGCCCCGCTGCTGTGCGGAGTCAGTTGGGCTGCCAGCAGATTGAATGGATAGCGCCGGGCTTGCGTCAGAATTCGCCCCTGCGCCAACGTCTTCAACTCGTCGCGCAGCGCAATGCATTCGCTGGCCCAATCCTCCAAACACCCCTTACCTTTAAAAGGCTTAAAAAGGCCTTTTAGGTAGGCTGTGTGTTGCAGTTGCTCAAAGTCCGATTGGGCCAGTGGTGTGAAGTAATGAAGGGCCATTACCGATCCTCCTCTTCAGACTGTGGATGCCTGGGAGCTGCCTCGTCATCGTCAGGTGAATCAGGACCGTCGACGGCAGCGTCGGCGCTGTCATTGTCCTTATGCTCCGAGTCATGGATCGCCAGCCGACGGGCCAGGGGCGCAGCGAAGCGTGAGCGACACGTGCCTTCCAGGACATCTTTGGAAACATCACCAAATCGGGTTTTGGCGAGGGCAGCAGCAGGGGTGTTGGTCTCAAAGTCCACACGTTTTGTGCCGGAGGGTTTGAATTGCTGAGCCAGGCTGAAAAGGCTTCGCAGGGCATGTGCTCCCTCGTTCAGCCAACGCTCCAAGGTGGTTCGATCAATCAGCGCGGTGTGATGGGCCAGAATCAAGCGGCGTGCGATGTCGTCATAATCGGCCAGCAGGAACACCGCCATAAAACCCAGTTGAGCATTGACGAACAAAGGCAGTTTGACGGGCTGTACGTTGAGGTTTTCGCCTAGGCTCAAAGCGGGAGGTACTTCTGATAACGCCAGGTCGACCTTTTCACGTAGGGCATTGAGGGTGGCTTTGGTGCTGTTGAGCTTGTCTTCGATTTTTACCATCCAGGCGTCAGCGTAGGGGTCATCCAGCTCTGAACTACGTTTCATCTTGTTCATCACGGCAATGAAGCCGTTGAGCCCGATGATGGTGGGGCGACCCTGTGAGGCGTCTCGGCCATGCCAGATACGGGAGGCCTGATGGGTATGAAGTGTCAACTGCATGCTGCTACGCAGGGTTCCGAGGTTCAATTGCAGATCGTTCGCCATAAGAGCTCTCTCAAATCGTGGGGGAGGGCTCAGCTTTAAGGCATGGTAAAGAGCTGTCAGCGAACAATGCGCAAGCCGTTCAAGCCTGATTACCCACCAGGAGATGTTTTTCCGCTATCCCCTGGGGATAGCCCGGACAATGGCGGGTTACCGGTCCCTGAGCAGGCCCTTGAGTTCATCCAAATAAGAGTGGGCGACGGCAGGATCGCGCTCAGCTTTAGGTGACTGCTTGGGCTTAGTCTGTGAGCAGACGGGTTCGGTTGAATTGTCCTTGGCCGCCCAGACGGTGAAATGACCTTGCATGGCTTTCTGCAAGATGCCGAACAGGTAACCAGCAGGATTGCGTATATGAGCGTCCCGACAACGGGTTGCCCATTCATCCACGACGGCCTGTCGCATCGGTGCAGGCAGTTGCATCAAGGCAACTTTCGCGCCGGCTTGCTGCGCGGGTGTGAGTGATGCAAAGCGAGAGGGAAGGGCCAATTCTGATTCATCCGGCAAGCGCTCCCTAGTACGTTGTACTTCTAACGCTTTTGTACTTAACGTACTCGCTGACTTCGGTTGCCGAAGACCGTGGGACTGCGCGGCCCTTGGCCCTGATTCGGATTCCGAAGACGGGGCCGCTTCTTTCCGAAGAGCCTGCACAGCCCGCTCTTCGGATGCAGACACAGGCTTGAGATCGCCGGTCTGTTGTTCCTGCAAGCGAGCAGCAAGAACCTGCAAATGGCTTGGTAGCAGCCGTGTTTGCACACTGGGGTCATGACTGATTTCCTCCAGCACGACCAATCCAACACGTTGGATCCCCTTATTGGCGTGCTTGAGTGTTTGGCTGACCAAAAGCATATATTCAGGGTCGATCTGCATGGCCTCAAAGGGCGTCAGAGGCCGATCATGTAGCACATATAAATTTCCCAGTACTCGTCCTGTACGTGTGTCCCGACGTCGACGCGCCAGGCTCAGCCAACGCGTCAACCGCAGTTGCTTTAGTATCTTGGCCACCGTTTCGTGAGAGGCCTGCGCACCACAAGGCACAGACGCCAAGTGACGTCGCAGCGTTTCGTACGTGGGAAACGCGGTGACCCCATCGTCGTTGAGTAGCATTCGGAAGACTTGCCAGGCATTGCGTTCGAGTGGGGTCAGGCGATCATCCAACAGCAATGAGCGGGGGACCGTCTCATGGCGATTGCCGCTGAATAAGAAACCGTCTCCGTTACCTTGAGTGCTTTGTGAGCGCAAACTCTTCAGCGCAGTATCGAGTACTGAGGTAAGTGGTGACGGGCCTGAAGTTTTCACGGTACTAGACCAACCCTTGATCGATCCAGCCTTTGACCGCTGCCCAGATCACGGAGGCTGGTAATGAAAGCTCCTCAGCCAGATCAAGCGCCAAATCCAATAGCGCTCTGTCATCGCTCACGCGAATTTTTCGGGCCTTGAACCGAGGATGCCAACGTTCCCAGAGCATTATGTCCTGGGCCTCGCTAAGCACGTGGTGTCGACCTTTACGTTTGGGCAACCCCAGTATGTTTCGGCGTAATGCTATTTCTTGATGACTGAGGCCATAGAGGGAGCTGACCATGTCCGTGCTGGCCCCCAGGCGCAGCATCCGGTCGATGTCAGCGATTTCCTGGGTCGCGTCCTTCACCTGACCCAGGATCTTGTGGAGCACACCTCGGTTTACCTGAACGGTGCACCACGGTACGCGAGCGTTGACGAGGATGCTGATCAAGGAGGGCTCCTTGAGCACGGCCAGGTCTTCGTCGGCGAATCCCATCGTCTTGCAGCGTCGGAGTTGACCGTTACGTAAATCGTGCAAAGCCTGCGCAATGACGGCTTGATTTATCGGATGAGGTATTGTCATTGGGCCTCCCTGGAATGCACATCGCCTTCGCTGTTGAGCGCTGTCTTGAGATCAATCAAACGCCGGGCCAAGCGAATCAAGCGAAACAGTCGGATCAGATCGTCGTCGCTCAATCGGTTAGCCTGTGTTTCGGGTTGTGTGGTCCCCAACAGCAGCGGGCCGATGTCTAGCGGAACGTTTGTGGATGTAGAAGGGGACGTCAGCGTTTCCAGTAGAGCGAGTAAGGTCAACGGTGCTGAGGATTCGGGCTCGACTGATTTCAGGCTGCAACGAAATCCGATGCCCTCCTCGATTTCGGTAATAACATCGGCCTTGGCAACGTTCTGACAAATCTCTCGCGCAAATTGACTGATATGAATGCGCAGGCGCCGTGGTTCATCTAGTGAAGGATCAATGCTCCAGATATCTGAGATTGGAAACAGGCTGCCCTGAGAAAAGGGCAAGGCATCCGTAGGCAGTGACGGTTCGTCTCCAGCGTGCTTAGCCACCAGCGCTTGAATGGACTGCAGGCGATTAACGTCGACTGAACCATCAGACTTGCCGTTTTCGTCTTCACTGGGTGCAGGTCGCCTACCAGATGAAGAGGGGACTGAACTGTCGCGCTGAGTCACGCCAAGCGGTTCTGCGGGATGTTTCTTTGGCATTGGTGATAAGGATTCTCCAGGCACACGGTTCAATGCCTGGGCTCGTTGTTCTCCAACCTGGCAGGCCAAAGTAAGCGAGTCGTAATCGATGCCAAGAACGTGCGCCATCTGGCCTATGATCTCGTCTTGAGCGCGCTCAAAGGAAAACTCGGCGGCCGCACCATCAAAGGAGATCAGAACCTCTTGAAACAGGGATTCGAAGTCGATGCCGAGGTCCTTATCTTTGGCGTGCTCGTCCCAAAGTTTGAGGCATGTACGGCGTAAAACGGCGAGGCGTTCCACTTGATGCCGTCCCAATCCGCCATACAGAACATTCGGAATCGCCGGCAGAAGGTAGCGAACAGCATCACGCATGCGGCTGATATGGGATTGTTGGATGGGGTAGCCGTCCGCGGTCAATCGCCGTGACAATTCCGATTGCGAAAGCGTAGCGCCACACTCCAGCTCATAGAGTTCACGGGCTTTCTCAACGCCAAGGGCACGTTCGATGAACGTCAGTCCGCCCCGCAATTCATTCTCAGCCAGATGCCCTGTCAGGGCGAGGATCTCGCCACGACTTGGCCAAGGGCGAAACATGCAGGTCAGGCGAAAGAATTGCTCGTCCTTTGTTTCAGCCCAAAGCTCACGAAGGATCGACAATCGAGTGTTGCCACCGTTGCGAATTCGAAAGTGAAGTTCGCCTGGTCGCCGGGTAATGGGTGGTGGCGCATCCAGCCCCCGCAGCAGGATAGAAGCCTTGATCTCATCGTACTTGGGGTTGCGCGTTACCCGTGGGTCCAGATCGTAAGGCTTCAAGCAGTTCAAGGTGACGATCATGGGCGTATCGGTTTGTGGATCATCCTGAGGCAGTGATGCTGTTTGATCTCGAGGCCCGTTTGAAGCATTCACTGACGTTTCGGATTGAGTAGGAAAAGTTGTTACCACGCGCACATCACTCCTCAGTCTCGATCTTCCAAACGATCGGCAATCCATTGATCAACCTCTGCGGAATCCCAACTACCGCTCGAACGCCGATGCGGATGGGCTTGGGAAATTTGCTCAGGTTCATTAGGTGATAGAGGTAGGAACGCTTGAGTCCGGTTTTCTGCTCAACTTTCGGCCGGCGCAATATACGGCGTTCCTGGTGAGGTGGAGGCAGATCACTTTGCAACATCATGCTGGACATTCCTTGGCGCTTGTTCGCGCTTGTTAGGGAGAGTTAGCGGTTGAGCTAGGGGCAGGTAAAGCACCACCCTCGAGGAGCCGGTTAGGATTGAGCGCAGAGATGGCGCCTGGCTTTCTCGAACGTCGTTCGCAGCGCGGGCTCACAGATTCCAGCGCGGTTTCCGTGATAGGCGATCAGGGTGTGGATGACCGAATCCAGTGAGTGGAACGTCGAATAGCGAGCGCCGCTGCAGGTTTGGCCCAACATCAATGTCAGTAGGCTGCCGATGATGTTCAGATGAATGGCTTCGGCCGTGTACGGCATGACCCGCGTATCCTGCAGATCAATTTCATGCTGTCGTCGATCCCGATCAAACAGAAACATGGGCTTCTGATCAGGGTAGGCCCAGGACATCCAATACTTGAGATCGTCATGACGAATGATCAGGTACGGCGTTTTCGCCAGCACAGAGTCGTCGTAGATGGTGCCGTGTGCCCATGAGGGCAGTTCTTGGCGACGTAGTGCGAGGTAAAGGCGTTGAACGTTCAGCGTGAGCAGGGGCCACTGTGCAAGTGCTTCTGGCGTTGGAGTTGACATCAACGCTGCCAGCTTGAACACATGGGCTTCTTGTTCAAGCAAGTCACTCCATCGGATCGCTGCTTCCAGCGGGCTGTAGTAATCCTTTGTGCCAACGAGCTGATCATGTTGAATCATGAGTCGTTCCATAGATGCAAGGTCCGTCTATGGAACGGCAGATGCTAGGGGCTGCGAAAGACTCAATGCGTCATGGTTGGTACCCGTTTAGTTTGTTGACCGCCTCAGACTTCTGAGGTCAGGGCTCAGATGACCGAGACGGTCGCGGGCACCGCTTTTTACCTAGGATCTACAAGTGTTTATGAGTAAAACGTATGGTTTTACCCGTCTGGATTAAGACCTAAACTGTCACTTCGCTTTGCGTCGTGAGCCGCCTGTCTGGGCTGTCCATCTCGGAGATTCTGGTAATAAATCGTTGCAGCTGTTCGCTGGGCGTGTTTTGAGTGCGTAGCAGATAGCTGGTCAGCGGCGGAGGGTTACCTGATAAAGGGCGGGTGACGACTTCATTACTTTGACATAGGGCCATCTGTGCTTCGCAGGTCAACCCAATGCCGTAGCCCGCGGCAATTAGAGAAATCATCACTTCGTGACTCGAAACCCTTTCTGCGACGCTGATTGAGACACCAGTCTGACGAAGCAAACTCGTAATCTGCTCGTTCAATCCGGTATGCGTTTTGGGATGAAACAACACCAATGGAAAACGCAATGCCTCCAGCAACGGTATCTCCTTGAACGCCAGTAGAGGGTGGCGAGCAGGTACGACGATGGCCAGCGGCGTGTGCCATATTGGTTGAGCCGAAAAACCTGGACCTGTTTGATTGGAGCGTGCGAAACCGACATCGAAAAGGTCCTCGCACAGCCCCTTGAGTTGCTCAGCGAGCGAGACTTCGTAAAGACGTATTTCTACTTCAGGTTCCTCAGATCGGCAGCGTGCCAAAATTGAGGATAGCCGCTGGGGCAACACACCATCAGACAACGCAACGCGGATTGAACCTCGGTAGCCCGCCGCTGCGGCCTGTACGTTGCTGCGCGCTTGCTCGACCGCCTGGAAGATTCGTTTCACATCCGCGGCTAATACCTCTCCAGGCCAAGTCAGCCGAGTTCCTCTGGAGTTTCTATCAAACAGCCGGGCGCCTAGCGTTGTTTCGAGTTCCTTGATGGTTCTTGAGAGAGGGGATTGTTCGATGTGTAATCGCTCCGCGGCCCGCGCGAAGTGAAGCTCTTCTGCTACGGCCATGAAGCCGCGTAGATGGCGAAGTTCCACTAGATTTCCTTATCGATTGCCCTGCAATGGGCACACAGCTAGGGCAGTACAGATTTTGATGCGTCGTTACATCACATCGTATGAGCACAGGCCAGCTCAATTTGCGACCAACAGGCTCCTCTGCTGGAAGTCATATGACTCAAACATGTAGTGCTCCTCACTTTTACCTAGCTTGCACGGGCATAGCCACAAGGGCCTGTGATCTCCTGTCGATGCAATATTTAGTTAATGTCTCCTTTGGGGCAATAGTGACGAAAGCCATTATATGATGCGAGTTGTTACAGGTAGACCTGATTGCCAAGTTGTGCGAAGTGCAATGTAGCCGCGTACATTATTCGATTCATATAATTTGAAATATATTGATCGGGTCTGATCCTAGACTCAATACTCGCGGTCGACCCGCTTCCCGCGCACATGCTGGCCCATGGCGAACATGCCCGGCCTGTACTTCAGCTTTTCACTGACGTCCTCGCCGATCCGCTGGAGCGGGACCTGGAGAATGTCTGACGGGAAGGAACGGCCGTACTCTGTAGCAGGGCCAAACAGACCGCTTGGCGATGCCTACTCACAGTGGGGTGCAATTTCGCTGACCAACCTCACTGGTCGTCCCTCGGCAACCAAGGGTGAGTGCGCAATCCATTTTCGCGATAGGGCGCTCTCCACAGCCTTATCAAGGCTTAAATCTCCATCGTCTTCTTGTCCAACATTCGCTGCAATTCGCGAGTTTGCTTGAGCGCATCGCTCAGCTCCGACACCGGTACCACGGCCTCACCAGCACTAACCGCTGACAGGCTTCCGTCTTGGGGAGCTTGCGCCCCTGGAACAGTTGTTCGGCATTGGTGCCGATGCGGCTGGTCAATACGGCCACGCTCTGCCCGGGTCCTAAACTCTCGCGAACCATGGTTAGCTTCTGGTCGGTACTACAGCGGCGCCGGTGCTCCTGGCCGAGCAGTTCGCCACCCTTGTCGCGCTGTACTAACATGCCTGTCTACCTAGCCCGTACTAATTGGGGAACAGTGTCCTGTCTCTCGGTGGAGGGCTCGTTCATGCAGTCTTGCTACTCACTCCAACCCAGATCATAAAGATCGCGCTTTATTGCACCAAGCCATTCATTTTTGTAATTGGAGCGGGAGAAATTTAGTGCAGTTTCGGGAGTGAGTGACCATTTGCCCCCTGGAAAGACTGAAGCATTTATTTCATCAAGCCGGCCTTGGCTGTACACCAACAGCGCCTCAACGAAACGAAAGAGTTCAAGTTCGGAAATAGCGAGTCGCTCTCTTGCTAAAAAGGTTTCAACTGAGCTTCTAGCTTTTTCATACAGCGGATCATTGGCGAGTGGTAACTTGACGCTTATCTGAGGCATTGGCGAAGTCGATGCGCTCGCTCGATGTGCAATGTAGGATACGATGTCGAAATCGTACGAGATAGCTTCCAGATCTTCGTAGGGGTGAAGGTGCCTGCGCGTGAAGAAATTTTCTTTGCCCTTGAGTGAGCTATTGCACGTATGGCAACTCGGAACCAAGTTGTACAGCGACAAAGCCAAGTAAGGGTACTCACTCTTCGGATAAAAGTGATCAAGGGTTGGACGCAGCGAACTGGTTTTATGATCCCTATAAATTGTTACAGCCAAACTTTGTTGGCAGTACGGGCACATCCGATAGGATGAAGACATGCAAAGTTGATAGGCGCTCCAAGGTCTACTGCTTTTTGTCGCAAAGCGACCATAGTCAAAAAGCTTTTCGCAAGCGGCATCGAAGTGTTTTCGCTGTGCATCGCTAGCGGTTGACTTGAACGACTCCACATCTTCAATGATTTCTCTGAGCTTAGCCGGTCGCGAGATGGCCAAGCTGGCTCCATGTCTGCCAAGTAGCTTAGCCAACAAGGCACTTTGAGGCGGCAACGCTTGTGCGAGGATCGCTTTCAAGAAAGCTTCATGGGTAGCTTCGACAGAGCTGGACCAAATGTCCGAAATATTAATATGCATATCAGTCCTTGCGCTCCAGCAACCCCAGCTCGACCAATCTTCCTTTTATCTGCCGCCGAATGATGGGATCACCGATCATTTCAATGCATTTGAGCGGGACTGAAATACCATTAGAAACATCGTCCACTATTTTTTTAATTACATTTGCCGCGAAGGTTCCCATTGTGCCGGTCTGGCCAACCTCACGCACCACAGTATCAAGAGGGGCCCCAAAGGCCTCGGAGGGCCTGCGGGGCTTTGTGTCCCCGGCCAAGTCCTCGAACCAGCTGTTCCCATCGAGTATGAAGGTGCACTCCCGTGGAAAGTCCGACATGAGGACTGGCGAGTGAGTGGCGACAATGACCTGGACAGTTTTGAACTTTTGCTTGAGCAGTGCTGCAGTCTTGTCAAGATAGTCTATGTAACGTTGCTGCCACGCCAGGTGAAGGAACGCGTCACCCTCATCAATCATCAGCACCAGATTTGTATAGGGAGCCTCTTTGAGAAGAGCGTTACAAGCTATCTCGATGCTTGAAAACTGATGTATCAAAGCGGCTGCGCCAGAGCTCAGTTCTGTGAGGCTCAGCGTACCAAGCGTACCAAGCTCCAAGGATTTTAATCGCTCATGCTGATCGTCATCAATGTAATAAACATTCTTTTTTAACTGCTCATCCCCCACAATAGCAGCAATTTTCCGAAATTTTTCCAGCGCTTCATCATAGCGTTGCCTAAAGACGGAGAGTTTTTGGGGTAGCTTATGGCTCGTTGAAAACCCGAGGGCGTTCAAGATCTGAAGTTCAGCGGTGCTACCTTGCATACGCCCTTTACGGACATGCTCGTATGCTCGAATTTTCAGTGAAAACTCCGCCCCTACTCTTAATTTCATTTCCTTACCGAAAGCCTGGATGATTTCGGAGCGAAGCCTACTGGCACCGTGAAAAGTCTCCCAATCGATAGAACCGTCGTCGCGCCTAGCTATGTGATCAATTTCTTTATATCTTTTGATAAACGGGGCCGGCCATGTATCGATGACTCCTTTGGAAGGGCTTCCTAACTGCCTCAACAGATCGCCAACTTCAACCTCAGACATCCTTGGTAAATTAAGCACTTTCCGTGCTTCAAGCCCAAACGCGAGCTTTAGCTGATCAATGACTTCTTTATGCTCAGAGGTTAGCGGCTTCTCAGTACTTGAGAGACTGGTTTTAATGGCTCGATATTGATGCCCCTGCTTTGAAATTGGCAGATGATAAGGAGCAGAGGTGTAGTATACGGCGCACGTTGATTTATGAATCTCTTCAGAAACCCAAGTGATACTTGCGGCGCCATTGGCAGGCTTTTTTCCAGATAGTGCCGATACCAATCCCATCATTGCGCGCGTTTTGCCGCTACCGTTGGGGCCTACCAAAAGCGTCATCGAATCAGCAGCAAACAGTGGTTGCTCAGTCGAGCCGATAAGAGGCGACTCTACTAAAGGTATCGAAAAACCGTCATTGTGAAAGGCTGTAATCAAGTGAGTTCCCTTGGCCGAATGATTGATATTGCCTACTAAGAAAGGTCGCTCAGGTCTGAGCATTTTTGCGGGTAAGAATAACTTAGTGATGGTGTTCTGCCCACAAAACAACATTCTGATGCAATCGCAAGCGTTTCGAACAGGCTATGGGCTTCGTTGTTCATGCCCTCAATGTTCAGAGGAGCAGGGAGGCGCCGCGCCCTGGATGACATAGGCACCCCTAGACAGTTCCGCATTTGCCCGGCTGTCGGTGGAGTAGGCCATCACTGGCCTCGGAAACCAGTTCGAATGACCGACTGCGTGCTTCCGCATCGTAAATACGGGCGTCCATAATGATTTCGTCGGCCTGGGTTTTGTCGAAGAACGATCTGATCCATTGACTCCCGTCAGCCTTTGTCTCGGATGTGGTGTAGTGCAAAGCGTCCCGTAGCGTGTGCTTGTCTATGTCGGCTGGAGCAGTCGAGGCTTGCCACCGTACAGCGCGTTCATCCATTAGCGATACGAAATGGCAATAAACTGCACCTCATGCTTGATGTCCTCGAATTGGCATTCAAATGCGCGAGTGGGCAGATGGAGCTCCTGATTATTACCCTGGAGTCGATTGTCGAGCGCATACTGAGCATGTTTGGATGAGCTGAATGCTCGCTTCACGGAGCACGGCGTCGGCTACGCTTTGGTGGAAGACGAAATTATCCGCGTGAATTCCGAAGTCGTGCATACGGAAGTGGTAAAGCCCGGGACTTACGCCCCCTTGGACCGCACGGAAGTGGAAGTCGAAAGCGTGGTTGACGGTGGGCCTTCTCATCTGGAGGATCTGCGGTCAGAAGTGACTGTTAGAGAGAGCAACCATGGATTGGAAGCTAGAACGATGCACCCGCCACCTTTACGTATTGGAGCTGGAGAACGGCAAGTTTTACGTTGGCCAAGCGAAGGATCCTGATCGGCGTATTCGTAAGCATTTCAACGGTAGCGGCTCCGAATGGACACGTCTGCATGCTCCAGTGAAGGAGCTGATGCGCGAGAGCCTGCAAGACGTCGACTACCGAGCTGCGGAGCTAGCAGAGAATGAGCTCGTGCTGAAGCTGATGCGGCAGTATGGATTTCACAACGTCCGCGGAGGGTTCTTTGCAAATACCAGTGTTGAGCATGTTGAGAAAAACCTGGTCAGCCATGGCCACGGTTGTGTTGTGAGTGCCGGCCTGGCCAACCTCGTCGACCCGCCAGTGGTTGAGGCCGTTCATAGGCTATCGACACAGCCCCCGGGTCAATTCCCAGAAGCATCTTCAACGTCTAGGCATGTGCTGAGTGGAGCGGAGTATGGCTTATTCGTTCTCAAGCTAGAGGGCGGGTACTATTTTGTAGGTTATAGCACCAAACCAGATGTCCGAATCAACCGGCACTTCGCAGGGAAGGGCGCAGATTGGACATCGCTGCACAGACCGATTGAGGTGCTTAGCAAACGATCCCTCGGGTTCCTGACCGAGTCACAGGCCGCCACTAAGGCCACGGATGCAACCGTCGCTCTGATGCGATTGTTTGGCTGGGAAAAGGTGCGCGGAGGCATTTGGAGGTCGGTCGACGAGGAGGTGACATTCAAGCAGCTTCGCCTGTCTGACTATACTTTCAATCCGTAGGCGAATGATGAGGTCTTGGAAAGATAGCTCTGATTTGTGCCACTGCGGAGAGAGGCAGTTCAGTGAAAGGCGGTTTGCGGCTGCTCTTTCAGCTCCAATAGGTAAGGAATGAGATTCGCTAATGAGCAGCGCCAGGAGTACAAATGTACTCCAGCGATGACTGAGCCTGTAAATCACTGATCTAGCACCAGTAGCTCAAGGAGACTGCATGTATAAGAACGTCACCTATTCAGTCCGTGAGCTGTTCGACCGAGCTTGGTGTAAGCGAAGGGAGCAGCAGCACTTACCGCCATCCGCACCAACGGATGTCTCTTTGAGCGAGGCGTAGATGATACTATTTTGCAATTATTCCAGCGCGCCGCACAGCATATGATTCATGTGGTGACGAGGTCGCTCAATAATGACCTTCAAACCTCTGCGAAATGGAGTTCGATGTGCCACAAAAAAAGATGATTTATCTTGATTACAATCTCTTCGAGAGCTACCGGCAAGATGATATCCCAGGCTTGCGAGCGGCTGTTGACGCGATCAAAGACAAGTACATCCTGCCTTACAGCCCGGCCCACATGGAAGACCTCGCTTCATCTCTGATGTGGAAGGAGCACAGCGAGGAGGAGCTCAGGATCCTTTTAGATCGTAGTGAGGATCGGCTGCAGAACGTAATCAATATTTCTAAAATGGTTGAGTTACTGCCTGCTCCGGATCATCAGCCAACGTATGTCGACCGAGAACATCCAGGAGAATGCCTAATCCGTGTTCTGAGGCATTTCGATCGTAATGAGTTCCTCGAAGTCCGTGAGCATAATTTGCTCAAAGGAATGAAAGAGAATGATGTGGGCGGTAAGCGTGCCTCGAAAATCTCCAACCTTCCAGTAAGTTTCCTGTCAACCCCTGATTTCGATACTGCGATATTGGAGAGGTATGCTGCAGAGCACGCGCTCCTGTTGAAAAAAAAGGAAGCGGGGCTGGAAAACCTTAAATGGCCAGAGATTTCTAAATCACATGAGGTACTGGAGCACGTGTTTGAGGTGTTGATGAATTATCTGGAGGAGATCAGGTTTAGACCTGAAGACGTTAAACTATCTCGTTCTCGGATGCATGACGTTACTCATTCGATCTATGCGACCAAAGCCGACTATTTCATCACTGGCGATGACCGCTTTTACCACAAGGTAAGAGCCGTCTACGACTATCTAGGCGTGCCGACAAAAGTCTTGTCGAGGGATGAGTTTCTTCAGTTGGGTGGGCTGAGCTTCGAGTAAAGCGGATGAGGCATCTGCACCCGACTCTACCTACCGCACCGGCATCAAAGATTGCAAGCGGGGGAACGTAGGCACCCGGGCCATGCAAGCAATGTCGCTGGCTCCTGGCTCCATAAGGGGCTTAGAAGACACCTTTTTTACCATGGAGCCTCAAATGAGTGTTCTATCCCGCTTCGGAGAATCGGCTCCTTGCGAAATGCAACTGGTGAGCTTTTACCTGAGCCGAGATCGCGTCCTCGCGTTTTTGCGCGGTCAGCGGCTTCCCTCAGAAATCACGATGGCGCTCAGAGGACACGATGTCTTGATGGCTTCGGCCATTCTGTCGAATGAACTTGGCGCCTATGTGATGCAGGCAATTGCTTCGGGTGCTATCAAGTCGCTCGATCAGCTTGAGCGGGACGGCCAGCTTATAGAGGGAGTTCCGTTTATCCATTACGGCCCGGTGTTGGGAAAGGGATTCTCATGGGCCAACAAAACACCGGCTCTCAGTCTCACAGGTAAGCTCGATTACGCGCTGCAGGAGAAGAAACTCGTGATCAACTTCTCCAAGAGTGGGCTCATAAACGACACCGCATTCTCGCGTATGCAAGGTCTGACCAAACTGTTCATTTTTGGGCATGTCACTCGGATCGATGGTTCGTCCATTCATGCAGTACCGTTTGTCATTGGCGACTTGATCACGACAGCGCCGTCGTTCCCGGTTCCGATCTTCTCCACCTTAGAGCTTCGTCCGCAGGACATTCAGCAGTTTGCCAGTATCGATGGATCCTGGATTCCCTCAGCGGCAGAGTACAGGAAGCTTAAGCACGTTCCTGAGCAGACGATCAAGAAACTCATCTGCAATCTGTTGGAAGAGCCCGAGGTGCCCGCTGATTGGGGAGGTGAGGAAAGCGATGTACTATCGGGTAATTTAATCGTCAGAGGCCAGCGCCACTTGGGGGCATTTCTACTGAAAGGGCCAGCTCGATTTCATGAGATGAAACCATCTGACCTGGGTAAGAATGCCGACCAGCTCTACCGACTTTTCAACATTCCCGCTCAGGTGTACGTGATCCAGCATTGCCATAAAATCGGGGCTGCTGTGCGTAAACAGGCAATTGCCCTCGCGTTTATGCAAAACCTCACAGTGCCTTGCCGTGTTTGTTTTATAGATGGCGTCACGACTATACAACTGCTTCACGCCAATGGAATGTGGCCACCGCTTGGCTTTACTCCTGCTCACTGCCATGGCCGTGGGTGAAGCGCCATATCTGACTGCACGCTCAGGGCGTAGCTCATACGCGCTTGAGCGTGTAATCAAGTGGATGGGCTCGACCATGCTGGGCCATTTACGATCGGATTGACATCAGGTGCTGGGTTACTGAACAAATGCTTCGAGCAACCAGCGATGAATCGGGGAGGGCAGCGATCCATTGAGGGCATTTGGCAAATTCTCGATGCCTCCTGGTAACCGCTCGCCATTGCAATGCAATGGCTGGGCGCCGATCTGTGGTAGTGCAAATAGAATTTGAGTTCCCCCTCAAGCCTGGCGGTGCGAAACCTCGACACATCGCATTTTCCAACACACACTGCAGCTACTCACTCACTAGCCAGTAAGCTTTTGCCGAGCCCTGACGTGCGTAGCCTATGCAGAACGCCATCAAATCGCTCATGCGCTCATCAACCATGGTGCGCCGAATGCCAGGTTGAACGCCTACCACCGTGAAGGTAAGAGCCGTTGCAGGTGTTGATCGCAGCAACTCGTAGGTTTCATCCCTGTCCCCACTGACAAAGTACGAAGGAGATGTGTGTCTGCGATGCATGCGATCTTCCATATGATGCAGCAAGGTCGCGACGTTGCAGAAGTAAGCTGACTTTACCAGCTGTCCCGCAACCTCATACACATCACCTACTCGTCCTCCATTGGCTGGCCCTCCTGCACCTTTACAGTGATAGAGGGTGACGTTCACTTCCTGGGCTGCATTGACAGTGACGCAGATGTAGTCGGCGGCCTCACCTGAGCGATGGTCATAATACAAACACCGGAGACCTGGAAGCGTCAGAAGGTATTGCTCCAAGTGCTCCTGCACAGTTGCTTTGCCATCGAGCTCTGCACGTCGATCCAGTGTGCGAGGCTCCTGATTGTTCGGCAGGAACTCTACCTCGATCGCGCAGCCTGTCCAATCGATTGACTCCGCATCACCTGGAGCAAGTGCGAGGGATCTGAGGAGAGGGGCAGCGATTTTGTTTAGCCCTTCAAACGAAGACTTATCTGTTGCATAGAAAATTGGAGGGTGCTCACTAAGCCAGTCGGCCAATGGCATCCAGCCATCCTGGCTAGACTCGATCGTCATTGTGGCATCTGGTTCCAGGCAGCGAATCAGTTGGCCACCCTCAAGACTCAGGCGCATACGGATCTGCCCCTCAGCATGAACGATCGAAAAATCCAAGTGCCCGGCTTGTGGAATGCACTCAAAGGCCTGGATATCCCACTCCACAAGCCTGGAGGTTTGTAGCTCTTGTTCCTGCGTAGTCCTGAAGTGAATACGAGGATTACGAGTGAGACCTTGCCGTGACCAGTTGGCTGCCATCACCGCTTCTGGTAGCTCCCGAAGAGTCGTAGTCGTTCTGACCAAGTCGAGGTGGGTTTGGCTAAACGCAGCATCTCCTACGATGCGCCCATGAAGCGTCTGCACCCAAGCAAAGAAGTCAGGAACGGATAGGCGCTGATTGCTCCAGATTCTAGAGCTGCTACTGGCTCCGATGGTTTCACGCACCTGGCCGTTCATGCCACTCCCGAAGTAGTGACCCTGAGCGTAAGCGCGGCTGTCACCGGCAGTGACCGCGCGCTCGGCTTGAGGGCCAGTCAGGGTTCGGTAAGTTTCGACTTGCGAATTGAAGGTCGTGTTCTGCAAGCCAACAGCAAAAAACCTCATCCCCTCCAGTCCGGCCCTCGCTCGGCTCGTTTCTTCGTAGCTCAATCCTCGGCTGCCGGCACGGCAAACGATATTCATGATGGTCAGGTACAGCTTCTCTGTCCTGAGGGTTGAGCCGATGAAGCAGTAGCTCGATTCAGGAAAATACATCAGCAAGAAGGCCTCGTGCCGAATATCAGTGAGCGTGTTTGAGGTCGACCAGTTCGGAGGAGCTTCATCTGCTGTCAATACGAGAGACAGATTGCCATCTGGCGTTCCCCACTGCTTCACAATCCGAAGCACTCGCCCCACCTTTTCTCCTAGCAAGTCGAAATCCGGCCTGCGACTGCAGTGAAACCCGCGGACGTGCGCGTACAAATTGAAGGACAACGCAGAAACGGATTCATAGTCAGATTCAGTCATCCGACGCACCGGCAAGCTTTCGATGAACTCTTGGGCTTCAACTGCGCCCTGAATCTCAGCAAGCGCGGCATCATCAATCATCTGAGCCAGATCGACTCCTTCTCTGAGCAGAGTCGCGGTCGCTGCACGCACTCTGAATGCTGGTGCAATGAGGGTTGGGCGTCCCGTGGCGTCGTCAATCCTGGCGAACCTGCCGATGAATTGGATTGTGGGCACCAGTGATTTGTGCGGTGCGTGCAACGCGGCGATCTTGAGCTTTGGGAAGTCATAGCCTTCGCCAAACATGTCTACGCAGATGATGGCCTTCAATTCACCAGAAATGAGCTTCGCTTCAATTAAGTCCTGTTGTCGTTTGGTCAGTCGGCTACTTATGGCGGCGACGGAAACGCCCAGTTGCTCGTAGATCGGGACGAGCGCTTGCGCGGAAGATATGGTCGAGGCGCGTATGAAAAGCCTATGATCAAAACCGTTAGCGATATCTTCTTCGAGCTGTGCCACTGCAGTTTGGGCAATTACCTGATCAACATGCTCATCATCAAGCTCGTTAACTATTGGGGCCGCCCGGAAGACGATAGGGTCGAACGCCCCTTCAGATACGGCTCTCATCACAGGGTATCGGTAGACTAGCTTGCCCGGAATAACGCGGTCATCGCGCCTGAAGGGAGTTGCTGTCAAGAATATAAATCGAGCGGTCGAATAGTGATCCAGATACGCTGCCCAGGATTCCGCCGGCGCATGGTGAGCTTCATCGAAAATCACCACGTCAAAGAGGTCGGGGGCAGCGCCCGGGGCAATCATTGGTGAAGAACTGCCGGGGGTTGAGATCACGACGTCAAACTCCCGCAACTGCTCCCAAGCCTCGGGTGTTATCGGCCGCCCCGAATGCAAGTGAGCGGAAGGTAGCGGCCCGTCTTCAGGTAGCGCACCGATGCGCCTGAGTGTTGAAAGGCTGGAAAAATGCGAGTGCACCTGTTTGCGCAGTGCACTTGATGGCTCGACGACGAGGATCCGGGTTGCTCCAAGTAGAAGCGGTAGCGACATCATCAATGATGTCTTTCCATAGCCAGTGGGCAGGCAGATGATCGCGGGATCGTCTTGCACAGAGAAATGGGCCAATGTTGCATGCATTGCGCCAAGCTGGCCCGGCCTAAAGCCGCTATTAGGTGCGTCAGCTTGCTGAAGAAGCTTGAGTGATCCCGCCTGATCTACGAAAAATCCAGCCATTTCGACCGTCCTTGGATATTTATAACCAATCCTAATGTGCGACGGGCTTTAAACAAGTGGCGAGGGTGCAAAGTTCTTTCAGCATCCCCTGGCTTCTGCTTGCTTCAGCAGGCATGGGGAATGAGGTGCTGGGACCCGAGCAACTCACAATAGCCCCTGAGCGCGGCCCGTTCGTTGCAATTAGTATAGGCGTTGCTGCTGCGGTCGCCGGCGCTGCTTATTCCGAAAACGGACTCCCTCATGGCGCTGCCACTCTGGGTTTGATGCGGTGATCAACTAGACAAGCAAGCTCATGCTTCCTCTGTCGAGGGAGTGTTTGTATCGTACGCAGCGTGCCTCGTGCTGCCCCTCAATTTACTGAGCCAGTCTTCGGCTCCATCCATAAGTGGCGTAATCAAGGACCACAATGGCTGCCGCTTCAGAAGCCACCTTGTGGAAAGTGTTGTCCTTGGTCGTGTCCCCGTAATCGCTTATGCCGCGAACGACCAAGACAGGCACGTTCTGCTTGTCACAAGCGTCGAATACTCCGTAAGCCTCCATCTCTGCGACAACAGCTTTGTCGTGAAGGCCTTGGAATCCTTCGAAAAGCTTCGGATCTCGAATCAGTAGTTCGCCGGAAGCAATGGTCGCTGGTGACACCATCAACCTGGCAGCAACTTCGCCTGCTTTGGACTCAGTCGGCATCGCAAAGCCGAGTTTGTCCGCATGCTCTTGCAGGCGAACGGGCAGGGAGGCGGTCGCAAAGTAAGCATTGAGGTCTTGCTGGATGGAAAGCCCAGGTCGCGGCATCTCCGGTCGCGCTGCAACCTTGCCACCGGCGAGAGCTGCCGCACCTTCGTAGTACACGACGCGTTCGGACAAAATGACTTCACCGAGGCTCAGTTTTTTACGGCGGCCCGCTGCAATCCCCATCATCAAAACTTTTTTCGGTTTAAGCTCAGACAGGAGAAGCGTTGTGATGGCGGTTGCATTGACGTTGCCAGCATTACCGAGAGAAGCGATGACGCAAGAAAGTGGGCCGTCAGCTCGTTGAATCGTCACTGGCCAATAGTGGACGCCGTGGGCGGTGAAGCGTGCTGGTACATCTTCGCCAACACCGAAAACTTTTTTTGCAGCTGCCAACTCAATGGCGATGGCCGTGATCACCAGAAGATCCGGAGATCGTGCTGCTTCCCGGGCCTCAATTTCAGCCTGGAACAATCCAACAGAGAGATCTGCGATCTTGTCCACGCCGTAGATAGGCTCCTGTAGGGACATGCTATCCAGACGACCTTTCACTTGCTCGCCGGTAAGAGGGAACATCGTCAGGGGCTCTTTGAAGAAGTTTGCGTGCAGGCCGAGCGCTCCTTGGCCGTCCTCGCTGAATCCACCCAGTTGGAGGTCGAATGGCAGCACGGGACGCTTATCTCTACGCATTTTGCGGGCGCGGTCTGAGACACCCTTGCCGCCACCCAAGGCGATCATCGCTGTTGCGACCTCAACTTGCTCGTCTCCAATGTTCCCTCCGGTGATCACGTCGTCCTCGAGGTAGATGATCTCCGCAAAGTCTTCAGCCGAGAGGCGGCGGATGAGCAGCCGCTGCTCAGGAGTCATCTTCTCCTGCATGGCCGACTTAGACGTCACAATCTTCAATTGGCGGGCAGGGGAGCAACCGGTCAACAGCTTTTCCGCCTCGTACACCACCGTCCAATCGAAAGTCAGCGGGTCACCAGCCTCATTGGTAGGGAGCCCTGCGAGGTAGACAACGAGTCCACCCTGTGCCGCCAAAACGCTTTTGGTCATCGCACGGGTGAAGTCGTGCGCGAGATCGATCGAGGCCTTCTCTGTCTTTTTGGAGATGCTGCCCGCAATCAGAATGAATTCATTTTCAAGCTTTTCCATCGTGACAATTCCGGTAGCTGAGGTGTTAAGTGTTGGCTGATTTTCTAGGTGTTAGTACTGGATGAGGTCTTTGATCTCATCCCTATTCTTCAGGGCCAACTGGATGACCTCGGGCCTCTGAGCGGCTTGGTCTTCATTCAGGTTGAGCTGGAACAGGAGGTACAAGAGAAGTGCTCGGCGACACTCGACATGCATCTCGCCGCCCTCCATCAGGAAGTCGTTCTCAATCAGCTTGCGCTGTGCGGGGGTGAGGCCCGGGTGAGGAGTGAGAACCACATTGACCATTGTGTTCCAGGCATAATCTTCATCAGCCCGATCCCGATCCTGCCCCACATATTTGCAGCGTTTGATACGGGTCAGAGAGAAATCCCGGAAGGCCTTACGCTTGTGGCAGTACGCCCGGACATGCCAGCGGTTACCGTCATGCACCAAGGCATGAGGAGAGAGCATCCGCTCACCGCCTTCAGGGTCTGTCAGGGATTGGTAGAAGACCTCGATAAATCCGGTCTCGCGAATCGCGCGGAGAATTACCCCAACGATGTCCGCATTTAAGCGACGGCCCAGTTTGGGCACAGCTGCGACAGGGGATTGCCAGCCCAAGAAGCTGCCGTAGGGGATCTCTGGCTGAACGGCGACGCGCAGCAGGTCATCCAGGTAGCGCTCAACTGCACTGGAAGGGAAGACTGCTTTGAATGACTCGGTAGCCCTATAGACCCTGGCCCGGGTGTCGTACTCGAGGTTGCTCTCGGCGAGTTTAGCATACTCGGTGATGTCCAGTGACGCCTGAGGCACCGAGATTCCGAAGAAGTCAGTAAGACTGCTGCGGTTGATCTGCCCATCCCACCGTAGTCGATAGTCGATGAATTCCAACCGACGCTCCTGGCCCCAACGTGCTCCATGCCGTCCCTTGCTGGTGGGTTGGTCGTCCGTGGGTTTGGACTCGTTTGTCATGCTCGAACCTCGATAGCGTATAAAAACTAGACTGCATCTAAAAACTATGCGTATAGTAATAATACGCTAGCGAGCTGCGGTTCGCAATTTTCCTTGCCTGATCTTCTAGAGGGTTACGGGTGGTCTGGGGGAGGGGGTTGACCTGCAGCGCGCCGTAAGGGGTGACTCGGGCCAGATTCTCGAGTTGCCGCGCCATCTCATCCGTCGGCATGTGGTGTAGCTGCTGGTAGGGATGCTTTGCGACCAACACAAACATTTCTAGGAGGGGATGGCACATGCCACTCACCAACACTCAGATCAAGTATTACGACAGTAACGTGCTGCGCTTGCCGAAGGACAAGCGGGAGACCTACAACGCCCAGGTCGACCGCCTGATAGCAGCGCTGAAGGACAGCCTGAAGAAGCAGGACAAAATCACTATCAAGAAGGTGGTAAAGGCAGGCTCTTTTGCCAAGCACACCATTCTGCGGCCCAACGCTCAGAACCCCGCCGACGTGGACGTGGTTTTCTACATTAGCGGCGAGAAGGTAGATGAGGAGACCTTCGCAACCCTCAGCCAGAAAATCTACGACGCCCTGATCAAGCTGTATCCGAACAAGTCTGTTGAAGACTTCGAAATCCAGCGTAAGGCAGCGAAGGTCACCTTCGTGGGTACCGGGCTCGAGGTCGATATCGTTCCGGTCATTGAGAACCCGAGCAAGGAAAACTACGGCTGGCAGTTCGATCGTATCGATGGCTCGAAGACTGAGACCTGCGCCCCGTGCCAAGTGAAGTTCGTGAAGGATCGCAAGGATGTAGATCCGGACTTCCGCACCCTCGTACGCCTGGCCAAGCGCTGGCGTACCTGGAAAGAGGTGCCGCTGAAGTCCTTCCACATCGAGCTCATCATGGCTCATGTGCTCGAACTGAAGGGGAAGACCGGCTCGCTGGAGAAGCGTTTCCGTGACTTCCTCCTTTACATCGCTGAGTCGGGTCTCAAGGAAGTCATCAAGTTTCCTGAGAACGGTAATGTCCCCGAGTTCTCCGATACGGTTGTAATCATCGATCCGGTCTGTGACACCAATAATGTCGCGAGCCGCATTACTGAAGATGAGCGCAAAGAGATCGTCCAGCTCGCCGACGAGTCCTGGGAAACCGCCCACTTCGCTTCGGTGGAAGACGACTTCGAGATCTGGAAAGAGCTGTTCGGCAAGGGCTTCAAAGTCGAGGATGCAGCATGACCTACAGCGCTACCCAAACCACGACCTATACCACTACTGACATTGAAGCAGTCGTACGCCGGATCACCGCCGACCTCTTAATGATCGCCTCGAGCAGCGAAGCAGTGACTGAAGCCAAGGCCAAGGAATGGGCCTATGACATCGAGCTGCTGGCCAAGAACGGGTATCTGAAGTTCGCGGATCTCACGCTGTTGAGCAATGGCGTTGAGCAGAAGGCAACCCGGTACTACGTCAACGAGTCCGGCTCCCTAGCCAACCAGCGCCCGGGTGATGCTCGCTGGCCCAAGGTATCCAACCCGCACCTGCGGATCGTTCTGTCCTACAACGACAGTTACACCCAGCAAGCGCGGGAGAACATGTCTGGAAAGCTGAAGATCAACTGGACAACCTCTTACGACGACATCAGCCACTCCCAGCTCACTCAGAGCGGTGGTCGCGAATATTCGAGCAACGGCTACGGCATGGAACGGAAGGACTACACCCGATGAGCAACAACAGCGTATTTGACTCTGCCATTGAATTGCCGGACGCCCAGCTAAATGATCGCGAAAAAGTCTTGCTCGGGTTTACGGGCCGCTACGAGCGCGTACAGAACCAGCTCCAGTTGCTTCTGAACCAAGGGCAACTGTCCGAGTGGAGCAAGGAGCACCATAAAAGCGTGCTCCCAATATGCAATTTGGTTGCCGATCAGTACCCTCTGGTGATCTTCCACGGAGACGTCGGTACCGGGAAGACGGCTACAGCGGAATGCATCGCTAACCGGATTGTGAGCGATTCTCGCGCTGAAGATTCGTTGCTGTACAAGCTGAGTAACCGAGTCCGCGGCTCCGGTAAGGTCGGCGAAATGGGGACGCTCTTGACCCAAGCCTTCGCAGAGGTGATTGAAGCCGCCGGCAAAAAACGCCGGGCGATTCTCATTATCGACGAAGGTGACTCAATTGCAGCTTCTCGCTCGCAAAGCCAGAGCCACCACGAAGATAAGGTTGCAGTGAACACCTTGATCCAAGGCGTGGACGAGCTGCGCAAGTACGGTGGCCGCATTGTTGTAATTCTGTGCACCAACCGCCTTTCGGTGCTGGACGCAGCTCTCCGTCGTCGTGCGGCCATCGTTGAAGAGTTCACGCGCCCTGATGTTGCTGAGCGCAAAGAGCTGTTTAGCATGGATCTGGCAGGCTTGGGGCTTACGGAGAAGCAACTGAATGACTTGGCAAACGTCACAGGCGAGCGTAACGGGCAGCCCGCCTGGACTTACTCTGATATTCGAACGCGCCTGTACCCTACAGCGATGGCCAAAGCCTTCCCTAATCGCCCGCTGAGCTTCAAGGATCTGACCGACTCGATTCTTTCGATGAAGCCATCACCGGTCATGGAAGACAAGTAAGCGGTATATCGGCCGACAATGTCGGAGGAGGGGGTTTTGCCCACACTCACTACCGAGTGGTTCCAGCGGTTGCCATCCATACACCAGCTCGAACGGAGTAGTTATGAAAGCCGAAAAAGAAATCTTCGTCTCGGTCGACATCGAGGCATCGGGCCCTATCCCGGGCAAGTACAGCATGCTGTCGATCGGCGCGTGCCTGACGTCGAATCCGGCTGAGCAGTTCTCATGCTTGCTGAAGCCCATCTCCGAGGAATTTATTCCAGCTGCCCTAGAGGTCACGGGGCTTTCATTGGAGAAACTTCGAGAAGAGGGGCTGGATCCTGCTGAAGCGATGGCACAGTTCAAAGCGTGGGTTGAGTCACTTGCTGGTGTTGATCAGATGGTGGTGTTCGTAGGATTTAATGCTTCCTTCGACTGGAGCTTCGTGAACTACTATTTCCACGAGTACCTTGGTGAAAATCCCTTCGGGATAGCCGCGCTCGACATCAAGTCAATGTACTTCGGAACATCAGATTGCACTTGGAGGTCAACCCGTTCGAGTGAGATTGATAAGGTGGTGAGGCCTGACAATTCTGGCGATCACGATGCTCTGCATGACGCTGTCTATCAAGCAGAATTGTTCAGCCTAATCCGAAAAAAACTGATACGCAGTGAAGGTTAACCCTCCAAGGTATTATTTAAGGATTTCTATGAGCTCTCGTGGCTATCTGGACTTTTTGAAAGACCATCCCGCATACAAGAATCTAAACAAAGATTGGCATGTTGAATTGACCAATTATAACGTTTTTTGGTTTGATCTGCTAATCAACGCTCCGGGAGGCTCTGATTATGAAAGCATCGTGTCAAAGTTTTTGGACGCGTATCGTGAAGAGGTAGAGCAGAACAACGACAAACGTTTTGTATATTTTATCGCTGCACGGGATCGGGTGCGATTCCACACCGCTATAGCCCCTCGTTTGAGTCGATTGAAGAAGGAAATCGTGATCCACTTGGAGGTAGGAGCAGAAAAGAAAATAAAGAAAATTCGGATACCCGCGCGCCCTGAAATTTTCGGAATGAATATTCCGAAACTTCTTGATGACGGGCGGTTCATCCTGCTTCAGTTTCCTGGGATGGAGCATCCAGTGGGAATTAATGTCCACGAATTTCTGATGATGCACTGCATCAACATCGGCGTAGATACAGAAGTTCTCTATGTGGGCTCAACTGATGACCCTGCTCGGCGTCCACTTAAACGAAATCATCGCGGCTATAGCGATTCAATTTATGGAGTAAATACTAACGAGAAAGATGTGTTTGTTTACTATAATTTGTTCAAAGCAATTTCTATTTCTCAGCGCAGCCCTCACAATCTCCAATTCATGCTTGGCAACTCAATGATTGATGAGGTGCAAAAGAAAGATGAAGGGATGCTGCTTGAACATGGTCTAATCCATTACTTTGGAGCAAAGAGCCAGGAAAAAAGCAAAGGGCTGGAGTATGGCAGGCTTCGGAGTGGGCTAAGGAAGCTAAAGCAGAAATACAATATCTCTTCAGTAAACTATCTTATAGCGGCCGAAACTTCGACTGAATACTGGAATCTGTATTCAAGAGAAGTGCCACGTTCCGGTCGCCATGAATTTTCGTTGGTACTGCAAGAGAATCGGGTGTTGATCGGCAAGGCAAAGGGTAACTTGACTGATCCACTTGGTTAGGTTTTGATTCGGGCTCTGCTGACTTTGGGGTGAGTATAATAAATCGCCCCAGGTTTCCTAGGCACTCTCCAAACTCAGAAAATAGCGTTTCTCATACTCTACTGGCGACAGCTACATAGCACCGCTGTGTCGGCGTTTAGGGTCATAGAACATCTCGATGTAATCGAAAAAGTCACTTCGGGCTTCGTCACGCATTCCGTAGATCTTCCGTCGGATTCGCTCCCGCTTCAAAAGCTGGCAAAAGCTCTCGGCTACTGCGTTGTCAAGTTTCCTCGCCGACTCATTAAGCCATAGTGGTTGAGTTCTGACGAGCGCGCGGAATGTAACGGGTGACGCACCAGGACAGGTACTGCTTCAGCAACCGCAGGTACTGGTCACGGGTGCGCAAATCGATCTGTGGAAAATATGTCATTGCAGCTGTGCCGATTCGGGCGACCAGATTATCGGCCTGGCGGCCACTTTGGAGCCAGATGGCGTAACCGTCCAGTAGCGCCAGAATCGCCTCGAAGTGGCAGGCCACGATGGCCTCATCGATATCTAGGTTTCGACTTTCGGCATAGCTGTAGAATCGCGCGTAGATGAGCCGCAGCAGTGCTATAAGCGCGGTGTCTGAGCTTGAGTTGGACGTAGTAAATGAAGGGAATGAGTTTGGGCAACGGCGCGGCGTTATTCAATGACTAGCCATGAACTCAAAGGACATGGCCCGTTGAGAGAGTGGACGTCAGAAGCGGTTTTGTCGAATCAGTGCCTTAAGAGGCTCATGAACATTTCTGACGTAGCATTTTGTTTAACATAATATACATTATGCGTAACAAGATATTACCAATGCAGCGTGGATATATGAGCGTACCTCGCTCCAGCGCTTACAGGATTTGGATCAAGACAAACACGGGCGCCTGTCGATCCCTTGAGACTCAGCTCACACGCTACGGGCCTGGCTCTTGTTCTGCGAGAAAGCCCGTGCAAGTCTGCTGCACGTAGGCCTCCAAGTCTCAACGAAATAGTCCGCGAAGCCTTGGAACTAGAAAAGCACTTACAATCGTTTCCCCTTTATTCGGACCATCATCATGCAGCGTCTCTTACCCCTGGCTCTATTCCTCCTGACCAGCCAGGCCATGGCGTACCCAGCCCTCAAGGACACCGAGCTTTACACCCAAAACGCCAGCGACTGCCAGGATGTCGATCTCAGCACTTGGCAGCATCCAGCGCGAACCGTGCTGGAGAAAAACGGCATCAAGCTGGAGCGGGTTCAGCTATGCAACGGTGGACGCTATCCGATCTTTCTGGGTGAAGTCCCGTACGACCCTCAGGGTCAGACCAAGGATTTCTTTCTTCCCTTGTATGAGCAACTACGCAAGGCCAACGGCAAGTGGCCGTACGTACTGGTCGCCAGCAATTATGGCGAGATGGTGTATGTCAGTTATCCAAGGAACGATACTATCTCCCTGGCCTATGAGAACTTTGAGGCGCCCTAGGCTCTGTACGAAAAGCCTTGATACTCGTTCATGCCGCGTACAGGCCACTAGCGCTGGCTGACTGCTCGCGGCAACGGGCTCCTTCAGCCCTTCTACCCTGCCCCCGGATCGTCGAATTGCCTGGACTTTTCGTTCGGATACAAGTGGTTATCCGGTCGTGAGATTGCCAGGCATGCCTGTAGATTCTCCATAGCAATTAACCACTGATCAATGAAAAAAACGCCAACATAATGGCGTCCATTTCGCTCTAATCATCAATATTTGAAAAAGTGACGTTTTCCCGACGGAAGGCATCAATACGCCATTGCTGGAGGTTCGAAGGAAGGATCATCATCCGCTTGTCACTGCTACTCGCTTAAGCCCTCCCGGGCTTTTGCAGGACACATCAATTGCATTGCTTCTATGGGAGCAACATCAGGATGATGACCGTATACATTATGGTTATGACACTCTGCAGGGGCGACGAAGGCTGCGTGGACGTGCGCAAAACGGAGCCGACCTATGTCACTAAAGAGTTGTGTATGGAGAAAGCCAGGGACATAACGCCCCGCAAGGGCGTGAAGTTCAAATGTCGCAGCGAGCGGTCGTGGGGGCCGAGCAAGGTACCCGGCGCGAATACCTTGGACAGTGTGGTCTCGACCGACGCCAAGCGACAGCCTTGAAACCCGGCTCAAGCGCTCGGCATATCCAGGTCGAGCAGCGCCGCCCCCAACGCCTTCCCATGGGCATCGAGTGCCAACGAACGGGTGACACCACCGCGCAAGACACCGGGCAAGACGAAGTTGAGCGCGCACACCCGAGGGAGTTCATAGCGCCGTATCGCCGGTCCATGGGGGGGCAGCAGTTCAGCAAAATGCTCGGTCACCCGCTCTACCGTCAGCCATTCGCACAGGCGTGGATAATCTTCGGCGTGGAACGTAATCACGGAGATATTGGATGTATCGCCTTTATCTCCCGTACGGGAATGGGCCAGGTCACGCAATTTAAGACGAGTCACTACACGTCCTCCAAATGAATCTGCACGCTGACAGCGTCCCGTGGCAGCAACAGCGACGCCACCGCCACCACTTGGCGCACCGATTTACTCGCTCCGCCGCCGCCGTAAGGACCGTTGGTGTAGAGGGTTTCCACTTCGTTTCCAATCCGCACGGCCTCGGCGCGATCGGTGCAACGGGCCGCGACCCGCAGGCGCACTTCCCAAGGCTCGCCGTCCAGTCGGGAACCCAGCTCGGGGCCGTGCAAGGCATCGACGCCGATCAACTCGGCGCGGATTTCTTCATAGGCCACGCCTGTCAGTTTCAAACGTTCCAGCACGACCTCCCGTGCCAACCGGCCACGCGCCAAGGCCCCTGGGCCGCCATAGGACATCTGGCCTTCGCCGATCCAGCCGTCGAGATAACCCACTGACACTTTCAGCGATGAGGGGCGTTCCCGGCCATCGGCGCCCTGGACCTGTACCTGATTCGGTCCCTGGAGCGTAAACGACACCTCGGAAAAGTCCGCGCTGACGTCTGGCGTGAGGTATGCGGCGGGGTCGTGCACTTCATAGATCATCTGTTCGGTGCAGGTCGCGGTATCGATGCGCCCGCCTGAGCCTGGGACTTTGCTGATCACTGCATGGCCCGTCGCGTCCACTTCGGCGAGGGGAAATCCCAGTCGCGCCAGGTCCGGTACATCCTTGAACCCAGGATCGGCAAAGTAGCCTCCACTGATCTGGCCTGCGCATTCGAGCAGATGGCCGACCAAGGTGCCGCGCCCTAATCGTGGCCAATCGTCCGCGGCCCAGCCGAACTCGAACATCTGTGGCGCGAGGAACAGCGACGGATCCGCCACTCGCCCAGTAATGACCACGTCAGCATCCGCCTGCAAGGCCTCGATGATGCCGTCCACGCCCAGGTACGCGTTGGCCGAAATCAGGCGTTCGCCCAATGAGGCCAGGGTGATGCCGTTGTCCAGTGTTTGCGTCGGATCGACGAGCAGTGTCGCCAGCACATCGTCACCCGTTACGGCGATCACTTTGAGGCCCGACAAACCAAGCTGCCCGGCAATGCGCCGCACTTCCCGCGCTGCGCCCAATGGGTTGGCCGCGCCCATGTTGGTGATGACGCGCAAGCGGCGGCGCCGGCCATCGGTCCCACGACCGATAAAGGGCAGTACCCGACGCATGCGCTCGCTCAACAGCGGATCGAAGCCCGCCTGCGGATCGAGCAGTCGCGCTTGTTGTGCCAGGGCGATGGTGCGTTCGGCCAGGCATTCGAACACCAGATAATCCAGCTCGCCGTGCTCGGCCAGTTCAATCGCCGGTTCGATGCGATCACCTGAGTAACCGGCACCTGAGCCGATGCGTAAGCTTTTCATTCAAAAGACTCCAATGAGCAGCGCCGTCACCGTCATCAGCACCGAGGCGGCGAACAGAAAAGGAATGGTGAACCGTTGATGATCGGCCAGTTCGATCTTGCACAACCCCACCAACAAGAAGGTCGCCGGGGTCAATGGGCTGACCGGGAACCCGGTGGTGTGGACACCCAGCAGCGATGCCTGGGCCACTTGCAACGGATCGACACCCAGGGCACGGCCGACTTCGGCCACCACCGGCATCACGCCAAAGTAGAAGGAGTCGGGATCGAACAGCAGGCTCAGCGGCATGGAGATGAACCCCACGACCATCGGAATCAGCTTGCCGTGCCCGGCGGGAATCTGTGCCACCGCCACCTCGGCCATCGCCTTGAGCATGCCGCTGCCCTGCATGATGCCGGTGAAGACCCCGGCGGCCAGGAGAATGCTCGCCATCGTCAGGGCGGTTTTCGCATGGGCGTCGATGCGTGCCCGTTGGGCATCGACGTTGGGGTAATTGATGCACAAGGCCAATACCGTGCCGAGCATGAACATCACCACCGGATCGACCACACCGGCAATCATCACGCCCATCACCACCACGGTCAGTATCAGGTTGAGCCAGAACAGCCCTGGCTTGCGCAAGGCGACTTCGGCCTCGGACAGTACCCGTTGAGGTACCACCTCCACCCCTGCCCCGGCCCCCAATCCCAGGCGTTTCTCTTCGCGACGACCGAGGAACCAGGCGCAAGCAAAGACGAATGCCAGACCGACGACTTGCACCGGAATCAGCGGCTGGAACAAGTCGGCCACCGGCACGTGCAAGGCCGCCGATGAACGCAGGACCGGGCCGGTCCATGGCAGGAAGTTGACCCCGGCCGCCATCGCCGTGACACAAGCCAGGATGCGTTTATCCATGCCCAGGCGCGTATACAACGGCAGCATGGCCGGAATGGTCACCAGGAAGGTCACGGCGCCGGAACCGTCCAGGTGCACCAGCAGTGCCAGCAGCGCGGTACCCACGACGATGCGCGTCGGACGGGTGCCGACGCGTTTCAAGATGCGGTCAATGATCGGGTCAAGCATGCCGGCGTCGGTCATGACGCCAAAGAACAGAATCGCGAACACGAACATCCCGACCACGGGGGCGACGTTCTTGATGCCGGTAATGATGAACGCACTGGTTTGCAGGCCAAAACCACCGATCAGTGCGGCGATGATCGGCAATGCGATCAGTGCAACCAGGGGGGACAGGCGCTTACTCATCACGCAGATGAGCAGGCAGAGAATGGTGACGACACCGAGTATGGCGAGCATAGGTAGGTCCTGTTCGGCATTTCTGTCCGCCATGGCGATGAAATGCGCTGTTGTTGTTTTCACCGAGTATTGGAATTGCCGGTATTCTTTGTAAATTGAAATGTTCGGCAGCCTGCGTTCGGAAAAACAGAATGAAGAACTCGATCCAGCACATCCGCGCCTTCCTGGCCGTGGCGCAAACCGGCAGCTTTGCCAAGGCTGCCGCAATGCTGAATCTCTCGCCTTCGGCCCTGACCGTGCAGATTCAACAATTGGAAGATTGGCTCGGCGTCGCGTTGCTCGAACGCAGCCCGCGTCACGTGGCCCTGACCAGCGCCGGACAGAACAACCTGTTGCCCATGGAGAAACTGTTGCTGGACCTGGACAACATCGTCAGCGCCTCCCGGGACCTGGCGGCGCTGCGTCGGGGCGTCGTTACCATTGCCGCCCTGCCCTCGCTCTGCGCGGCTGCGCTACCGCCGCTGTTGAAACAGTTCCGTGAACAGTTTCCCGGGATCGAAGTGCGCCTGCGGGACGTGGTGGCGCGCCGGATCGACACGTTGGTGCGCGACGGCGAGGTGGATTTCGGCCTTGGGGTGCGGGCAAGGACGAGCCATGGGTTGGAATTTCAACCGGTGCTGGAGGATAGGTTGTGCCTGTTCATTCCAGCCGACCATCCCCTGGCCCGTCGACGCACGGTCAAGCTAAGCGAGTTGACGGCGCAACCGATCATTCTTACTGGGCGCGACAGCAGCGTTCGAGAGTTGGTGGAGCAGCTGTTCGCCGACGCCAACCTCCCATTGTCGCCGGGCCTCGAAGCCAATTACATGTCCACGGTCCTGGCGCTGGTGCGCCAGGGGTTAGGCGCAAGTCTGCTGCCGGAGTCGGCGGACGAAGGTCGGGAGGGATTGGTGAAAATCCCCGTGGACCATCCTGGCGTTACCCGTCAGATCGGCTTGATCACCCGCCAGGGCCAGACAATGGCGCCGGCAGCCGAGCAATTCATCGAAATGTCCAAAGGTTTTTTTGAGGAGATGACGAGAGCCTGACCAACCTGGTTTCAAGTCCGGAACTGTGCGACGGCCTCCCGCAGCTCGTGCTCCAGCCCGGCCAGATCCCCGCAAGCCAGGACCACTTGCTGATTCACTCCGACACAATGTTCTGCCTCATTGCGCACCTGCATGACATTGCGGCTGACCTCCTCGGCCACGATGCTCTGCTGCTCGGCGCTGGCGGCGTTCTGCTGGTTCATCTGCTCGATCAGCGACACCGCTCCGGTAATGCCGCCCAAGGCGGTGCTCACCTGACCGGCCAGCGACACGGTCTCTACCATCAGACGTGCGCAGCCCTGGATCTGCCCAACGCTGTGTTGCGACAAATGCTGCAGTCCGACAATCAGGGTCTCGATCTCGCTGGTCGAGTCCCGGGTGCGCCGTGCCAGCGCCCGCACCTCATCGGCAACCACCGCAAAGCCACGGCCCTGCTCTCCCGCCCGAGCCGCTTCGATGGCCGCATTGAGTGCCAGCAGGTTGGTTTGTTCAGCAATTGAGGCAATCACGTCGGCGACCGTGCCGATGGTCTCGACCTGCCGTTGCAAGGACTCGATGGCCTGCTCGGAAAGTGCCATTTCCGCTGCCAGGCGATGGATCTGCTGGCTCGCCAGCTGCACCACCCGCTCACCATTGCGTGCCTGGTGGTCGGCCTCGCCGGCGGCCTGGGAGGCCTGTTCGGCGTTGCATGCCACTTGTGCGACCGTGGCGGTCATCTGTTGCATGGCCGTGGCGGCGTGTTCGGTCTCGATCCGCTGGCGTTGGGCCGCCCCACTGCTCTGAGCACTGGATGTACTCAGGGTCCGGGTCGTTTGCCCAAGTCCCACGACACTCAGTCCGATACGCGCCACCAACTGGCGCAGGTTGGCGGTCATCTCTCCCACTGCGGTCATTAACTGGCCCAACTCGTCTCGACGCATGGCCATGCCTTCGGCCGCATCACTCAGGTCGCCCCGGGCAACACGCCGGGCCACCTGCAGTGCTTCGCGCAGAGGCACGACGATCAGATGACGAATAACCAACGATGCCAACAACGCCAGGGCGACGATCACCAGGGCGCCCACCGCTTGCAGGCGCATCATCGAACGGCCTCGTTGGCCCATCTGCCTTTGTCGATCGGCGGCGGCTTGTTCGACCTGGCTCAGCACGGTCTGTGCCTGGGCGTCCATCTGCCCGGCGGTCTGCTTGCTAAGCGCCCGGCTATCCCGATAGCGCTGGAATGCCTTGCGATATTCGACCAGCGCCGCCCGAGCCGCCGCCAGGGACGCTTCGGAGTTCTCATCCACCCGGCCCTGGAGCAGTTCCAGCGCGTCGCTCATTTCCTCCACTGACTCGGTCCAGCCTTGGAGCGCCTGCGCTGCGCCCTCCTCCACATAGATAAACTCCCTGTTGCGGGTGACCAGCAGTTTTCGCTGCAACGCCGAGGCCTGTTCCGCGAGGCTCAGCGGATCGCCTTCCGAGGCCTGGCCGCTGTTCAATACGCCGCGTACCTGGTCGTACATATCCAGTTCGACAGCCTCGAACTGCAGGCGGGCCTGTTCCGCCTGCTCCTGCATATGGCGCAACGCATCTGCCGCCAGGCGCTGGTGATCGATGAAATGTGCGAACTGGCCCTCATAGCCATCGACGGATTGCTGCATGGCGGTCAGTAACGGCACATCCTCGCTCGATGCGCCGGCCTTCGCCTTCTGGAGTTGAGCGCCCAGCGCCTGGATCAGGTCCCGAACCTGGCGCATCGCTAGAGGGTCGGGATCCAGTGCGTAGGTTTTCTCGGCACTGCGCAGCTGCAAGGTCAGGCGATTGATCTCCACCATGGCATCGACCTGCCGGCCGTGCTCCAGCAAACTGCCGGTCGCATACAAACCCTGGGCGATGGCGGCCACCGCGAGCAAGGACACCAGGCCGAAACCGAGCAGCAGCTTCTGCCCCACCGAACAGTCGGCAAGCAGGCGGGCAGTTTTCTTCAGCATTATTCTTATCCTTATATCTGAAGCAGATCGATAGCACCGGTGAATACACTCGCTGAACCGCCCCGTCAGCCCTCCTCGACCGCCTGCAACGCGCCGCAGGCTTCAGGCTTTTTTGCGAACAACCTCTGCGGCAACAGGAAGTAAGCCAACGCCGGCAACAGGATCAAGGCGCCGAGCATGTTTACCAGGAACATGAACGCCAGCAGGATACCCATGTCGGCCTGAAACTTGATCGGTGACCAGGCCCAGGTCGCCACCGCGATGGCCAGGGTGATGCCGGTCAGCAGTACCACCTTGCCGGTGAACAACAAGGCGCGGTAATACGCCTCGGACAGCGAGGCACCGGCACGCATGTGCGCCAAAATGATGCTCAACACGTAGAGCGCGTAGTCGACACCGATGCCCACACCGAGGGCGATCACCGGCAAGGTGGCCACCTTGACGCCCATGCCCAGCCCGACCATCAGCGCCTCGCACAGAATCGACGTGAGTACCAGCGGCAGCACTGCGGCCAGCACCGCACGCCAGGAGCGAAAGGTCACCCAGCACAGCAGGATCACCGCGCCGTAGACCCAGAACAGCATCTCGTGCATGGCTTTTTTCACCACGATGTTGGTCGCTGCCTCGATCCCGGCGCTGCCGGCGGCCAGCATGAACTTCACCTCCGGCAGTTTCTGTTGCGCGATGAACGCTTCGCTGGTCTGCACCACCCGCTCCAGGGTGTCGGCCTTGTGGTCGGCCAGGTACACGTAGAGCGAAAGCAGCGAGCAGCCCTGGTTGAACAGCTCTCGCGGTGCCCGGGTCTGCACGGCGCCGAGGGCGCCGTCGTTGGGGATCAACTCGTACCACTTGAAGTTGCCCTCGTTGTACCCGGCGGCCGCGACTTTACTCATGGCGGCCATGGAGTTGGTGGACTCCACCCCGGGCAACTGCTCCAGTTGCCAGGCCAGCGAATCGACCGCGGCCAGGGTCGGATAGCGGGTGCACTGGTCCTCCAGGGTTTTCACCATGACCACGAAGATGTCCGAACTGGCCGCGTAGTTTTGCGTCATGAACGCTGCATCACGGTTGTAGCGCGAGTCTGGACGCAGCTCCGGCGCGCCGGGATCCAGATCGCCGATCTTCAGGTGCAGGCTGACGGCAAACCCGCCTGCTGCCAGGGCCAGGCCGAACAGGCAGGCGGCAATGGCCCAGGAACGCCGGGTAAACAGGTCGAGAAAACTCCACAGCGGGTGTTTGACGTTCGCGGTCAACTCGGCGGTTTCCGCCCGCAAGCTGCGGGCAGCGGCCTTGGCACCGACGCCGATGTAGCTGAGCAGGATCGGCAGCAGGATCAGGTTGGTGAAGATCAGCACCGCCACGCCAATGCTGGCGGTGATCGCCAAGTCCTGGATCACCTGGATCTTGATCACGATCAGCACGGCGAAACCCACCGCATCGCAGAGCAGCGCGGTCATGCCGGCGGCGAACAGACGGCGGAAGGTGTAGCGTGCCGCGACGACCCGGTGGGTGCCACGGCCGATGTCCTGCATGATCCCGTTCATCTTCTGCGCGCCGTGGCTCATGCCGATGGCGAACACCAGGAACGGAACCAGCGCCGAGTACGGATCCAGATCGTAGCCAAGGGTGGCGAGCAGGCCGATCTGCCAGAGCACCGCCACCAGGGAACAGAGCACCACCAATGCCGTGCTGCGCGCACAGCGGGTGTACCAATAGAGCACTGCCACGGTCACCAGCACGGCAACCGCGAAGAACAGCAAGACTTGCCCCAGCCCGGCGATCAGGTCACCAATGATCTTGGTGAAACCGGTGATGTGGATCTGGATACGCTCGTTCTGGTACTTGTCGCGCAAGGCTTCCAGTTGCCGTGAAAACTCACCGGCATCCAGTGCCTTGCCAGTCGCCGGATTGATTTCCAGCAGCGGCACGAAAATCACACTGGACTGGAAGTTGCCGGCCACCAATTGACCGATCTCGCCGGAACGGGCGACGTTGGTCCGCACCTCCTCCAGGCTGGCCGGCGAGCCGTCGTAGCTATCCGGAATCACCGTACCGCCATCCAGGCCATCTTCGGTCACGGCGGTCCAGCGCGTGGTCGGTGTCCACAAGGACTTCATATAGGGTTTGTCGACACCGGGCAGCAAGTAGATCTCGTCGTTGAGCTTGGCGAGGGTATCGAGGTAATCCTTGTCGAAAATAGTGCCCTCCTTGACCGCCACGGCGACGCGGATCGAGTTGCCAAGGCCGCTCAGTTCGCTGCGCTGTTCAAGGAAGTTGGCCACGTAGGGATGAGACGTCGGGATGGTCTTCTCGAAACTGGCATTGAGACCGATCTTGCTGGCCTGATAACCCAGCACCAGGGTCACCAGCAGGCAGAGCAGCATGACCCAGGGCCGGTGATTGAAGATCCCCCGCTCGCCGAGGTTGCCGGAACGCGGATCGAAATCCTCCAGGCGGGCCATCACCACTTGCTGTTCGAGGGAGGAATTATGGTCGTTCACATCGGACTCCAAATACGGCCGCATGGGCTGTGCAAATAGCGCTCTGGCAAGTAGGTTCAGCGTTGCGCCGAGACAAGGGCTTGATCGAGGCGGGTCAGCCCGCCCAGGCCGACGCAGATCAAGCTGCCATCCGGGGCGGCCACCAGACCGGCGATCGAGGTACCGGCCGGGCCGGAAAGATGCCGCAAGCGGCTTCCTCGACCGGAACTGAGCAACAGGTCACCGGCCTGGCTGGCCAGGACCAGCGCCCCATCCTTCAGTTGAGTGCCGGCGGAGAAGGCCACTTCCAGGCCGGTGTCGATACGTCGCCAACTGCTCCCCTGGTCACCCGACCAGAAGGCATTGCCGCGCAGGCCGAAGGCAATCAGTTCGCCGCTGGCACTGCCTTGTAGACCGAAGAAACTGCCGTCATAGGGTGATTCGAGTGCCTGGAAGCTGCTGCCGTTGTCCCTGGAACGCAATAACAGACCCCGTTCGCCGACGATGAACAGTTCGCCCCCCATTGCACGAATGCCGTACAGGTTGAGGCCCTCGGGGTTGTCCACCTGCTGCATCCACGGTTTCCAGGTCACGCCACCGTCCACGGTACGCAGGATCAGACCATAGGCACCGACCACATAGCCGTTGCGACGGTCGCTGAAGTACAGGTCGAGAAACGGCTTGTCCGGCCCGTCCGCGACCAACCGTTCGGCGTCTTCGACATGCTTGGCATCGCCGCCCTGTTGCGCGGCAACCAGCGCCAACTGTGCCGCAGCGACGCCATCGAGCTGCTTGACCCAGGTTTCGCCACCGTCAGTGCTGTGCAGCACCACGCCCATGTGGCCGACGGCCCAGCCCTGCTCGTCATCGACGAACTGCACCGCCGTCAGGCTGACGCTGACCGGCACCCGGGCCTGGCGCCAGCTCTGGCCGGAGTCATCGGAGAGCAGGACGATGCCGCGCTCGCCGACCGCCACCAACCGTTCGCCAGCGCGAGTCACCGCCAGCAACGCGGCGTGGGTGGCCTTGGCACTCTGCAGTGCCGCCTGGTCGAGCAAGGCAATCCGGGGGCTGGCCGTTGTCCAGCCCGACATCAGCAAGACCGTCAGCGCCAGGATCGCCGACAACGCCCGCCCGAGTGAAAAGTTACCGTTCATATCCCGCTCCAACCACCACTCAAGAGTTATCCAAACGCAACGCGCCGATGCCGGGGCTCCGGCGCGCTGGGCAATGACTCAACGCGAACTGTCGTTGGCCATGGCGTCAGGCGTGAAGAACGAAGATGGCGGACGCGGGTAGCTCTGGTACTGGACATCCAGGTCGTTGGCCGCGGAGTTCAGGAAGTAGGCACCGGTCTCCAGGTTGTAGCTGCCCCACGACATCTGCGCGGTGAGCGCTGGCATTTCCGGGGCCAGCAGGGTCAGCGAGTAGTTGGTACGACCCAATTTGCCCTGGGCGTCGTAACCGTCCACCAGCAGCACTTGCCAGGAGTCCTCGTCGACGTAATAGGTGCGTTTTGGCACCACGTGACGCTTACCGTCCTTGAGCGTGGCGTTCACCACCCAGACCCGGTGTTTCTCCCAGCGCACCAGATCCGGGTTGAGGAAGTTCGGCTTGACCAGATCGTCGCTCTTCGCCGCGGCCGCACGGTTGTTGTTGTAAGGCACCAGCAGCTCTTTCTTGCCCACCAGCTTGAGGTCGTGACGGTCGGTCGGGCCGAAAATCATGAAGGCCTCGTCGAAGAAACCCACACCCGAGGTGACGAAGTCCGGCGTGTCATAGGCGATGTTCGGTGCGCGCCGTACCCGACGCTGGCCGACCAGGTACTGCCAGGCAGCGCGTTTGCCCGGGTCCATGTCCCAGTGGGTCATCAAGCCCTCGCCGGCCTTGGACGATGGCAGCTCCGTGGCCAGTTTGCCGATGAGGAACTTGCCGCCGAAGGTTTCAAGACTGCCGTCCTTGAAGTAATAAGGGCTCTGATACCAGAAACGTGCCCGGGTGGCCTGGATCTTCTTGCCGCCGGCGGTCATCAGCCAGGTGTCGAACGGTGAATAGAAGGTGTCAGCCCCTTGCCAGGACAGCCGGTAGTTCCATAGCACCTCGGCACCGTTCTGTGGCAGTGGGAACGGAATCCCGCCATAGGCGCCGCTGACTTTTTCCGAGTCCACTTCCAGAGTGGCGCGGGTCGCGTTCTTCAGGGTGTTGTCGTACACCCATTGCGGTGCAGCGGCGCTGCGGTGAGTCGGATAGACGTCCAGGCGATAACCGGGGTACTTCTGCAGCAAGGCTTTGGCGCCGTCGGACAGCTGGTCGGCATATTGCGCCATGTTGGCCGCGCTGACCGAGTACAGCGGCTTGTCAGCGGCAAAGGGATCGGCACGTTTGTCGCCGTTCTTGTAGCCTGCGGGCACTGTCGTATAGCCCCCGGTCCATGCCGGAATGCTGCCGTCCTTGTTGCCCGCGCGCTCGGCGCCCATGGGGGTGAGTTCCGTATTGAGCCGTGCGGCCTGATCAGGGGAAACCGCCGCCTGCACCGCGCCGGCACTGAGCAAGGCAATGGCCAGGGCCGACATACGCAAGGAAAATTGGCTTTGCATAGGGGATGAAACCTCTTATTAGAATGTGGTTTTCACGTACATGGAGACGAAGTCACGGTCGGCCAGCGATTGCGCATAGCTGAAGTTGCCCGCCTCGTTCAGCCCTGCCGCAGCCTTGCCGAAGAAGTTCACGTAGTTGATGCCGAAGTCCCAGCGCTGCAGGTAAGTGGCCTTGAGCCCTACGCTCCAGTCACCGGCGTGGGAGTTGCCGAAACCACCCTTGCTGACGGCCGAGGAGCGACCGTCGAGACCCACGCCGAAACCCACCGGTACGCTCAGGTCGAGACCGTCGGCCACTTGGAAGTAAGCCGGTTCGGCCAACACCCGCAGCGCGGTGGCATCCCGGGTGGTGTTGGGGTCCAGTGCCCCCGGGTTGTCTGTCACGCTGAGGGTACGGTTCCAGGCCAGTTCGGCCAGTACCGAACCACCGTCCCAAAGCGCGCCGGGCGATAGCAGGTAGATCGTCGACAGGTTCACGTGCGCGGTCTTGCCCCTGGCGTAGAGCGCATCACCGTTGTTGTCCGCCGCGGTGCCCGGTGTCACCACCTGCAGGTTGCTGACCAGGGGGGCGTTCCAGCGCACCGAGGTTTCACCAGCGAAGTTGAACGGGCCATATGCGGTGGAGAAGCTGGCGCCGACGGTCTTGATGTCTTCGGCGTAGACCTGGCGATAGGAACTCAGGATCGGCAGCCCGGTGGCGGCGGCCGCCGCACCGTCCAGGTAGGCATACAGCGCACTTGGCGTCTTGTCGTGATACTGGGCGGCGTAGAAACCCAGTTCCAGTTCGGTGCCTTCGGGCTTGAAACGCAGTTGCATGCCGCCCTGCCCCGAGTTCTTGGCCTCGATATCGGAAGCATGGACGGTGGTGTTGCCAAACACCTCGGTCCAGTCCCCTGCCCCCTTGCCGATGCCGTCGTTATCGCTCAGGTAGCTGCCTGCTCCGGGCACGTTGGAACGTTCCCACTCGAACTGGTAGTAGGCCCCGACGGACAACTGCGGGTTGATCTGCAACTGGCCGGACACTTGATTGACCGGGCGCAGGATTTCCTTGAATTGGGTTCCCGGTACGCTGAGCAGCTTGACGACGTCGGTGGGTCCTTGGGCGGCGGCGATGCCGTTGCTGCCGTAGAACAGGCTCTCGCCATAGATCAGGCTGTGGCGGCCCAGGCGCACGGTGCCCTGGCTCGCGTCACCGACATCACCGCGCAGAAACACGAAGGCGTCCAGCAGTTCGGCGTCGCGCCCGTGCAGTTCGCGGGTATCGCTGAGGAAGTGTGGATTCGCGCTGTCGTCGGTGTCCTTGTTATAGACATCGTCGTACCAGGCCGCACCGCTGAGACGCAGCCCGTAGTTTTCCCGACTCAGGTCCATCTCACTGAACAGGTCCAACCGGTTGGAGACCAGGCCGCGACTGAAGTTCTTGTCGCCCTGGCCCTGGATCGAAGGGTACAAGCCGCCCGCCGTGGAGGCGTTGGTCAGGTGGTCGTCAGCACCCTGCAAGCGCCAGGCCTGGCTGTACTTGATGGTGTTGTCCCAGCGCAGGCGCCAGTCACTGTCGCCCAGATCGATCTGGGCGGCCTGAGCCTGTGAGGCCAGGCCGGCAAGGCACACCGAGAGTGCCAAGGTGGAACGCTTGAAGCCCGGGTAGCATCGAGTGTTGTGCATGGTGTTCCTCATTGTTCTTGTTGTTTGGAAACGTGTTGTCTGGAAAACGACCGGCAATGAGCGGCCCGCAAATGCGCAGGCGGTGGTTCCTCGTTCAGATGTAGGTGGACGCCAGGCCGC
This sequence comes from Pseudomonas sp. FG13, assembly GCF_057809755.1. Taxonomy (NCBI): domain Bacteria; kingdom Pseudomonadati; phylum Pseudomonadota; class Gammaproteobacteria; order Pseudomonadales; family Pseudomonadaceae; genus Pseudomonas; species Pseudomonas sp. FG13. Next base: position 89,808 of record NZ_JBMDKO010000006.1, read on the forward strand.
CATCCACAGGCAGGTTGACGCCGTTGATCCAGCGGGACTCGTCCGCACTCAGGAAGGCGATGGCAGCCGCCACCTCATCGGCATAGGCCGGACGCTTCATGCGATGAGCATCGGCCTCGACACGTTCCTGGCCGAGCATGCTGACGAAATCACCCAGGATGGGCGTGAACACCGGGCCCGGTGCCACGCTGTTCATGCGCACCGAGGTTTGCAGGAACCAGGGCTGGGCCTGCACGTAGTTCCAGACGATCAGGGCTTCTTTGAAATACTGGTAGCAGCTCTCCTGGGGCACCGGGTGCTGGGCCAACCAGGCTTGTCCCTGGAAGAAGCTCTCCGTGCGGGCCAGGGCCTTGTGCAGTTCCAACCGCTGCGGCCACTGCGCACCGAGAATAGAGGCAACGTTGACGATACTGCCGCCGGCGCGGATCCGCGGCAGCGCCGCCGCGCAGAGGTGACGCAGGCCGAGGTAATTGACCTGGGCCACCAGCTGCGGATCGGCCGTTCCTGGCACTCCGGCAATGTTACACAAGCCGTCGATCTGTTCCGGCAACCGGCGCACGGCGGCATCGATGGCCTCGGGGTGACTGAGGTCGGCCTGGACAAAGTCATCCAGGCTCAGGTTGGGCTCGTTGCGATCCATGCCGATCACGATGGCCCCGTGGGCACGCAGGGTTCGGGCTGTCTCGGCGCCGATGCCCGAAGAGACTCCGGTCACGACGATCCTTTTGCTGGTCAGCTTCATACGGGTTTCCCGATTCGTGCTCGTACTGCCTCCCATGAAAGCGGGCAGCCAAGTCATATTGTTATTGCCGAACTAGTTAAGCTCGGTAACTAGTTGTAGCAAGCGATATGCCATCTAACGGCAATAACGGGGCAACCGCTCAAGCTCGCGGCATACAGACATTCTTGGTGAATATCGACGTGAGACGGGGGAAATCGGGCGCCGAAAAAAGTGATGATTTCAGCAATTTCATGCTGCACTATGCAGATTATGATTACTCATATTAAGGATTTCCGATGGCAGACAAGCTGATCTCCCTGGCCGAACTCTCCGGCGGAGTCCGAAAGAAACACGTGCGCGGCGCCAGCGAGCAGTTGCCGCCCGGCGCCGCCCCTACGCTTCAGGATCTGACCGAATGCCTGATGTTCAGCCCGGGTGACGGGCGCATCTGGCTCAACGGCGCACGCATGCTGTTGATGCACAGCAGCGGCGTCGGCGCGCTTCGTCGGGAGATGATTGAAAGCATGGGCCTGGCCCGTGCCCGTGGCATCCTGCTGCGCACCGGCTACCACTGCGGTGCGCGGGACGCGGCACTGATCAAGGAACGCTTCCCCGAGGCCGACTTCCTGGCGCTGTTCGCCGCCGGCCCGATCATCCACGCCATCGAAGGCGCGGTTAAAGTCGAGCCGGTGCATTTCGAATTCGATATGAACCTGGGCACCTATTACGGCGAATTCCTCTGGCACCACTCCAGCGAGGATGACGAGCACATCGCTCAGTTCGGCATCGGCACCGAGCCGGCGTGCTGGATGCAGACCGGCTATGCCACCGGATACACCTCGGCGATGGTCGGTCGATTGATCCTTTACCGCGAGGTCGAATGCCGCTCCACCGGTTCCAGCATCTGCCGGCTGATCGGCAAGCCCGCTGAAGAATGGGATGATGCCGAAGAAGACCTGGCCGCCCTGAAAGCGGAACCTTTCGTCAGCAGCAGCGGGCGTAGCACGGTACCTCCCAGCCCTGGCGGCAAGGGCGTATCGCCGCCCGACCCGCAAACCGATCCGCAACCGACCCAGGACGGCGACATGGTCGGCATCTCCTCGGCCTTCAACGCAGCCTGCCACATGCTGCGCCGAGTCGCCCCGACCCAGGCGACGGTGCTGTTCACCGGTGAATCCGGCGTCGGCAAGGAAATGTTCGCACGCATGCTGCACCGCATCAGTCCGCGACACGATGCGCCTTTTGTCGCGATCAACTGCGCCGCCATTCCGGAAAACCTGATGGAATCAGAGCTGTTTGGCGTTGAGCGCGGCGCCTTCACCGGTGCCACCCAATCCCGCGCCGGGCGTTTCGAGCGAGCCGATGGCGGTACGCTGTTCCTCGACGAAATCGCCACCCTCAGCCTGGTCGCCCAAGGCAAACTGTTGCGGGCCTTGCAGGAAGGTGAGATCGAGCGGGTCGGCGGCAGCCGGACCTTGAAGGTCGATGTGCGGGTGGTCGCCGCGACCAACGTCGACCTGCGCGCCGCCGCACAACGCGGCGAGTTTCGCGAGGACTTGTTCTTCCGCCTGAATGTCTTCCCGATCCACCTGCCACCCTTGCGCGAGCGCAAGGAAGACATCCCGTTGCTGATGACTCACTTTCTGCACCGCTTCACCCGCCATCATGGCCGCCAGATCAGTGGCTTCACCCCGCGCACGGCCGACACCCTGCTCGCCTATGACTTTCCGGGCAACATCCGCGAGCTGCAGAACCTGGTGGAGCGCGGCGTGATCAGTGCGCCGGATGGCGGGGCCATCGACCTGGCCCACCTGTTCACCAGTGGCGAACGCCTGGCCCAGCCGATGTTTTCCATTGGCAACCGGGGCCAACTGGCGGCCGCTCCGAATGACCCGGCCACCCCTGCGCCTGTCGCGCCCGTCCATGCTGGCAACGAGGCGATCCAGGCCTTGTTCGGCGGCAAGGACCTGAGTCGGCTGTCACTGCAGGAGATCGAGGAAACAATGATCGACCATTGCCTGGCCGAGGTGAAAGGCAATGTCTCCGAGGCGGCGCGCCGGCTTGGTCTGACCCGAGCTCAACTGTCGTATCGGCTGTCGCGGCGGTCGGCGGGGGATTAAGGATCCATGGCGAGAGTATCTGTAGGAGCAAGGCTTGCCCGCGATGAAGGCGCCTCGGTTTCAGGACAAACCGCGTTAACTTCATCGCGGGCAAGCCTTGCTCCCACAGTTCTCTTGCCAAAGGCTCATCCCAACTCTATTCGTGCTGGATGAAGCAACGCCCAAACATGTCGAGGGCCACGTCCACCCGTTGGCCGATCTGTTCGTCGGACCAACTCTGCTGGACCCCGAGGGTGAACAGCTTGAGCGGTTGCGAGATCAGCAACGCATCGATCAGTTCGACCGCCGGTTCGACATCCTCCTGAACAAGAAGCCCCTTGCCCGCTGCCTTGTCCAACCAACTGTGCAACAGGCCCAGGCATCGCTCGGCGCCTTCCTGATACCAGATCCTGGCGATGTCCGGTGCAGTCTCACGTCCTTCCACGGCCATCAAGTAGAGTCCTAGCGCCAACGGCGACAAGGTCAGGCGCGCCCATAGGGTCAGGTACATGCGCAGTTCACTGAGCAGACCCTCGGCGCAGTCGATACCGCTTTCCAACAACAGCTCGAGCGTCGACAGGTCCCGGGCCACCAATTGCGAAAGCAGCGCTTCCTTGCTCGTGACCAGCTGGTAGAGGGTTTTCTTCGAGATGCCGGTGGCGCGGGCGATGGTGTCCATGGTGACGTTGGCGAAGTTGCCACTGCCGAGTATCTGCGCCGCCGCATCGAGCAACAGATTCATCTGTTCCTCGCGACTGCGCAGTGGCGGACGGCCCCGCCCGCGCTTGACGGCCTGTGGGGAGGTTTCAGGCATGACGGATCCTGGCTAGCGTTAATCAAACAAGCAACATAGTACCCTGTGGCGAGGGGATTCATCCCCTCGCCACAGGGGTGCTCAGAGATTCCCGACCATTGCGCCATCGACCTCTTCCACCACCCCCGCAAAAGCCCCGCGCAACCCATCCTCGATGAACTGCCACGCCTCATCCGCAGAAGCATCCGGCCCCAGGTGAGTGAACATATGATCGCAGCCTGGGAACATTCTCTCGTTCACCGCAACGCCGGCCTGACGCAGTTTCTCCCCATAAGCCTGGCCTTCGGCGCGCAGAATATCGTACTCGGCAGTGATCAATGTGGCGGCAGGCAGGCCCCGTAATGCCTCGACCGGCGCCAGCAACGGCGAGACGAGGGGATCGCGGGCCTGGGTCGGGTCGCTCAGATAACACTGGTTAAAGAAGCGCATCAAGCCCGGACCGAGCAGCGGCTTGTCGATCGTCGAATGCTTCAGTTCAGGAGCCTGGGAGACGTCCAGCGCCGCATAATCGATGACCTGGTGCACCACCCTGAGTCGCTCATGTCCTCGCGCCAGATTGGCCAGCCCGGCAGCCAGATTGCCGCCGGCACTGTGTCCTCCGACAGCGATACGCTGTGGGTCGATACCCAGCGTCGCACCCTGCCCGGCCAGCCACTCCAACACCTCGAAACTCTGACGCAAACCTGCGGGAAAGGGATGCTCGGGCGCCAGGACATAATCCAGATTGACCACCAGGCAACCCAGGTTGTGAGCCAGACGGCGGCAATAGCTGTCGTCGTGCTCCGGCACTCCAGCGACGAATCCACCGCCATGCAGGTTCAGGTACACCGGGAGAGGTTCCCCAGGCGACGTATCGGGCCAGTAGAACAGCGCCCGCGCCGGCCCCCAGGCTGTCGGGATGTGCCGTTCCTCTACCGCGCGCAGCGGATAACGTGCCGCGTCGTAGATGAATTTGCCTTTCATGCGCTTGGCAAGGGCGCGCAGCAGCTTGGCCTTGAGCGTTTGCAACAGGTTCATGGTCAGCCTCCCGGGGCCTCAGTTGGCCGTCAGCAAGTGGTCGAGCAGGCCATGGATCATCGGGCCGTAGGGAGCACGCATCGCCAGGTTGGACTCACCGATGGCGCTCTGCACCACCACTGCCTTGGCATGGCTGAAGGTACGGAAACCATAGACGCCATGATAGGCCCCCATGCCCGAGTGACCGACCCCGCCAAAGGGCAGCGCCTCGAACAGCACATGGCTCATCACGTCGTTGATCACCACACCGCCCGACGTCGTGCGCGCCAGCACCTGCTCGCGTTCATTCGCATCCTCGCCGAAATAATAGGCCGCCAATGGCCGAGGCTGCCCGTTGACGTAGTCGATGGCCGTGGCGAAGTCGCGATAGGTTTTGATCGGCAACAACGGGCCGAAGATTTCCTCGCGCAGTACCTGCATGTCCTCACTGGGATCGAGCACCAGGGTCGGGGCGATCTTGCGGATCTCGCGGTCGCTAAGGTCTTCCTGCGCCGGGTTGATCTCCACCAGTCGCGCACCCTTGGCCTCGGCATCGGCGAGATAACCCCGCAGACGGTCGAAATTGCGCGGGTTGATGATCGACGTGTAGTCGGCGTTGCCGCGCAGGGTTGGGTACATGGTGCTGACAAAACGAGTGGCCTCGCCGACGAAGTCCTCCAGCAACTCTTCCGGCAACAACACATAGTCCGGGGCTAGGCAGATCTGGCCGGCGTTGAAGGTCTTAACCGTTAATACCCGCTGCACCACGGTAGCCAGGTCGGCGCTACGGGAAACCAACACCGGAGACTTGCCACCCAGTTCCAGGGTCACCGGCACCAGGTTGGCGGAGGCGGCACGCATGATGTGCCGGGCCACTGACGTCCCGCCGGTAAATATCAGATGATCGAACGGTTGCGCACTGAACAACGCCCCGATCTGCGCATCGCCCAATACCGTGCAGAGTTCGCGCTCGTCGAAATAACGGGCGATCAATTCGTCGATCAACGCCGAGGTACGCGGGGTCAGTTCCGAGGGCTTGAGCATCGCCCGGTTGCCGGCAGCAAGAATGCTTGCCAGCGGCCCGAAGGCCAGCACGATGGGAAAATTCCACGGGCTGATCACCCCCACTACACCCAACGGCTGATAGTCGACCCGCGCCTCGCAACCGGGGAACGGAGCCGGATGCGTCTCCGACTGCATCCACTCGGCCAGGTGCTCGCGGCAATGTTTGAGGCTCGCCACCGAGCCGGCGATATCCGACAGCAGAGTCTGTTCGCGGCTGCGGTTGCCGAAGTCCGCAGACACCGCCGCGACGATGGCTTCACGGTTATCCAGCAGCAGGGCAATCGCCCGATCCAGACGGTCACGGCGCAACGCCAGGCTTGCGGGCCCTTCGTCCAGGTGGGCCTGTTTCATGCGTGCAAGTGCGGTAGCGAGTTGTTCGGTGGGAGCCGCTGTAGCGTGTTGACCGAGAATACTCATGGCGTGGGTTCCTGCTGGTGGAATTGTTATTAGCCAGTACTAATACCGGGCAAGCAGGCACCTCTGCCGACTCGCAGGTGGAGTATGACAAAAAACAAAACAAAGGAAACCCATAAGTTTCCTTATTTTCAGCAGTCGGATGAGTGGCCTTTGAGCCAGCAAACAGGGAGAAAGTCGCAAAAAATGGCTTGCGTCGCGCAATGACTCAATCGGACGGGTGCGTTTTCTGAGAACACTGGATCAGTGGCCGAAACCGCAACCCCATGAAAAATTGATTATATTTTTTAACTTGTTATAGGCGCTGTCCATTGGAACAGCGCCTTGCACTCCCAGTGCTACCAGAGCGCCATCGTATAGCTGACAATCAACCGGTTCTCATCCAGGTCATTGCCAAAATTCGAGCGCACCGAGGCGTTGCGCCATTTGAACCCAAGTCCTTTCAATGTCCCGTCCTGCACGACATAGGCAATGTCGGTATTGCGTTCCCACTCCTTGCCCTCCCCCGGCGCGGCACGTTGGACGTTATCACCGGAAATGTAGCGGGTCATGAACGTCAACCCAGGGACACCGAGTGCGGCGAAGTTGTAATCATAGCGGGTTTGCCAGGAACGTTCGTCGACGTTGGCGAAGTCGCCGATCTGGACGAAGTTGACCAGGTACGGGTCGCTACGGCTGATATACGGGAAAGGATCGTCGCCACTCATGCGCTGGTAACCCAGACCCAGTGCGTGCCCACCCAGGCTGTAAGTAAACAGCGCGCCGAAGGCCTGGTTGTCGATGTTGCGGAAGTTGCCGTCCTCGGTGCTGCGCGAATAGCGCACGTCGCTCTTGAGCGCCTGGCCGCCCCCCAGGTCCAGGGTGTGGACGAACCCGAGGTAGTTCTGCTGGTAGATATCCTGCAGTTTTCCATAACGGTACTGCGCCGTGAGGTTCGGCAGGAACTGATAGTCCGCCCCGGCAAACTGGAACTTGTCACTGGTGCCGCCGATACGGTTGGCGGTCATGTCCTGATAATCGGTGGAATCGACGACGTTGATCTGGGTGAACTGCCCACCGGTCAGCTTCAATCGATCGATTTCCTGCACGTTCAACAGTCCACCTTTGAACGTCGCCGGCAACAGCCGCGTATCGTTGGAGCTCACCACTGGGTCCTTGATCTGCAGCGTTCCCGCCTTGAGGGTGCTGTTGGATACCCGCACCTTGGCGGTCAGGCCCAGTTCGCCGTAGCGGTCTTGCGACCCTCCGGACAAATCCGCCGGCAACAGGTTGGTGCCCGCCGTACCGCCACCCGAATCCAGTTTGAAACCGGCCATGCCCAAGGCATCCAGGCCGAAGCCGACGGTGCCGGCGGTGTAGCCCGATTCGATCCGCAACAGGAAGCCCTGGGCCCACTCCTCGGCCTTGTCCCGCGAACCTTCCTGGCGAAAGTCGCGGTTGAAGTAGAAGTTGCGCGCCTCCAGGCTGCCTTTGCTGTCGGCGATGAAGTCCGCCTGGGCGGCAGGCACGCCGATCAGGCTCAAGCCAAGCACCGTACCGATTGGGGTGTATATCCGGGGGGAGGATCTGAAATGCTGCATGCGTGCTCCTTTTATCGGCGCGAGCGGACCCTCTCGGGGGGCTCTGCGGGCGCCTCGTTATTCTTGTGTGAAGACGTTGTCGTTCGGACACGGGCGCAGTGAGCTGCGTCGTCGGCGTGGATTCTTCGCGCCACGCTCTGAAAGCGTCAAACGGAAAAAAAGCCCGGTCGGACATAAGAAAAATTGATGCGCTCGATGGCCTGATCTGGAGTAACAATTGCAATCATAAGAACCACACGCACCAAGAGACCCGTCATGAACCTCAAGTTCCTCGAAACCTTCGTCTGGGTGGCACGCCTGCAGAGCTTCAGCCTGACCGCCGAAAAGATGTTCAGCACCCAGGCGGCGATTTCCGCCCGGATCGCATCGCTGGAGGACGAGTTGGGCCTGCGCCTGTTCGTCCGCGACTCCCGGGGGGTGTCGCTGACGCCTGAAGGCTTCAAGGTGCTCAACTACGCCGAGCAGATGCTCGAGGTCCAGCGTGCGCTGAAACAGTCCCTGGACACCGGCAACGAACAGCAAGGCCTGGTGCGCATCGGCGTGATGGATACGGTGATCCACACGTGGCTGAGTCCCCTGATGTCGATGCTGATGCAGGCCTTTCCGGCGGTGGAAATCGAAATCACCGCCGACGCTGCACGCAATTTGTGCGATCAGCTACAGAAGGGTTACCTGGACATCGCTTTCCAGACCGACCTGGTCCGCCACGAAAGTGTGCGCAACCTCGAATTGGGGCACTACCCCATGCACTGGATCGCCGCCAGTCATTCGATCTATGCCCGGCCCTATGCGTCGCTGGCCGAGATGGCGAGTGAGCGCATCATCACGTTCGTCAAGCAGTCACGCCCCCATCAGGATGTACTCAACCTGCTGTATGCCCAGGGGGTCAACGCGCCACGGGTCAGTTGTGTCAACTCGGTGTCGGCCATGACGCGGTTGATTCGTGACGGTTTCGGTATCGGCGCTCTGCCCGCGGCGTTGGTGGCCAAACCCCTGGCGAGCGGTGAGCTGATCCAGTTGGAGCCGGGCACGTCCCTGCCCCAGTTGAACGTCGTTGCTTCCTGGCGCGCGGGCGTTGGACTAGAGCTGATCGAGAGCATCGTTCAGATGAGCCGCCAGGTGGTGGGTCAATATGCCCTGGATGTGGGTCCGCAACGCATGGTGGCAGCGCCCGGTCTGAACGGCCCGGTGCCCCTCGAATAACTTTTATTTGTCGCGGGGTAGCAACATTCCTTGTTGGACGTCATCGCCTGGGTTTTCTAAAAAGGACCGACAACCACAAGGAGAAACCCTGATGTCCCTTCCCGCCCTGTCATTTGAACAACTGCAACAGTACGCCCCCCTCGCCCTGCGCCAGAGCATTGCAGCCGGCCAGTATCAGGGGCACACCAGCGGCCTGGGCAAGGGACGGGTACAAGCCAATATCGTGATCCTCCCCGGCGATTGGGCCAACGAGTTCCTACGCTACTGCACCCTCAATCGCCAGGCCTGCCCGCTATTGGACGTGACCGAACCCGGCGACCCGTACTTTCGCAACCTGGGCGACCCCATCGACATCCGCCACGAAGTGCCCCGCTACCGGGTTTTCCGTGACGGCGAGTTGAGCGAAGAACCGCTGGACATCGAGCATCTGTGGCAGGACGACATGGTCGCCTTCGCCCTGGGCTGTTCCTTCTCCTTCGAACAACCGTTGCTGGAAGCCGGCATTCGGCTGCGACACATTGATCTGGGCCGTAACATCGCCATGTTCCGCACCAACATCGACACTCGCCCCACCGCCCGGCTCTCCGGCAAAATGGTGGTGACCATGCGGCCGATGAAAGCCGCCGCCGCGATCCAGGCGATCCAGATCACTGGTCGCATGCCCAATGTCCATGGCGCTCCGGTACACATCGGCGACCCTTCGCTGATTGGCATTCAATCCCTGGACAGACCCGATTACGGCGACGCCGTGCCGGTCGAGGCGGATGAGATCCCGGTGTTCTGGGCCTGTGGCGTAACCCCGCAATCGGTGGTCCAGGCCTCCCGTCCGCCGCTGTGCATCACCCACGCACCGGGTTGCATGCTGGTGACGGATTTGTGGAATAGTGCTTTGTAGAGAACGAACAAGGCTCCTCGGTCAAGCCACCTATCCTGTGGGAGCCTAGCTTGCTCGCGATGGCTGCGGAACATTCAACATCGTCGTCGACTGATGTGCCCTCATCGCGAGCAAGCTCGGCTCCCACAGATTTTGCGTCGCCCTTCCCAATCCAACATGGACACCCGATGAACACGGCTCAACGATCGATCCAACAGTACATCAACGCCAAGGACGGCAATCGCCCTCACCTGCTGGACCAGGCCTTCACCGCCCATGCCACGCTGGACATGGTCGTGCGCACCGGCTCGATTTCTTTTCCGGGGCACGTGGAAAGCCGCGAGGCCATTGGCGATGTCCTGGTCAGGCGCTTTGGCCAGACCTTCGAAAACGTCTATACGTTTTGCCTGAGCGCCCCGCCTTCCGGGAATGCCAAGGCATTCCAGTGCACATGGCTGGTGGCGATGTCGGACAAGCACAGCGGCGAGGTCAGGGTCGGTTGTGGGCTGTATGACTGGCAGTTCGAGCCTGAGTCCAATCTGGCCGAGGGGCTGACGATCACCATCGAGCACATGGTGACGTTGCCGGCAGCCGATCTGGCGCCGGTCATGGCGTGGGTCTCGGCGCTGGACTATCCGTGGTGCGACGTTCGCGCGCTCATGAACAGCGTGCCGGATACCGCGGGGCTTGAAGCGGTGCTCCAGTATGTGGCGGTCCAAGCGCAGTAATCCACTCATTGCCAATCTCAGTACCGGAGAGCCGCCAACGTGAATATCAAGTTTCTGGAAACCTTCGTCTGGGTCGCTCGCCTGAAGAGTTTCCGGCTCACGGCAGAGAAACTGTTCACCACCCAGGCCTCCATCTCCAGCCGGATAGCGGCCCTGGAAGACGAGATGGGTGTGCGGCTATTCGTGCGCGACTCCAAAGGTGTGTCGCTGACCTCCGAAGGGCAACGGGTGCTGGAATACGCCGAGCGCATCATGGACACCATGCAAAGCATGAAGGCGGTGATCCAGGATCCGCGCCAGGTTCGCGGCCGGATCCGCATCGGCGCCATGGACACGGTCATCCACACCTGGCTCAGCCCGTTGGTGACGCGCCTGATGGAATGCTATCCGGCCCTGGAAATCGAATTATCGGCCGACACGGCGAGCAATCTGTGTTCCCAACTGGAGAAAGGCTATCAGGACGTCATCTTCCAGACCGACATCCTACGCCTGGACAGCGTGCGCAATGCCCTGCTGACCCGTTATCCGATGCATTGGGTGGTGCGCACCGGCTCTGTCTATGACCGGCAATACGCCTCGCTGGAGGACCTGTCCCAGGAACGCATCGTGACGTTCTCACGCAACTCGCGGCCCCATCAGGACATCCTCAATCTCTTGCACTCGGCGAACATCGTGTCACCGCGCATCAACTGCGTGAACTCGGCCTCGGCCATCACCCGCCTGGTTCGCGACGGCTTCGGCATCGGCGCCATGCCGGCGGCGCTGGTACAGGGCGAATTGGCCCAAGGCACATTGACCTTGGTGACTGGCGTGCCGTTGCCCTCGGTGATGGACATCGTTGCCAGTTGGCGTACCGGCGCGGGCATGGAACGGGTGGAAGACATCGTCAGCCTGACCCGGGAGGTGGTGGGTGAGTTCGTCGCCGCTCTGCCGGTAGAGTGCCGTCTGGACGCACAGTAGGCGTCCCTGACCTCTGTGGGAGCGGGCTTGCTCGCGAAGAAGTCATCAAATTCAACATCGATTCAAACTGACCCACCGCCTTCGCGAGCAAGCCCGCTCCCACAGAGGGTGCGATAAAAAAATAGTAGGCACACGCCGCATTGCCCCTGTGGGAGCGAGCCTGCTCGCGATAGCGGTATATCAGTCAACCTCGTCATCATAGCTTCACACCGCTGATCTACCGTGTGCGCCGATTGCTCCAGTCCCCCTCAATCGGTGAGCCGCTTACCTGATGCAAGCCCTCCTGAAAAAAACAAGAAATGAAGCCGTCAACGCCGCGCCGGCAAACCTGCAACCAGCCCATGACGATGAGATCGATGTCCGGTTCCTGACAACGGCCGATCTCCCTTCCCTGCTGGAACTCGAGCAGAGGAAATGGACCGACGACCAGCGCGCCGACGCGGTCATGCTGGCGAGTCGAATTGCTGCCTTCCCCACCTTGAGTGTCGGTGCATTCTGCGTCCATACCGGGGCCGCGTTGGCCTCGTTGTTCATGAAACCCACCCGGCACGACCTCATCCACCGCTGCTCGACGTGGGAAGACTGCGCCAGGCGACAGCACGGCGATGAGTCTGCAGCGACCGGCACGTTGTTCGGCATCAGCCTGAGCAGCATCGACTCGAAAGCCGCGAACGCCATCTTCGAGTTCTTCTGGCCCTACGCACTCAAGCAGGGATGGTCGGACATCTACCTGGGCTCCCCCGTCCCGGGCCTGCGGGACTGGCGCTCGAAGAACCCCGGTATCACGGTCGCGCAGTACGTGCGCAGTCAACGCCAAGGACTGCCGCTGGATCCACAGCTGCGTTACTACTTCAAGAAAGGCTTTCGCCAGATAGTCGCCATCAAGGACAACTACTTTCCCCACGAACCGTCGCTGGATGTCGGCGTGTTAATCCGGGGCAAAGTGCCGCTTTCGGGGCTTTCGTTCCTCTGGAAGCGAGTGCCGCTGCCTTGGTTGCAACGCATGAAAAAGCTGGTCTTCGTATGTTTATGAAGCCCTTGTTCCAAGGACTCGGCAGCAACTTGCCCAGCTATCTGTTCCTGGCACTGTGTATCGGGAATACGGCTGCACTCGCCTGGCTCGCAGGGAACGAAGCTTTCGGATGGCTGGAGCTTGCGCCGTTGGTGATACTGCAGGCGGTCCTGATGATCGGTGTTCAGGAGATCAAGCACCAGGGCGTGCATCGTCAATTTCTCGTTGGCACGCGCCTCAACGATGCCGTCGGAATGCTCGCAGCGGCGATGTTCGGCGCCAACTTCGTCGGCTACCGCTACTTTCATCTGGAGCATCATCGCAAGACCTGTCAGGCCGACGATCCTGAAGGGCTGATGTATGAACAGTCATGGCGAACGCGCCTGATCTGCCTGCTGGGCCCCGTCGAGCAACTCTGGACGACCCTCTCCACCAATGCCATCTCCCGACGTTATGTCCCGCCTCGCGAAGTCTGGCGCTGGCGGCGGAACAACGCCCTGCTTGCCCTGTTCCTTGCTGCGCTGGCAGTGGGCATCCACGAGGCGCCTCGCCAAGTCCTGAGTGCCTGGCTGATCCCGTATTGCCTGTTTGCCTGGCTGGATTTCTGGTTGACCCAGGCCGAGCACTATGGCGTCGCGATCTCGGCCCAAGGGGCGCGTCGTGCCCCGGCGGACATCACGACGGACGTTTACCTGCCGACCTGGGTGTCCTGGCTCATCCTGCACCGCTCGCTGCATCGCACGCACCATGAGGCGCCGGCGACCCGCTGGTTCCATGCCCACGCGCGCTCGAGGGTGCTGGCTGAAACCCGGCCAGGCAGCGCCGTGGGGCTGTGTGCTTTTCTTGCCACCTGGATGCGTTTCGGTCCGCGACTCTGGAAGTAAACCTTGGAAAATCAAAAGCAGAACGAGCCTTTGTCCTTCCAGCCCTTCTGGAACGACACGCCGATCAAGACCTATCTGTTCGATGCTTTTTCAGTGCTGTTGCCCGCGGGTGAACAGTTTGTGATTTCGGTGGTGGAGTCAGCCGCCTCACAGCTGCAACAGACCTCGACACTGGCCGCCGAGTCGCGCGGTTTCGTCGCTGAGGAGCGCGCCCACCAACGAGCGCACCGGCTCTACAACCAGCAATTGGAAAAGCAAGGGTTCGAGGTCAGGAAGTATGAAGTCGACATCGAAAAAGACCTCGAGAACGTGCAGTCGAAGGCGTCGCCCAAGGCGCAACTGGCCCTGGCTGCCGCGTTCGAGCATGTGACGGCGGTGATATCCAGGATTGCCTTGCGCAAGGGCGGCCTGCTCTCGGCCACCGAATCTTCGCAGACGCGCCTGTGGCGCTGGCATTGCCGCGAAGAAGTGGCCCACCAGCATGTCACCACGGATCTGTTGCGGGCGTTGGGCGTTCCTTACTGGCAGCGCATGCTCTGGTTCCTGGTGGCATCGGCGCTCCTGGCATTCGATGTCCTGCGCCATGTCCACGGTTTCGCCCGCCTCGATATCCGACGTGGAAGGGTCAGCGCCGCACAGGTGCGACGAGCAGCGGGTCGCCTGTTGTTGCGTGACGGCATGAACCTGGTCTTGTTGGCCGCCGGATGGATCGGCTACTGCCTGCCATTGAGCGTCCGCGTGACTGCGAACTGTCAGTGAACTGCAATATTCCCGACTTATTCTGGCCCCATACGCCACGGTTCATTACGGATCGCGGGTCATGCATGCCGGGAATTGCCCAGGGGGCCCACCAAATGAAAATAACGGTATTCGGTAGTGGTTATGTAGGGTTGGTGCAAGCCGCCGTGCTGGCCGAAGTGGGCCACGACGTGATCTGCATGGACATCGACGAGCAGAAGGTCGAAAGCCTGCGTCAGGGTCAGGTCAGCATCTACGAGCCGGGCCTGGCGCCATTGGTGCGTGAAGGGATTGAAGCTGGAAGGCTGCATTTCACCAGCGATGAGCGGCTCGCCGTACAGCACGGCCAGGTGCTGTTCATCGCGGTCGGTACGCCGTCCAGGGAGGATGGGGCGGCCGATCTGTGCCAGGTGATGGCGGTCGGTGAGGCTGTCGCCCGTTATCGCGAGCAACCGGTCCTGTTGGTGGAAAAGTCCACCGTACCGGTGGGCACCGGCGACGCCCTGCGGGCACACATCGACAAATGCCTGATCAAGGCCGGTCGCCTGCTGCAATTCGATATCGCGTCCAATCCGGAGTTTCTCAAGGAAGGCTCGGCGGTTGCCGATTGCCGCCGCCCGGATCGCATCGTGGTCGGCTGCGAGCGCGATGAGGTCCGGGAAATCATGCGTGACCTGTATGCGCCGTTCAATCGCAATCACGACCGGGTCCTGTTCATGGACCTGCGCAGCGCCGAGCTGACCAAATACGCCGCCAATGCCATGCTCGCGACCAAGATCAGCTTCATCAATCAAATCGCGGAACTGGCGGAGCACCTGGGGGCCGACATCGAATCGGTGCGCCTGGGTATCGGTGCCGATTCACGCATCGGCTATCACTTTATCTACCCGGGCTGCGGCTACGGCGGCTCGTGCTTTCCCAAGGACATGCGCGCCCTGATCCACAGCGCCGAGCAGGCCCATTGCGCCAGCGACCTGCTGCAAGCGGTGGAAGCCATCAACGGGCGCCAGAAACACAAGCTGTTCGAGCGGATCAAGGCGTTCTACAACGGCGATCTGCGCGGAAAAACCTTTGCCCTGTGGGGGCTGGCTTTCAAGCCCAACAC
The DNA here is from genome assembly GCF_057809755.1 of Pseudomonas sp. FG13. Classification (NCBI taxonomy): domain Bacteria; kingdom Pseudomonadati; phylum Pseudomonadota; class Gammaproteobacteria; order Pseudomonadales; family Pseudomonadaceae; genus Pseudomonas; species Pseudomonas sp. FG13. The sequence goes on from NZ_JBMDKO010000006.1 coordinate 105,001, forward strand.
CGATGACATGCGCGATGCGCCGAGCCGCGTGCTCCTCGAATCGCTGTGGGCCTCCGGCGCAACGGTCCGGGCGTTCGATCCGGAGGCGATGCAGCAGACCCAGCAGCTCTACCCCAACGAGTCGAAACTCCTGCTGATGGGCACCCCGGAATCGGTCTTGCCGGGCGCCGACGCGCTGATCATCTGCACCGAGTGGCAGCCTTTCAAGGCACCGGACTTTGCGCTGATCCAGCAACGGCTCAAGGCGCCAGTGGTGTTCGATGGCCGCAATTTGTATGACCCGGAGCGCATGGCCGACAGGGGCTTCACCTATTTTCCGATGGGGCGCGGGCAGTCATGCGATTTGCCCATCGCACCGCACACGCCGTACCCGATCCCCCGAAGCGCTTAACCCTGTGAAAGCCGGGCTTGCCCGCGAAGGCGTCGACACATTCAACATCTGAAGTGACAGACAGACCGCTTTCGCGAGCCAGCCCACTCCCACGTTGGGAGCACACCGTTACTTCAAAATAAATGATCTCAAACAGCATTAATATGAATTTGTAAGCGAGGATGCTGGGCGTCACACTGTGCGGCGTTCCTTCCCCAATTGTTGGAGCACTTAAAGGGCTTTCAGGGATTCTCCCGTAAGCCCCTTTTTTTGTTCGCTTTTTGGATTTGTGCTCAATGCTTTCTCGCTGGTTCCCCGCGGCTATCAATACCCGTCCCACCGAATGGAGCCGCGCCGCCATCGGCATGGCCCTGGGGGTCATGTTCAGTGTCTGGCTCTGCGGCCAGGTGTATGGCCTCGACGTGGCGCAACACCTGATCGGCCCTCTCGGGGCTTCAGCGGTGCTGCTGTTCGCGGTGTCTTCGGGCGCCCTTGCCCAGCCCTGGTCGATTTTCGGCGGTTACCTGTGTGCCTCGGTCGTGGGGCTGCTGGTGGCCCATGTGTTGGGCCGCACGCTGGGCAGCGCCTGCCTGGCAGCCGGCATGGCCCTGGTATTGATGTGTTGGCTGCGCTGCATTCATCCACCGGCCGGCGCCCTGGCGGCGACCTTGGTGCTGGCGGACTCGTCCGTCGCCGCCCTCGACTGGCAGGCCCTCGGCGCGGCCATGCTGGCAGGTTCCACCCTGCTCGTCAGTGCGCTGGCGTACAACAACCTGACGCGGGTGCGCTATCCGAAGCGGGCCAGCGAGCCGGTGGCCGTCATTCCCGCCGACCATCCCCCCGTGGACCGCCAGGCCATCACCGCCGAGGACTTGAAGCTGGCTCTTGCGGAAATGGAAGCATTCTTCGACGTAACCCCTGAAGATCTCGAACAATTGATCCACGCCAGCGAGCGAAATGCCAAGCGCCGCAGCATCACGGAGGTGCTGTCGGGTCGCGAGTGAGCCTGTGGCTGCTATAAATATGCAGACAGGACCTGCACGTATACCGGTTGTGCGAGGCAATTTTGCACTGTTACGATCCCGACCGGATACGCGCGACACAATTCATAAAGACAATAAAAGCAGGGAGTTAGCGATGACTGCTCAGGTTTCATCCCAAGCCACAGGGAGCGTCGAAGTCGTGGCCTGTGAGGTGTTGGTCGAGGTTCGCAACCACATCGGCCATCTGACCCTGAACCGCCCCGCCGGCCTCAATGCCCTTACCCTGGCCATGGTGCGCAGCTTGCAGCAACAACTCGATGCCTGGCTTACCGATCCGCAGATCCACGCGGTGGTGTTGCGCGGCGCCGGAGACAAGGCGTTCTGTGCCGGTGGCGATATCCGTTCGCTCTACGACAGCCACAAGCAAGGCGACACGCTGCACGAAGACTTTTTCGTCGAGGAGTACGCCCTCGACCTGACGATCCACCATTACCGCAAACCGATTCTCGCCCTGATGGACGGTTTCGTCCTGGGCGGCGGCATGGGCCTGGCACAGGGCGCGGACCTGCGAGTGGTGACCGAGCGCAGTCGCCTGGGCATGCCCGAGGTCGGCATCGGTTACTTCCCGGACGTGGGCGGCAGTTATTTCCTGCCGCGCATCCCTGGCGAACTGGGTATCTACCTGGGGCTCAGCGGTGTCCAGATAAAGGCGGCCGACGCGTTGTACTGCGGCCTGGCCGATTGGTATCTGGAAAGCCGCAAGCTCGCTCAACTCGACGAGCGTCTCGACCGCCTGGAATGGAGCGACATGCCGCTCAAGGATCTGCAAAGCCTGCTGGCGAAACTCGCCGTGCAGCAACTGCCGGCCCCGCCCCTGGACGGCCTGCGTCCGGCCATCGATCACTTCTTCGCCCTGCCCGATGTGCCAAGCATGGTCGAGCAATTGCGCCAGGTCACCGTCGCCAACAGCCATGAGTGGGCGCTGCAAACCGCCGAGCTGCTGGAAACCCGTTCGCCCCTGGCCATGGCGGTCACGCTGGAGATGCTGCGACGTGGTCGCCACTTGAGTCTGGAAGACTGTTTCGCCCTGGAGCTGCACCTGGACCGGCAATGGTTCGAGCGCGGCGACCTGATCGAAGGCGTGCGCGCCCTGCTGATCGACAAAGACAAGAAGCCACGCTGGAACCCGCCAACCCTGGACGCGCTGGACGCGAACCGGGTGGCGAGTTTCTTCGACGGCCTCGATCACCTCGGGAACTGAGTCCATGCACGACCTCGAACTGACTGAAGAACAAGTGATGATCCGCGACATGGCCCGGGACTTTGCCCGTGGCGAAATCGCGCCCCATGCCCAGGCGTGGGAAAAGGCCGGTTGGATCGACGATGGCCTGGTGGCGAAGATGGGTGAACTGGGCCTGCTGGGCATGGTGGTGCCCGAGGAATGGGGGGGTACCTACGTCGATTACGTCGCCTACGCCCTGGCGGTGGAAGAAATCTCCGCCGGTGATGGTGCCACCGGGGCGCTGATGAGCATCCACAACTCGGTGGGCTGTGGGCCGGTCCTCAACTTCGGCACCGATGAACAGAAACAGACCTGGCTGGCCGACCTGGCGAGTGGACAGGCCATTGGCTGCTTCTGCCTGACCGAACCCCAGGCGGGTTCCGAGGCCCACAACCTGCGCACCCGCGCCGAACTGCGGGACGGCCAGTGGGTCATCAATGGCGCCAAGCAGTTCGTCAGTAACGGCAAGCGGGCGAAACTGGCGATCGTGTTCGCGGTGACGGACCCGGACCTGGGCAAGAAAGGCATCTCGGCCTTCCTGGTGCCGACCGATACGCCGGGCTTCATCGTCGATCGTACCGAGCACAAGATGGGCATCCGCGCTTCGGACACCTGCGCCGTCACCTTGAACAACTGCAGCGTTCCCGAGGCCAACCTGCTGGGGGCGCGTGGCAAAGGCCTGGCGATCGCCCTCTCCAACCTTGAAGGCGGCCGGATCGGCATCGCAGCCCAGGCCCTGGGCATCGCCCGGGCGGCATTCGAGGCCGCCCTGGCCTACTCGCGGGATCGGGTGCAGTTCGACAAGCCGATCATTGAGCACCAGAGCATTGCCAACCTGTTGGCCGACATGCACACCCGCCTGAATGCCGCCCGCCTGCTCATCCTCCATGCTGCCCGCTTGCGCAGCGCCGGCAAGCCCTGCCTCTCAGAAGCCTCCCAGGCGAAGCTGTTTGCCTCGGAAATGGCCGAAAAGGTCTGCTCTTCGGCGATGCAGATTCATGGCGGCTACGGCTATCTGGAGGACTATCCGGTGGAGCGCTACTACCGCGATGCACGGATTACCCAGATCTATGAAGGGTCGAGCGAGATCCAGCGGATGGTCATCGCCCGGGAATTGAAGAACTACCTGGTGTAAAAGCATCGCGAGCAGGCTCGCTCCCACATTGGAACTATGGAGTACGCAATATTTGCGTACACCACGGACCCTGTGGGAGCGAGCCTGCTCGCGATAGCGGTCTACCTGTTACAGCGCGATCAATCGTAGAACGGTTCAACCAACGTCCGGCTGCCAACAAAAAAGCTGTCCGCCACCAGCCGCAGCGGTTGCAGGTCCAGGTCACTGGCTTTGTCGGCGATCAGCTGTTGGAAATGTCGATACACCGCCGCGTACTCGCCCTCCTCCGAAACCGCCTGGCGCACGCCATCGATGCTCAACAGGGCACCACCGTTGTCCAGGCGCAAGGTGCCTTCGGCGCAACGGATTTCGATGCTCCAGAGTTCATCATGACCGTGGTCGAAATCGAACTCCGCGCGGATATCGAGGTGGCGGGCATCCGACATCTGTATGCTTGCGGCGATAGGCGATTGGCAGTTATCGGGAACCCGCAGCTGTGCCGATTTGACAAACAGCGGCCGCGGCAACAGATGGGTCGCGATCGACAAGGCATTGATGCCGGGGTCGAACACGCCCAGGCCGCCCGGTTGCCAGATCCACGCCTGGCCGGGATGCCATTTGCGCACGTCTTCCTTCCAATCGATCTGCACGCTTTGCAGGGTGCGGGTGGCCAGCCAGTCCCGGGCCGCCTCGATCCCGGGTGCGTAGCGCGAATGCCAGGCAAACAGTGCGCTGACGCCCAGCTCCCCAGCCTGGCTGACCAATGCCATCGCTTCGCCGAGGGTGGCGCATGGCGGCTTTTCCACCAGGACATGCTTGCCGGCGGCCAGCGCCTGCTCCACCAGAGCGAATCGGCCCTGCGGCGGCGTGCAAAAGGCAATCGCATCAACCTGGGGGCCGTTTACGAGCAGCTCGCCCAGGGACTTGAAATTCTCTACCCCGGCACAGGGCTGCCCCTGCGTGGCGACCGCCACCAATTGAAACGCCGGATTGGCGTGGATGGCGGGTACATGTTGATCTTGGGCAATCTTGCCGTAGCCCACCAGACCGAGACGAATCGGTTGCATCTAGGACTCCTGATTTTTTGTATTTGTGATCGGCCAGCAAACTAGACGTAAATCGCCTGGCAGACAATGGGACAGCGGAATTTCCTGCGAGTCATGACGCCCTCGTAGTCCTACGCGCGGTGAGAGTGATGCGCGTCACAGATCAAACGGGCGCCTGTTCCGCCGAAGGGGCTTTTTTCCGCGTAAACGCTTATAAAGCGCTCAGGAATTCGCGGAAGAACGTTTTACCACTGCATGGACCATCAAGGAGCCGTAAACATGAGCACCACCGAACACGTACAAGGCACTGGCAAATACAGCGCCAAATGGCAGGAACGCTTTAATTTCTTTGATACCTATGGCGCGCCGAACGATCCGCGACACAAGGAAGCCTTCAAGGCGCTACCAGGCTTCAAGAAGAAGATGCTGATCAATGCCAACGTGATTGCCTTCTTCTTCGGCCCGATCTACCTGTTCGTCCTGGGACTCTGGAAGAAGAACCTGGCCATGATCGGCATCATGATCGGCATCAGCATCGCAGTGAGTGTGATTTTTGCGCTCATGGGCACGGAATCTCCAAGGGCGCTGGATTCGGGCATGAGCGCGGCCTTTTCGGTGATGTACGCGATCATGACCAATTACGCGTACTACCTGAAAGAAGTCAAAGGCGAGCAAAGCTGGAACCCGTTCGAAGGCATGCGTTTCTGATCGCAGCTTCCGGCCGCTCAAGAGCCCGCACCTCGCCATGAGTGTGCGGGCTTTTTGTTTGCGGGCCAAAGCGTTGCGGATGAATCGAACTTCCAGAAAGACCGCCTGTTCCAAAGGAAAGACCGTTGAAAATCCGGCGAGCTCATCGTTCTTGCTCTTCGAGGCTCATAACCCTGGTGACTAGGTGGTCTTTGTAAGCCTATGGCATGATGCCCTAGTACTTTCCCTGATGAGAGGCTGGTTGTGTCAGAGATTCCCCTAGTGGTGTGTGATGACTCCAACATGGCCCGTAAGCAAGTGTTACGGGCATTGCCGGCGGACTGGTCGGTATCCATTACCGAGGCCAGTAACGGCCGCCAGGCCATGGAGGCCATACGCAAGGGGCTGGGCCAAGTGGTACTGCTCGACCTGACCATGCCGGAGATGGATGGCTACCAGGTGTTGAGCGCCTTGCGCACTGAAGGGTTGAAAGCGCAAGTCATCGTGATTTCCGGTGACATCCAGGAAGAAGCGGTGCGCCGCGTCAGCGAACTGGGCGCCCTGGCGTTCCTGAAAAAGCCTTTCGACGAAAACGAATTGCGCCAGACCCTCAGCCGCCTGGGCCTGCTGACGAAAGCCACGCAGGCGCCGCTGCAGCATCGTCCGACAAGCAACACCGCCATCCATTTTCACGACGCATTCCGCGAGACGGTCAACGTCGCCATTGGCCGGGCCGCCGCCCTGATCGCCAAGGTCCTGGGCGTCTTCGTGCAGTTGCCGGTCCCGAACGTGAACGTCCTCGAAGTCGGCGAGTTGCACATGGCGCTCGCCGACGCCGGCAGCTCTCAGCAGCTCACAGCCATCTGCCAGGGTTTTATCGGCAGCGGCATCGCCGGTGAAGCCCTGCTGATGTTCCATGACTCGGAAGTCGCCGATATCGCGCAATTGATGCAGCGCCAGAGCGCCGATTATTCGGACCTGGAAATGGTGCTCGATCTTTCCAGCGTATTGATCGGCGCGTGCCTGAGCAGTATTGCCGAGCAGATCGATGTGGTGTTCTCTCAAGGCCATCCGCAGGTGCTCGGCCAGCATGCGGCGATCGACGAGCTGATCCGGGTCAACCAGACCCGCTGGAAAAAGACCCTCGCCGTGGAAATCAGCTACAGCCTGGAAGGCCACGACATTCGCTTCGACCTGTTATTGCTGTTCACGGAAGACTCAATCGAGCGGTTGACCCACAAACTCGCCTACTTGATGAGCTGAGCCATGAACAATCCTGTTGATCTGAACGAATTCCACTGGTTGCTGGCGATTGTCCAGAGCATCGATGTCGGCGTGGTGGTGCTTGACCGCGACTATCGGGTGCAGGTCTGGAACACGTTCATGGAGAACCGTTCCGGGGTCCAGCCGAAGGATGCCCATAACCAGCATTTCTTCAGTCTGTTTCCCGAAGTCGACCAGCAATGGTTCAGCCGCAAGGTGGAAAGCGTCGCCGCCCTGGGCACGCCTGCCTTCACCGTCTGGGAACAGCGTCCCTACCTGGTGCGGTTCAAGAACTATCAGCCGATCACCGGCCACGAAGCGTTCATGTTCCAGAACACCACCCTGCTGCCCCTGCGCTCCCCTGACAGCAAGATCAACCATATTTGCCTGGTGATCTATGACGTCACCGACGTCGCCACCAACCGGCATCAACTCCAGGCCGCCAATGCACAGCTACAGCTGTTGTCCAGCACCGATCGGCTGACCGGCCTGTACAACCGTGGGTATTGGGAAGAGAACCTCAAGGCCACCTATGCCCGGCATCAACGCTATGGCAATAACTCCAGCCTGGTCATGTTCGACATCGACCACTTCAAGCGGGTCAATGACACCTATGGCCACCAGGCTGGCGACAAGGTCATCGAGCAGGTCGCTAGCCTGGTCCGCGAGCACGTGCGTGACTCCGACGTGGCCGGACGCTATGGCGGCGAAGAGTTCGGCGTAGTGCTCTCAGACACTGACAAGGCCGGTGCTCGGATGTTTGCCGAGCGTCTGCGCAAGGCCGTCGAAGAAATGGACGTGCAGTACGGCGACAAGGTCATCCGTTTCACCATCAGCCTGGGGGTGGCCGACCTGACCCAGCCATCGAACAGCCATGCAGACCTGATCGCCTGGGCGGACGAGGCGTTGTACACCTCCAAGAAAACCGGGCGCAATCGGGTGACGGTGCACGAGTAGCGCTATGTAGCCTGCTGGCTCCTCAACGCACCGATGATGAAGGCGTGAAGGCTGTTCACAGCCTTCGAACCGCGAGAGGCCCGACTGCGAAAAACCGACACCTCCATCGGTTCTATGCCGCCCAGATCATGTTCGTTGCCGAGCACTTGCAATGAGGCCGGGACACTGCACTGAGTGATGGCGGCGATGGCAATCCCACCTTCCACCGCCGCGACTTGACCAGCGAGGCTGGAACTGTTGTAGACCACCTTATACCGACGGCCCTGCAGCGTTAACGAATTGACTGCATTGCGCCGGGCCAGGCTGGCACTTTCGTAGACCGCGATCGGTATGGGGTCGCGCCGCCAAAGTTCGAACTGAGGCGACCCCACCCACACCATGGGTTCCTTGAAGAGAAATGTACCCCGCTGGGGGGAGTCCCTGGAGACCAGCGCCAGGTCCAGGTCCCCATTCACCACCCGTGGAATCAAGGTCGTCGACTGTTCGCAATCCAATTCTATTTCAACACCCCCATAGCGGGGAGCGAAACGCTTGAGCACAGGCGTCAGGTACTTGGCCGCGTAATCCTCGGCAACGCCCAGCCGTATACGCCCGGTCAGCTCTTCGCCATGAAAAGCCGCCTGCGTCTCGGCATGCAGCGCCACCATGCGCCGCGCATAGCCCAGGAGGGTCTGACCATCGAGGGTCAGCTGCAGATGCCGCGGGCCGCGACTCAACAACTGCCGCCCAAGCGCCGCTTCCAGTTTCTTCATCTGCATGCTCACGGCGGACTGTGACCGATGCACCTCAAGGGCCGCGCCCGAAAGCGAACCGGCGTCCACCACCGCGACAAAGCACTTGAGCCAGTCCATCTGCAAATCGCCGGAAGGCATGTCCACGACCCCTATTCGATAATCGAATGTCTAAGCCATGAATTATGCGCTTCCGTTGACCGGCTTTCATCCCCAGGATGTGGGGAGCGGACGTTGCGTTTGACTGGAGAACATCATGCCTTTCGAGACCTGGCTGCTTTACCTGGTGACCTGCTGCGGCATCGCGGTGGTGCCTGGGCCCAACGCGTTGCTGGTCCTGACCCACGGCGCGATCCATGGCAACCGCAAGACGCTTTTCACCATCAGTGGCGGTGTGTTGGGCTTCGTCGTGATGCTCTCGTTGTGCGCCCTGGGGCTAGGTGCACTGATCCAGGCCTCCGTGACCGGGTTCATGGTGCTGAAGATAGCCGGCGGGCTTTATCTCATCTGGCTGGGCCTGGGATTGTGGCGGTCGGCACCTGTTTCCCTGGACGTGGATGCCGTGACGGGATCCGGCCCGTGGTCACTGTTCCGACAGGGCTTGTTGTCGGCGGTCTCGAATCCCAAGGCACTGTTGCTGTTCACCGCGTTTATCCCGCCCTTCCTGGACCCGCACAGGAACCTGCTCGTCCAGACCGCCGCTATCGCGCTGACCTATGCCGTCGTGGAGTTCATCGTCGAGTACATCGTGGCCACGGCGGCGTATCGGGTCAGGCCATGGCTGGCTCGGGCCGGGCGTCGGTTCAACAAGGTCTGCGGCGGTTTTTTCGTGGCGTTTGGCCTGGTGCTGCCCGTCCATTCCTGAGTGCGGGTATCCGCGCCGAGCGACGTTGGGTTGAGCCAACGTACCTTAGGGTGATCGATCCAAACAGAAAGATAGGAGGACAGGCCGACAGGCCAATTCGCAGGATTGGGCAATCATCAGCCTGAATTGTGCAATGTGCCTGGGGGATTCCTTCCTATAGTTGATCGGAGCCAAACCTTGCGGAGCAAGTCCCACCATGAGCGCCCTCAACATCAATGGCCGTGAGTACACGGTCGACGTCGATCCTGGCACCCCGATCCTTTGGACACTGCGTGATACGTTGGGCATGACCGGCACCAAGTTCGGCTGCGGCGCAGCCCTGTGCGGTGCATGCACGGTTCACCTGGACGGCCAGGCCATCCGCTCCTGCGTGACGCCGATCGCAGCCGCCGAAGGCAGGAAAATCACCACCATCGAAGCCGCTACCGACGGCAGCGATCCGGTCGGCACGGCGGTGCATGAGGCCTGGGTCAAGCATGACGTCGCGCAATGTGGCTACTGCCAGAGCGGCCAGATCATGAGCGCGACCGCTTTCCTCAAGGCCCAACCCAAGGGCAAGCAACCCACCGCCGCCGAAATCGACTCGGCCATGGCCGGCAACATCTGCCGCTGCGGTACCTATGTCCGTATCCGTGCTGCCGTGGCCGATGCCGCCAAAGCCCTCGCCTGACCGGAGTGCGCCATGCTGAACGACATTTTTCCTGACGAACTCCCCCGCACCCTGCAATCGATCTTCACCGACGACATGGGCAGTCTCACCACACTCCCCCGGCGCAGTTTTCTCAAAATCGTCGGCATTGGCGGGCTGGCCTTGGGGGCATTCCCGCACCTGGCCCTGGCACAACAAGCCGGCGACGGTGCGCAGGCGCTCAAGCCGACCCAGCAACCGTCGGCGTTCGTGCAGATCGCGCCCAACGGCGAAGTAACGGTTACCATCAATCGCCTGGAGTTCGGCCAGGGGGTGCAGACCGGACTGCCCATGATTCTGGCCGAAGAACTCGATGCCGACTGGAACCTGGTGCGTACCCGCAACGGCAGCAACGACTCGGCTTATCAGGACCCGAGTTTCGGCATGCACATCACCGGTGGCTCCAACTCGATCAAGAACAGCTACACCCAATACCGTGAATTGGGCGCTCGCGCTCGCGCCATGTTGCTCGCGGCGGCGGCTGCGCGCTGGAATGTGGATGCGGCGAGCCTTAGTACCCAGGCGGGCATGGTGCTAGGCCCTGGAGGCCGAAAAGCGAGCTACGGAGAACTCGCCGATGCGGCGATGGCGTTGCCCGTGCCTGAAACAATCACCCTCAAGGATCCCAAGGACTTCCGCATCATTGGCCAGGCAACCACACGCATCGATGCCAAGGCCAAGAGCAGCGGCCGGCAGGATTTCGGCATCGACATGCACCTGCCTGGGCAGCTCACCGCCGTAGTGGCGCGCCCTCCTGTATTCGGGGCCCGTATCGCTTCGCTGGATGACAGCGCGGCGCGTGCCACCCAAGGGGTAAAAGCCGTCCTGCGAGTGCCGCTGGACGGAGGGGCCGAAGGTGTGGCGGTGGTCGCGGACGGCTACTGGCAGGCGAAAACCGGCCGCGATGCGCTCAAGCTGCAATGGGATACCTCCACGGTCGAGAAGGTGGACAGCGAAAAGCAACTGGCGCAGTACCGGGACCTGGCCAACCAGCCCGGCCCCCTGCATTTCGATGCTGACATGACGCCGCTTGCCAAGGCCCCGCATCAGTTGGAAGCCGAGTTCCTGTTCCCCTACCTCGCTCACGCGCCGATGGAACCGTTGAACTGCACCGTCCAGGTTTCCGGCGACCGCGCCCAGCTATGGGTCGGTACGCAGTTCCCCGGTGGCGACGGTGTCGCGGCGGCACGGGTATTGAATCTCAAGCCCGAACAAGTCCAGGTCAATGTGCAGACGGCAGGCGGTGGCTTTGGCCGGCGTGGTGTACCTTCCGGCGACTTCGTCGTGCTCGCCTGCGAAGTCGCCAAGGCCGCCCGCAGCGCCGGGCTCGATGCGCCTATTCGCACCCTGTGGAGTCGTGAAGACGACATCAAGGGCGGTTACTACCGCCCCATGCACTTGCACCGCGCGCGGATCGGTTTCGATGATAACGGCAACGTCCTGGCCTGGGATCACGTGCTGGTCGGGCAATCGATCCTCGCCGACACGATGTTCGGCGCCCGGGTGCAGAACGGCATCGACCCTACGGCCACGGAAGGTTTGCGCGACCCTTATCCGCTGCCGATGCGCCTGACGGTGCATCATCCCAAGCTCAACGTTCCCGTGTTGTGGTGGCGCAGCGTGGGCTCCACGCATACGGCCTTCGTAATGGAAACATTGATCGATGAGATTGCCCGGACAACCCGGCAGGATCCAGTGGCCTATCGGATGAAGCTGTTTGCCGATCAAAGCCCACGCCATCGCGCCGCGCTGCAACTGGCGGTAGACAAGAGTGGTTACGGCAAGGATCAACTAGCCGAAGGCCGGGCCTGGGGCGTGGCAGTGCACGAGTCGTTCAGCTCAGTGGTGGCCTACGTGGTCCAGGCCTCGGTACAGAACGGCCGTCCGGTGCTGCATCAGGTGACCGCGGGCGTGCACTGCAACCTGGCCGTCAACCCGCGCAGCGTCGAGGCGCAGGTACAGGGCGCGGCCCTCATGGGCTTGTCCATGTGTCTGCCGGGCGGCGCCGTCACGTTGAAGGACGGCGTGGTGCAGCAAAGCAACTTTGCCGATTTCAGCGTGCCACGCATCACCGATACGCCGGAGTTCTCGATTCACATCGTGCCTAGCGCGGATCCACCCACAGGCATGGGTGAACCCGGCCTGCCGGCGTTGGCACCGGCCTTTGCGAATGCGGTGGCGAGCCTGACGGGCAAGCCGCTGCGTCAGTTGCCGTTCAAACTGACGTGACTGAGTAGCTCGATCAAGCGGCTCCGGCTTTCCCATGGAACGCCTGCCCCAACACCGCCAGCCGTTCCGCCAACGGTGGCAGGCATTGGCTGCTGCGCGTCAGGATGCCGATGTTGTCGGCGTTGCGCTCAGCCACGGCCTGCACGGTTTGCAGGCGCTCGTTGAGACCCAACGACGCCTTGGACTGTTCTTGGGTGGTGCTGGCGATCAAGTCGTTGAAATGGTTGATCACCGCGATGTCCTCCACCACGGCGTGTAAGAGTTGCGAGGCCAATTGGCTGGCGGACACACAGCGCTCCACGCCGTCCCGGCTGTCCTGCATGGCGACAGCGGCCTGACGGCTGCCTTGCTGGAGCTTAGCGATGATCTGCTGGATTTCCGTGGTGGATGTCGAAGTCTTCTGTGAAAGGCTACGCACTTCATCGGCCACCACCGCAAACCCTCGCCCCTGCTCACCGGCCCGGGCGGCCTCGATGGCCGCGTTCAGGGCCAGCAGGTTGGTTTGCTCGGCAATGCCGTTGATCACATCGAGCACCTGGCCGATCTGTTGCGCCTGATCGGCCAGGACTCGCACGGTTTCGTTGGTCAGATTGATGCGCGCGGCCAGTTCGACGATTTCCTCGCGGGTCTGGTCCACTGTGCTGCGTCCCCGGGTAACCTGCTCGTTGGCCTGCCCGGCGCGCTGTAGGGTCTGGTCGACGTGGCCGGCAATGTTCTCCATGGCCTGGACCAGATGACCGATCGCCCCGCTCATCTGTGCCACTTCATCCAACTGGTGCCGGGCGCCGCTTTCCAAGGTCTGTCCGACCTGGGACAAATCCTGGCCAAGGTCGGAAAGATTACGGGTGTCGCGTACCACGCCATCCACCAGTTGGGTGACCTGCCGCAGGAAATGATCGAAGCGTTCCCCCGAAGACACCTTGATGCCCTGGCTGCGCCGGTTGTCGGCGTCGCTGCTGAGCTGCGCGGCGGCCGCAAGTACCTTGTCCAGTACATCCTGGTTTTCCGTGGCGTCCATCAGGCTCTGGTTCGCCAGGTAGATCAGGATCACGCTCTCCACCACGACATAGAAGGCATGGACGAAGACCATGCCCCAGCTGCCGTGGTCGGCCATGACAAATACCGGGAATCCCTGATGCTGCAGCCAGTGGAAGCCAAGATGGTGAACAGCGATCGTCGCGGCGGCCACGACAATGGGCAGCCAGTCACGGTAGAACGTCAACACGGCCAGCAGGACGAAAATCCCGAAATGGAATTCGACGACGCCATGCGTCTGATTGATGTGCAAGGCGGCCATGACCATCAGTGCCACGGCGATGACACATCGCATGAGCCGCGTACCGCCCAGGCCACGGTACAGCGCGGTGGTCAACAGGCAGGTCGTCGCCCCCACCAGCAGCGCCTGGAGGAAGGTCGAATACATGAAGGCCAGGCCCAGAGAGTACAGCAGCGTGAGCCAGAGCAACCCCAGCATGATGCGATCAGCTTTGCGGTGGTGGTCGTTGAAACGCGCCGGCGATGTCATGGGAATGTCCTTTTCATGTACCTGATGGGTTCCGTGAGCGATGCCGCGCGCAACCGCTATCGGCATGTCGGAATGCAACTGTAGCCAATTGCCACTACGGAATGATAGTAAGCCATCGATCTTTTCCTGCAGGATGTTTGCTTTATCATGGCCGTCATCCCAATTCCCTGACCTGATGGAACCGCCATGACTTTCGATTTCGACCCCGTGTTCGAGCGCCACGGTACCGGCAGCACCAAATGGAGTCGCTACCCGGCCGATGTGTTGCCGATGTGGGTGGCCGATATGGACTTCGCCGCCCCGCCCGTGGTCATCGATGCGCTGCGCAAGCGCTTAGAGCATCCGATGCTTGGCTACAGCGTGGCCCAGGACAACCTGCGTGCGGCCATCGTGACTGACCTCTGGAACAAGTACGCCTGGCGGGTCGAGCCCCAGCAGATCGTGTTCCTGCCGGGTGTGGAGCCGGGTTTCAACATGGCCCTGCATGGGCTGGTAGAACCACAGCAGAATGTCGTGGTGCAGGTGCCCAACTACCCGCCGCTGCGCAATGCGCCGGGCCATTGGCAGTTGAACAAGGTGGAGTTGCCTTTCAATCCGGTCAACGGCGAATTCCACACGCCGCTGGCGGCATTGCGCGAGGCCTTGCACGGTGGTGGCGCGCTGTTGTTGAGCAATCCCCACAACCCGCTGGGCAAGGTGTTCGGTCGCGAAGAACTCAAGGCCGTGGCGGATATCTGCCTGGAGCAGGATGCCTGGATCATCTCCGACGAGATCCATGCCGAGCTGTGCTTCGACGGCCGGGTGCACATTCCCACCGCCACCCTGAGCCCGGAAATCGCCGAGCGCACCATCACTCTGATGTCCGCCAGCAAGGCCTACAACATCGCCGGGCTGAAAACCTCGTTCGCCATCATCCAGAACGCCAAGGTGCGCGAACGGGTCAACAACGCCCGTGCCGGTATGGTCGACAGCGTCAACGCCCTGGGCCTGGAAGCGACCCGGGCGGCCTACAGCGAGGCCGGTCCGTGGCTCGAAGCGTTGAAAGTGTATCTGCAAGCCAACCGTGATTACCTGGTCAATGCGGTGCAGACCCGACTGCCCGGCATCACCATGACCGTGCCCCAGGGCACCTACCTGGCGTGGCTGGATTGCTCGGGGTTGGGCTTGGACGATCCACAGGCCTTCTTCCTCCATGAAGCCAAGGTAGGGCTGAGCGCCGGGCTGGATTTTGGCGACGATGCCCAGCAGTTCGTGCGCTTGAACTTCGGCTGTCCGCGGGAATTGCTGGAAGAAGGGATTGCGCGAATGGAGAAGAGCCTCAAGGCTCGGCGCTGATTGTTGGAATAAGGTGGCATGAGATTTATCTGTGGCAGAAGGATGTACCTGTGGCAGAAGGATTTATCTGTGGCGAGGGGATTTATCCCCGTTGGGTTGCGTAGCAACCCCCGCTTTTCCAGCACAGAGAATCCCTGGGCGAGCGCTTCGCACTCGAGCGGGGATAAATCCCCTCGCCACAGGTACATCCTTTGCCACAGATAAATCCCCTCGCCACAAAGTCCGTTAGCCACAATCATCCCAAAGCACAGATCCCTCTTGCCACAGTCGGATCAGTGGTTATTCATGCAGGTCCGGCGCATATACAAAACACAGCTTGTTCCCCTCAGGATCCCGGCAATAGGCGCCAAAGTAGCCTTCCGAGTACTGCGGCCTCGAGCCAGGCGGGCCTTCGTCGAAGCCCCCCATGGCAATGGCCAGTTCCCAAGCGGCGTGCACGGTTTGCGGTGAGTCGGCGGCGAAGCTGACTTGCATGCCGTTGCCCCACGTGGCGGGCAAGCCGTTGAAGGGCTGTTGCACGAATACCTGGGGCCAGCGCTTGCCCGGTTGGTGCCAGCCTTCTCCGGGCGGGCCAGAATCGTTTTCGCTGTCCATGCGCACCAGTCCCAGGCAACCAAGGACTGCATCATAGAAAGCGATCATCTTTGGCAAGTCGCGCGCGCCGATCTGTATATGACTGAACAATCCCATCTCCTTGTTGCATGACGTATGGCCATTGGAGAATTCCTGTTCTCCAACATTCGCTGTGGGTCACTATTGGTCGACGAAACGCCCTGCGCAACGCTCATCGACCGGCTGAATGATCCAACCGAACTCTGCCGAAAAAACCGCGGTCCACCCTCCATCGCATCCACACCTTGCCTGGAGAACGACATGGTCGACTACCCTACCCCGCCTTTCCCGAAACAAAGCCAACCGGTGCCTGGCTCCCAGCGAAGAATGGACCCGTATCCCGATTGTGGCGAACAGAGTTACACCGGTTCCGGGCGTCTGGCGAGCAAAATCGCCTTGATCACCGGTGCCGACAGCGGCATTGGTCGCGCCGTGGCAATCGCGTTTGCCCGTGAAGGCGCGGACGTGGCCATTTCTTATCTGGATGAGCACGAAGACGCCCGGGAAACCGCCCGCTGGGTCGAGCAGGCTGGCCGCCAGTGCCTGTTGTTGCCGGGCGACCTGGCGGACAAGGCCCAGTGCCGCAAAGTCGTCGATGAGACCGTCGCGCGCTTCGGACGCATCGACGTCCTGGTCAACAATGCCGCATTCCAGATGACCCACGAGCATCTGGAGGACATTCCGGATGAGGAATGGGTACGCACGTTCGATATCAACATCACCTCGATGTTCAGGATCTGCCAGGCCGCTGTGCCGCACATGAAAGCCGGTGGTTCGATCATCAACACCAGTTCGGTCAACTCCGACATGCCCAAACCGACCCTGCTGGCCTATGCCACCACCAAGGGTGCCATCGCCAACTTCACCGGCGGCCTGGCGCAGATGCTCGGGCCCAAGGGCATCCGGGTCAACAGCGTGGCGCCGGGGCCGATCTGGACACCGCTGATTGTTGCGACCATGCCTGAGGAAGAGGTTCAGAACTTCGGTTCCCAGACGCCCCTGGGGCGCCCGGGCCAACCGGTGGAAGTGGCGCCGATCTATGTGCTGCTGGCGTCGGATGAGTCCAGCTACATCTCCGGGTCACGGTATGGGATAACCGGGGGCAAGCCGATCCTGTAACCCATGCAGCCTCCCCCCTTTGTGGCGAATTTTCTTGTGGCGAGGAAGCAAGCTCCCTCGCTACAGAGATGCCCTATCGGTACTCACCCGCCAGTGCCCGCTGGTGAAAGTGCCGCAGTTGCAGCAGCGCGTGCTCGGCGGCCCACAACTGCACCTGCCCACGCGTGCCGAAAAAACGCTCCTGGCGGCTGAACAGCGCCCGCTTGCCATTGATCTGGAAGGCCCAGGCGAAGCACACGGTGCCGGCGGGAATGCCATCCATGTCGTCCGGCCCGAGGATCCCGGTGGTGGCCACCGCCACATTGGCGTTGGCATCGTGCAACGCGCCGAGGGCCATTTCCTGCGCCACTTCGCGACTGGTGAGGTTGAAGGTATCGATGGTGCGCGGACTCACGCCCAACAGCCGTTGTTTCGCCTCGGGGGAATACACCACGTAACCGCTTTCGATCAGCGAACCGCTGCCCGGCACCTCCGCCAACAGCGTGATGATCTGGCCAGCGGTACAGGATTCGGCCGTGGTCAGGCGCAAGTCATGGGCTTGCAAGTAATCAACCAGGGAATAGGCGACAGTCATGGTACAGAGTCCTTCTGGGATGCTGATGGGTTGACCTCTGCCGCTTGGATTCATTCCCTCTGATCGCCTCCGGGCAGGCCCCGCCAAATAAATGAAACCCCCACTCATTCCCACACCTCAAAATCCATAAGGGCCTCACGCTGAGGCTGTCTCGATCAGGAGGTCGTCATGTCCGCACCTTTCGTCAAACTGTTCACGCATCCCGAGTTCGCCTGGCAGGACATCCGCGAAGAAGAACAGGCCCACCCGCGCCATTATCTCGGCCACTTGTTGTTGCTGGCCGTGATCCCGGCGGCGTGCCTGTTCATGGGCACCACCTGGACCGGTTGGAGCCTGGCCGAAAACGAAACGGTACGCCTCACGGCCCACAGCGCACTGCAACTGTGCGTGCTGCTGTACCTGACCATCGTCGCCGGCGTGGCGCTCATGGGCCTGTTCATTCGCTGGATGTCACGCACCTTCGAGGTACGCCCGACCGTCAACCAGTGCATCGGCTTTGCCGCTTATACCGCCACCCCGTATTTCCTGGCCGGGCTTTCCGGGCTTTACCCCAGCCGTTGGCTGGCGGTGGCCGTGCTGCTGGTGGCCTCGGCCTATTCGAGCTACCTGCTGTTTATCGGCCTGCCCAAGTTCATGAGCCTCAAGAAGGAACAGGGGCTGTTGTATTCGGCGAGTGTCTGGGGGGTTGGGTTGCTGGTCCTGGTGACCATGTTGGTGGAGATGATCCTGCTGTGGTTCAACGTGTTGCAGCCGGAATACTTGCGGTTTCCGGTGGGTTGATCAGCCGATGGGGTCCTGGTGGCGAGGGGATAAATCCCCTCGCCACAGAAGTCCACTGAAAATCCCTATTACTTATCCGTTTTCTTCATCCCAATCCGCCGACGCATGTCGGCCGTGATGCTCTGGCGGGTTTTCTTCAGGTCGGCCCAGGGTTCGTGCCCCACTTCCGCCAGACGCTCATGGACGTTGTGCACATTCCACAGGTTCGCCCCCTTGAGCTCCGCCACCTCCTCCCGAAAGATCGGCACCGACACTGGCAGCCCTTCACGGGTCCGGACGGCGTAGGCGCAGATGGTGGTGGCGCCCAGACCGTTGCGCAGGTAGTCGATGAAGATCCGCCCTACCCGGTTCTTCGGCCCGGACACCGCAGAGAAGCGGTCCGGCAGCAGCTTCGCCATATGGCTGACAATGGCGTGGCTGAACCCCTTGACCTCGTCCCAGCCGAGTTTGCGGGTCAACGGCACCACCACATGAATGCCCTTGCCACCACTGGTCTTGAGAAACGCCTTGAGGCCGAGTTCGTCGAGCACCGACAAGGTCAGCTGGGTGGCTTCCACCATGCTTTTCCAGGGCAGTGCCGGGTCCGGGTCGAGGTCGAGGACGAAACGATCCGGCTTGTCCAGATCCACGGCGGTGGCATTCCAGGTGTGCAGTTCCACCGTACTCATCTGCACCGCGCCGATCAGGGCCTCGGCATTGTTGATGATCATCACCGGCTGCCCGGTCAGTGCCTTGTCCAGGCTGGTAATGCCGGGAATCGCCAGGCGCTCGGGGTTCTTCTGGAAGAACAGCTCGCCGGCGATCCCGTCCGGCGCCCGCACCAACGCCACCGGGCGATCGGCCAGTTCCGGCAGAATGAATTCAGAGACGCTGGCGTAATACTCAGCCAGTTGCAGCTTGGTGGTACCGGTGGTGGCGTCGATAATCCGGTCGGGGTGGGTGATCCGAACCTTGCCGTCCATCGCCGGGGCCTGAGTGGTCTTGGTCTTGGTCTTGGTCTTGGTCTTGGTCTTGGTAGCGGATTTGGCCGGTTTTTTTGCGGCCTCTGCTGGCTCGTCCACGGCTTTCGGGCGTTCCTGGGTAATCTCCTTGGCCGGCTTGTCGCTGCGCAAGCCATGGAATACCGCGTGGCGCACAGCCCCCTCCTTGGTCATCTCGGCATACGCCACTTCGGCCAGTAACGTCGGCTTGAGCCAGTGAACGCCCTTGGCCTCGTAGCCGGTGGGCGGATTCACCACGGCCGCTTTTTTCGCCTCCAGGGGCAGCAATTGCTGGTGAATGCTTTTGAGGGTGGTTTCGTTGAACCCGGTGCCGACCTTGCCGGCATAACGCAGTTCGCCGCTGTCGGCGTCATGCAACCCCAGCAGCAACGCGCCGAAAGCACTGCGAGCGCCCTTGGGCTCGCTGAAGCCGACCACCACGAACTCCTGGCGGTTCTTGCATTTGAGCTTGATCCAATCGCTGCTGCGCCGGGACACATAGGCACTGCCCGCGCGCTTGCCGATCAGCCCTTCCATCTGCATCTGGCAGGCGCTGTTGAGCAACGCCTCCGGGGTTTCCTCGAAAGCATCGGAGAAACGCAGCAACGGGTCCTCGTTACGCTCCAGCACCGCCGCCAGCGCAGCCCGGCGCTGCTCCACCGGCACTTTGCGCAAGTCCATGCCGTTGAGGTAAGGCAGGTCGAACAGGTAATAAGCGATCTTGCCACTGCTGCCGGCGTCGAAGGCATTTTGCAGGGCCTGGAAATCCGGCACGCCCTGTTCGTTGGCCACCACCATTTCCCCATCGAGCCAGGCCGACTCGAGCCCGAGTCCGGCCAGCGCCTTGGCTTGGCTGGGCAACTTGTGGGTCCAGTCGTGGCCGTTGCGGGTGATCAGGCGCACATCACCGTTTTCGATGCGAGCCATGACCCGATAGCCGTCGAATTTGATTTCGTAGAGCCATTCGCCGTCGGGGGCGCTTTCCACAAGGGTTGCCAGCTCCGGTTTGAGCGACTCGGGCAGCGGTCCGGCTACTGCGCCGCTGAGAGTGGTTGTCGAGGTTTTCTTCGATGGCTTGGGTTTGGGCCTGGCGGCTTTGTCCGGCTGTTTCACCGCTTTGGCAGCGGCGGCTTTGCCACGGCGCTTGGGCACGATGGTGCGGTCGCTGAGCACGCTGTCCGGCTCGGCCTGCACCACGTCGTATTCACTTTCGGGCCGGGCTGCGTCGTCCTGGTGCTTGATCAGGAACCACTGTTCCTGCTTGCCCGGCATGTGAGTGCGCACCAGGTTCCACAGGCCGGCCAGCTTCTCGCCTTGCAGCTCGAACTTGAGCCGCCCTTTCTCGTAGGCCTCATGTGGATCGCCCTGGGGGATCCACACGCCCCGGTCCCAGACAATGACATCGCCCGCGCCGTAATGGCCTTCGGGAATGCTGCCTTCGAACGTCGCGTAATCCAGTGGATGGTCTTCGACATGCACCGCAAGGCGCTTGGACTTGGGGTCCAGGCTCGGTCCCTTGGGTACCGCCCAGCTCTTCAGCGCGCCGTCCAGCTCCAGGCGAAAGTCATAATGTAGCCGCGAGGCGTCGTGTTTCTGGATGCAGAACTGCAAGGCGTGGGCGCTTTTCTTCGACTTGCGCGAGCGCTTCGCCGCCGGCTCCGGGGTGGCGGCGAAATCACGCATGCGGTTGTAGTCATCGAGGCTCTTGCTGGTCATCGGCCACCTGCGACTTGCTGTAGCGTGGGACCGGCCACGGGCAGCCCGGCGGTTTCCGACACCAGTTGATCGACGACCCGGCCAAGGGCCTGCACAGGCGTATCCCCCAGCAGCAGCCCTTGCTCGTAGAGCACCACTTGCCGGTCGGCACTGGTGCCTTCTTGCACGATCCGCCGCACCTGCTTGAACACGTCGCTCACCCCGAGGGTCGCGGCCGTTTCACCAAAGGTCTGCTCGGCCAGGGTCAGCCATTCACCGATGAGCATCGGCTGCTCCTGTCCCTCGATGATGAACTCCGCGAGAATCCCGTGGCGCTTGGCCCGCCAGCGATTTTCCTTGAGGATCCATTGGGACGTCTGGCTGTAGCGTGCCCCGGGCTTGGGTTGGGCAATGGCATGGGCCACCATCAGGCGAAACAGCGAGACCAGGCACAGGACGTCGTCGATCCGCGGACAGGCATCGCAGATACGCATTTCCAGAGTGGGGAAATGCGAGGAAGGTCGAATCACCCACCAACAATCGCTGGCCTGGCGAATCGAGCCGGTGCGCATGAGCAAATCGACGTACTCGGCAAACGCCGACTCGTCGTCGAAAAACTCCGGGACGCCCATGCGCGGCCACTCATCGCAGGCGACCTGGCGGTAGCTGTTGAAGCCGCTATACGCACCGTTCCAGAACGGTGACGAAGCGCTCAACGCGAGAAACATCGGCAGCCAGGGCAAGACCTCGTTCATCACCCGCACCCGATCCCGGTCGGCCGGGACCTCGACGTGCACATGCAGGCCCGACAGCACGCTGCGCCGGGCCACCCGCTGGTAATCATCGAACAGTTGCTGGAAGTGCAGTTCATCGGTGGGCTGCAATCGCTGAGTGGCCATCGGGTGAGAGCCGGCGCTGAGCAGCCCCAGGCCATGGGGTGCCAAGCGTCGGGTCAGTCCGGCGCGCACCTCGGTCAGGTAATCGGCGGCTTCGGGCAGGCTGCGAAAGATGGGCGACGCCACCTCGACCTGGCTCTGGAACATTTCATGGGCGAAATGCTTGCCCAGCTCGATCCGGCATTCGGCCACCGCGGCCTCAGACGGTTGTTCGGGCATGCAACGGGTTTGCAGATCGGTGATGAAATACTCCTCTTCAATGCCGAACTTCAGACGCCTGTTCATCGATAATCCCTCCGAATCCCGCGCCAATGCGGGTTACCACCAACGCCACCACGGCGATCCTTTCCACGTCCCGATAACCCGGTGTCAGCAGTTCTTCACCAAAGACGTCCGGGTCCAATTCCTTGTAGGTCCAGCCAAATTCCGGCGAGTCGCGCCACGCACCCAACGCCTCCAGGAACGGGTCACGGCCATCGACCATCGCCACGCCGGTGTAGAGCACCAGCGAGCCGCCCGGCGTAAGGCGGGGCAACGCCTGCTCGACAATGCGCAACGACAGCCCGGCGCCGAGGACGCCACCACCATCACGATAGGCGCGCTCTGCCGGATCGGCCATGTACGGCGGGTTGGCGACGATCAGGTCGAACTGGCCGTCCACGTCTTGCAGCAGGTCGCTGTGAGCGATCTCGAGGTTGCCGACTTCGGCCAACGCGGCGTTGACCGCACTCAGGCGCAGGGCCAGCGGGTTGATGTCCAGCGCCAGCACCTGAGCCTCGCGACGGGCCCGGGCAATCACAATCGCTCCAACACCGGCGCCGCAGCCAATGTCCACGGCCCGATGCACCGCCGTGAAGTTCTGTTGCAGATGGGTGTGGATCAGCTGCGCGAAGCGGTAGCTGTCCGGGCCGAAAAACACCGCATCACTGGACTGGGTAGGAAATGCCGAATGGGCAAACAGCAACCCGTCCAGGCTCGACCAACGCACCCGGCTGTGGAACAGCCCCTGGCGTTCTTCCAGCACCTCGGCTTCTTGCAGCTGACGCTGCTCATCGGCGGAAATCAGCCCCGGCGCAAATGGCCGCGACCAGCCGAAGACGTCGCGCAACGTCCTGGAACGCTCGTTGCCGGGCCGCTGGTTGACCCGTTCGTGGGTCAACGGCGTTGGCGTGATGAAGCGATACCCGTCGGCTTGCAGGCGACGGCCCAGCTGCAGCAGCGCCAGGTCGGGTTCGGACAGGCGGTCTTCCTGATTCATGCAGAGCTCCTAGCGCAGTACGGATTTGAGTTCGATGAACCGACGGGTCGCCAGTAACCCGGCCGGATGGCTGTGGCAACGGGGCGAAAGCCAGGGCATCAACGTCTGCATCTGCTGGTCGGGCGATTGGCCACGCAGGGCCTGCTGCAGACTTTGCACATCGGGATCTTCCGCTGGCGTTGGCGGCTCGCTGGCGGCACCGTGGTTGCGCCGGGGCGCCGCACGGGAGCGCTCGTCCAGCCAGTTGCCGGCGATCCAATCGTGCAGCAGCTGTTTTTCGTAGGGGCTGAACACCCCGAACATCGCCGCGCCGGCCCCTTCGATCAGGGTCCAGAACCGACTGTTCTGTGGGTCTTCATGCCGCCGGATCCAGCCTTTGCCTTGCAGCGCGTCGAGAAAACCTTCCAGTTGGCCCGGTGCCGCCAGCCACTGGTTGACCGTCTTGCCCTCGAACTTGCAGTAATCGGAGTGCATGTGCTGGCCGAACGGGCGTTTGCGTTCGAGCATGTCCAGGACTTCGCGATACAGGTCGAAGGACTCGATGATCGTCCGGCTGCCCTGCCCCAGGTCATTGAGGCGATACCCCAGGGTCACCCGCCGCCAGAAGGCGTCGCGGTCGGCTTCCATCGGCATCAGTTGCAACAGCGATTGCACAGCTTTGTAGGCGTGACCGGTGCTGGCGTTATCGATGGTCACGTGGAGGGTGAAGTAATACGGGTCGATGTCCAGTTCGCTCAGCTCGTAGGCGCTGATCAACAGATGCAAGGGCAGTTGCTCGTAGCCCAGGTTGTAACCGATGACTTCCGGCAGGTATTCATCGCCCGCGTACCCCAGCGCCAGTTGCACCGCGCCTTGCAGGTAGCGCTCATCGTCGATGTCCGGGGCGTCTGCCAGGCCGTGTTCGGCGAGCAACTTGCGGTAGATCACCACATGGTTCTGCGCCGGTACGCCGTCGCCCAACTCTTCCAGGTAGGTACACAGTAGTCCTTCGAAGCGGTGGTCGTGCCAGTGTTTGAGCACGCCATACAACCAGGCGCCGTCCACCAGCTTGGTCGGTGCGACCGCCTGTAGGAAGTACAAGGCGTGGGCCTTGCTGGTAAAAAACTCCCGCGCCCCTCCATTCTTGCGCCGCTCCAGATAATCACCGTATTGCCGGGCCACGCCGGCACTGTGCTGCTCGACCCAGGCCTGCAGGGCCATGGGATCGTCGGGCATTTCCTGGGGCAGCGCCGCGGCCTTTTCCAGGCATGACTGGAGAAAGCCTTGGGCCACGGCTTGCCGGTCGGCATCGTCCGGGCCCTGGAGCACCCGCTCGTAGCATTGGCGCATGTTTCCGGCGGCAGTAAACGGATCTGTAAACGGTCGCTCGGTGGCGGGTCGGTGAAGGGTTGTCAGCGCAGTCATAAGGGCCTCATGGGTGCTTGGCAGGACGCTGAATCAGCACGTCTCTTCCAGTGCAGAGCCTTGGACGCGGCGAAAAATTCCCTCGGAGTGAAAGGCAGCCGGATAAACGGGGCGCGCCGTTGTAATGGGAACCCTCGCTTCGTTCGAGCTCTCGAATGAAAGAACCGGAGGTAAGTGCCAACCCTTGTGGCGAGGGGATTTATCCCCGCTGGGCTGCGAAGCAGTCCTAAAACCTGCCACTGCGTTGTACCAGCCAGATTGAGTTGACTGGTTTAGGGTCGCTTCGCGCCCCAGCGGGGATAAATCCCCTCGCCACAAGGGCTCTGCCAACAGTTGAGCGTTGCGGTTATCCAAGGAGCACCAATGATTTTCACAGCGTGGGTTGCGGTGCTCGGTGCCGTATTGCTGACCCTGGCCCTGACTTCTTCCTACCTGCGCTGGATGCCGGTCACCACCTCGGCGATGTGCCTGGCGCTGGGCGTCGCCATCGGTCCGGCGGGGCTGGGGTTGTTGAAGCTGGACATTCGCGACTCCACGACCTGGATGGAGCACCTCACTGAGATTGCCGTGGTGTTTTCGCTGTTCGTCAGCGGCCTCAAGTTGCGCCTGCCCTTCAAGGACCGCACGTGGCGCGTGGCCTATGGGTTGGCCGGGCCAGTGATGATCCTGAGTATCGCCGGCCTGTGCCTGGCGCTGCATTATCTGTTCGGCCTCGGTTGGGGTGTGTCGCTGCTGATCGGCGCGATGCTGGCCCCGACCGACCCGGTGCTCGCGGCGCTGGTGCAAGTCAACGACGCCCGGGACGATGATCGGGTGCGTTTCGGGCTGTCCGGCGAGGCCGGCCTGAACGATGGCACGGCGTTTCCGTTCGTGATCCTGGGCCTGCTGATGCTGCGCGACGGCGATGGCGGTTTCCTCACTGAATGGACCTTGCGCAACGTGCTGTGGGCCGTGCCAGCAGGCCTGCTGATTGGCTATGCAATGGGACGTGGCATCGGCCGCCTGACCTTGTCGATGCGCATCAAAAATGCCGACAGCACCCTGTCGCCCAACGACTACCTGGCCCTGGCCTTGATCGCTCTGGCCTATGTCGCCGCCGAATCGGTCCAGGGCTATGGCTTTCTCTCGGTGTTCGCCGCCGGGCTGGGGTTACGCCAGGCCGAGGTGGCCTCCACCGACAAGGACTCGCCGCCGGCCGAGCACCTGGTGCAACCGGTAGTGGGACACGAAACCGTTGCCCCGAGGCAAGCCGTGCTGGGCGATACCGAGTCCCTGGATGACGGCCAGGTAGCCGCCGGCGTGATGATGGGCGACATGCTCGCCTTTGGCAGCCTGGTAGAGCGCGCCATGGAAGTGTTCCTGGTGACCCTGCTCGGGGTGGTCCTGGCCAGTCATTGGGATTGGCGGGCCGTGGCCATCGGCGCCCTGCTCTTCGCCGTCATTCGGCCCTTGTGCGTGCTGGCGATACCCTGGGGGCGTTTGCTGGATCGCTCGCAACGGTTGCTGATCGGTTGGTTCGGGATACGCGGCATCGGCAGTCTGTTCTACCTGTTCTTTGCCTTGAACCATCACTTGCCACCCGAGGTGGCGAACCTGTGTATCAACCTCACCCTGTCGGTGGTGGCCCTGAGCATTCTGGTCCACGGCTTGAGCACCCAGCCGACCCTGGCCTGGTATGAACGCCACAAGCGATCCGATTAGGCCGGTGGGACTCAAGCCCCGGGGTTGCTCACCTGGATGTAAACCGAATACACCCCCAGCAACACCCAGAACACCGCGAAGATCCACGGCGTGCGTACCGAAAACAGCAGCGACTTGCGGTAACCCTTGTGGGTCGACTCCCGCTCGCTGAACAGCGGCGACTCGTCATAGACCAGGCCCATCATCGGTTCGGAACGCAGCAACTCACTCTGTTTGAAGTGCCAATGATCGATGATCTCGTAGGCGGCGCGAATACCCGGCCAGGCATTGAGGGAACTCAGGAAACCCAGCAAGGCCAGGAATGGCGGCACGATCAAGGTAAACAACTTGCCCCATTCCGGGTTCAGGTTGGCCATGCAGGAAGCGAAGGCGATCACCAGGAACGACTGCGCGGCCAGGTACGCATCGGTTCGATTCGCCAGGATGGTGGTTTCATACTGGATCTCCCGACGATAGAAATCCAAGCGTTCCTTGGGGGAGCCGAACAACTTGGCCTGGTGTTCCGTCAGTTCTTCTTCCGGGGTCTGGCTGGTCAGGATTCGGGGCATTGCGCGGACTATTCCTCGGTGATGATTCGAACCTGTTAGAAGACGGCGTCGTCTGGCAAGTTCAAGCCAATGGACCGCAGGTCCAACGAAACGCCGTCCCGCCGCCAGGGTCTGTAGATCATCGACGGCATATGAGGGCAGTTGTGTGGATTATCTTGGATGGGTGCAGTGGCCGGCGATGGTGGTGACGGTGCTCGCTGCCTGGCTGATCGGATCACGCCAGCCCCGGCGACGGGTATGGGGTTTCAGTTGCTTCATGGCAAGCAACATTCTGTGGGTCGTCTGGGGTCTGCATTCGGACGCGTATGCGTTGATTGTGTTGCAGTTCTGCTTGTGTGCGATGAACCTGCGGGGATTCAGGAAAAATGCCGGATAGCCAGGGAACGCAAGCTTCTGTGACAAGGGTATCTGTGGGAGCTAGGCTTGCCCGCGATGAAGCTGATGCGGTCTTCTCAGAAACCGCAGTGTATGTATCGCGGGCAAGCCTTGCTCCCACAGGTTCTCCTGACACAGGTTCTCCTACTACAGGGGATCACCAACAGGCCATACTCATTTCATCGTCTGCCCGATCGCCTGCACCAAATCAATCTGCTTGAACGGCTTGGTCAGCCGCGGCAACTGCGTGGCGAAGCCCTCCAGCCGCTCGGCGTAACCGGTGGCAAGAATGACGGGCAAGGTGGGTTGTCTGTCTCGCAACAATTTCGCCAGTTGCGCCCCGTCCATCTGCGGCATGGCCATGTCGGTGATGACCAGGTCGATGTCCGGATTGCGCTCATACAATTCCAGCGCCTGTGCCCCCGACGGGGCGCAGAGTACCCGGTGCCCCAGGTCTTCGATCAACAGGCGGGTGCTGGTCAGCACCAGGGTGTCGTCATCGACCACCAGCACCAGCAACTCCTGGGTCGACAATGGCGCCGACGGCTGGACCGGTACCGTCTCCGGCGCCGAGTGATCCGCCACCGGCAACCACAACTCAGCGGTGGTCCCGACGCCCTTCTGACTCTTGAGGATCAATCGCCCGCCCAACTGTTCGGCTAGGCCATGCACCATGGACAAGCCCAGGCCGGTGCCCTTGCCGACGCCCTTGGTGGTGAAAAACGGGTCCACGGCCGAAGCCAGCGTCGCTTCATCCATGCCCTCGCCTTCATCGCTGATCGACAGGCAGACGTACCGCCCGGGCTTCATGGGCCTGTCCGGTGCCGCGGTCGCCTGTCGCTCATCGGCCGCAATCAGGATGCGCCCCCCGTGGGGCATGGCATCCCGGGCGTTGGTCGCCAGGTTGAGGATGGCCAGTTCCAGCTGGTTGACGTCCGCCAGGACCGGCGACAGCTCATCGGCGAAGCCGGTCTGGATGTGGATCGACGGGCCCATGGAGCTTTGCAGCAGGCCGCTGATGCCCTGCACCAACGCCGCCAATTCGACCGATTCGGACGTCAGTTTCTGCCGGCGGGCAAAGGCCAGCATCCGCTGGGTCAGCGACACACCGCGCAGCGCGCCCTGGGTCGCGTTGTCCAGCAATTGGGCGAGTTTCGGGTCGCTGGGCATGCGCTTGCGCACGATCTCCAGGTTGCCGAGGATCACCGTGAGCAGATTATTGAAGTCATGGGCGATGCCGCCGGTGAGCTGACCGATGGCCTGCAGCTTCTGGGACTGGAACAGCGCTTCGCGGGCCTGCTCAAGGGCCTGCTGCGCCTGGGTGGCGTCGGTGATGTCGCGGGTGATCTTGGCAAACCCCAGCAGCGCGCCGGTGTCGCTGCGGATCGCATCGATGACCACGTGGGCCATGAACCGCGTACCGTCCTTGCGCACCCGCCAGCCCCTCTTCTCGAAGCGTCCAACGCTGGCGGCGACACTCAGTGCCCGTTGTGGCTCGCCGTTTTCACGGTCTTCGGGGGTGTAGAACATCGAAAAATGTTGGCCGATGGCCTCCGCCGGCAGATAGCCCTTGATCCGCTGCGCCCCCTGGTTCCAGTTGGTCACCTGACCGTCAAGGTCGAGCATGTAGATGGCGTAGTCGGTGACGCTCTGTACCAACAGGCGAAACTGCTGCTCGCTTTGCTTGAGGGTCTCCTCGGCCATCTTGCGATCGGTCAGGTCGCGGGTGATCTTGGCGAAACCGAGCAAGGCGCCGGTCTGGCTGTCGATGATCGGGTCGATGACCACGTGGGACCAGAACAGCGTCCCGTCCTTGCGCACCCGCCAGCCCTCGCCCTCGAAACGGCCTTCGCGCAGCGCAGTGTCCAGTGCCCGTTGCGGCAGGCCGGCGGCGCGGTCCTGGTCGGTGTAGAAACGGGAGAAATGCTGGCCGAGGATCTCGGACTCCTCATAGCCCTTGAAGCGCCGCGCACCGGAGTTCCAACTGGTGATGATGCCCGCAGGGTCGGTCATGTAGATGGCATAGTCGACCACGGCGTCGATCAGCAACCGAAAACGCTGTTCCTCGTTAATGCGGGCTGGCTTCTGATTGTTCTCAAGCATTTTTGGCCGGGGCGTCCGTGTAGATTCTTTGCGAAGTTTGGTGCAGGTCCTGCCTCGGAAATTATTAACCGGCAGGGACAAAAATGGAAATCGACGCAAATCCCCTTGTGGGAGCGGGCTTGCTCGCGAAAGCGGTGGGTCAGTCTATGTTGGTGTTGGCTGTACCGACGCTTTCGCGAGCAAGCCCGCTCCCACAGGGGGGCTGTTGTGTTCTTGAGTGACAGACCACCAACCCGGCAATAAGTGCTGCACCCGGGCTTCGCCGAACCGGTCGTCGATCAGCATCACCACCCCACGGTCCTGTTGGGTGCGGATGACGCGGCCCGCGGCCTGGACGACTTTCTGCAAGCCCGGATACAGGTAGGTGTAGTCGTAGCCGTCGCCGAAAATCGCGGCCATGCGCTGTTTGATCTGTTCGTTGACCGGATTCAACTGTGCCAGCCCCAGGGTGGCAATGAACGCGCCGATCAGCCGCGAGCCCGGCAAGTCGATGCCCTCGCCGAACGCACCGCCCAGCACCGCGAAGCCGATGCCCTGGCTGTGTTCCATGAACCGTTCGAGAAAGGCCTGTCGGGACGCTTCACCCATGCCCCGGGATTGGATCCAGGTGGCAATGTCCGGGTGCCGCTCGGCGAACAGCCCGGCCACCTGCTGTAAGTAATCGAAGCTGCTGAAAAAAGCCAGGTAGTTGCCGGGGCGCTCGCCGAACTGGCGCGCCATCAACCCGACAATCGGTTCCAGCGAAGCCTGGCGGTGGGCAAAACGGGTAGAGATCCGACTGACCACCTGAACGTCCAGTTGCCCGGCATGGAACGGTGACTCCACATCGATCCACACCGTGTCCGCCGGCGTGCCCAACAGATCGGCGTAGTAATGCCGCGGGCTCAGGGTGGCTGAGAACAGCACGCTGCTGCGGGCCGCCGTGAGTCTTGGCCGCAAGAAACCGGCCGGCACCACATTGCGCAGGCACAAGGTGGACAGGCTGCGTTGACGGCCGAGTTCACGCTTATGGATGTCGAACAGGAAATGCTCGTTGAACGATTCCGCCACCCGACCGAACTGCAAGGCCTCGATGTAGAACGCCTGCAAGTCGCTGTCCAGGCCCTGGGGATGGTCATTGAGGTAATCGCCGATGGCCGTGGTGCACTGGGACAGCGCCTGGAGCAGTTTCTCCGGAGGTTTTTCATAGGCCTGATAGGCCGCCACCT
Organism: Pseudomonas sp. FG13; assembly: GCF_057809755.1. NCBI lineage: Bacteria > Pseudomonadati > Pseudomonadota > Gammaproteobacteria > Pseudomonadales > Pseudomonadaceae > Pseudomonas > Pseudomonas sp. FG13. Next base: position 135,329 of record NZ_JBMDKO010000006.1, read on the forward strand.
GGGGCGCATGCAAGGCGTTCCATTGTCGATTGACCCGCTGCAAGGCTTTCTTCAGGGCTTCGGGAGCGGTTTTGCGCACGGCGGCCAGCGTGGACTGGTCGAGGGTCGCGCTGTACATCTGCCGCCCCCGTTCCACCAGGTTATGTGCCTCGTCCACCAGGGTCGCGACGGACAGGCCATCGGCCTGGGCCAGGGCGAACAGCAAGGCGCTGAAGTCGAAATAATAGTTGTAGTCGGCGACGACCACGTCGGCCCAACGGGCCATTTCCTGGCTGAGGTAGTACGGGCACACTTCATGGGCCAGCGCAATCTCGCGCAACGCGGCCTGATCGAGCAAGGTGAGCCTGCTGGCGGCCTCGCGGGCGCCGGGCAGGCGTTCATAGAAGCCACGGGCCAGTGGACAGGATTCGCCATGGCACGCCTTGTCCGGATGCTCACAGGCTTTCTCCCGAGCGATCATCTCCAGGACCCGCAACGGCATCGACGGTGCGCTTTGGGTGATCACCCGCGCGGCATCCAGCGCCAGCTTGCGTCCCGGCGTCTTGGCCGTGAGAAAGAACACCTTGTCCAGTCGCTGCGGCGTCAGGGCCTTGAGCATCGGAAACAGCGTACCGACGGTCTTGCCGATGCCGGTGGGCGCCTGGGCCATCAGGCAGCGTCCGGTGCTGACAGCCTTGAACACCGACTCGGCCAGGTGCCGCTGCCCCGGCCTGAAGCCGGCATGGGGAAAGGCCAGCGCCTGTGCGCCGGCATTACGCGCCTGGCGGTGAGCCATTTCCTGTTCGGCCCAGGCCAGGAACAACGCACACTGCTGTTCAAAGAAAGCCTCGAGCTGCGTCGCCTCGAAGCCCTGCGTCAGGCAGGTTTCCTTCTCACTGACGATGTCGAAATACACCAGCGCCACGTCGATGCGCGACAACTGCAGCTTCTGGCACATCAGCCAGCCGTAGATCTTCGCCTGGGCCCAGTGCAGCTGGCGATGATTGGCCGGTTGCCTGGACAGGTCGCCGCGATAGGTCTTCACCTCCTCGACGCAGTTGCGGACCGGGTCGTAGCCGTCGGCCCGCCCCTTGACCCGCATGCTCCGGTAACGGCCTTCGAGGCTGATCTCGGCCTGATACGTATCGTTGCGCCGGGACGCCACGGTGCGGTGGCCAACGATGCCTTCCAGTGCCGTGGGCGACGGGGTAAAGCGCAGGTCCAGGTCACCGGTCTTGGCAGTGAACTCACATAACGCCCGCACGGCGATGCTGTAGGCCGGTTCCGGGGTCATGCGCCCTGCTCCATCCACTGCACATGGCAGACCGCGACGGGCATCCGGTGCTCGTGACAGAACGCCAGCCAGCGCAACTGATTGTCCTGCAAGCGGTCGCCGGGGCCTTTGACTTCGATCATGCGATACGTCTTGTGCTGCGGCCAGAACTGGATCAGGTCCGGCATGCCGGCACGGTTGGCCTTGATGTCCAGCAGCAGGCGATTGAACCAATGCTTGAGGTGTTCGGCGGGCAGGCAATCGAGTGCCTGATGCAACAGTTCTTCAGACATCGCGCCCCAGAACACGAAGGGCGATTGGATGCCCCATTTCTCTGCGTAGCGACGGACGATGGTGTCTCGATAGCGTCCGTCGTCGAGTTCCGCGAGGCAGGTCGCGAACAGCTCGGCACGGCGCACAGGGAAATCCTCGTTGAGCAGGTCCACCGGGCCGCGCTGGAACGGATGGAAAAACGCCCCCGGTAAAGGCGCGAAAATCGCCGGCCAGCACAACAGGCCGAACAGTGAATTGATCAGGCTGTTCTCGACGTAATGCACCGGGGCGGTTTCGTCGTGCAAATGGGCCTGGACGTGATACTCCACCGACACGGCCGGATCGATTCGGGGCAGATGCAGGTCCAGCCGTTCCACCTCCCGGGCCACGGCACGGGGCACCGGCGGTCCGCCCAATTTGCGCTGCAAACGCGGTACGACCCTGAGCAATGCCTGGGTCTCAGCGGCATTTTCCGGCGCTAGCGCAGCCGCCTCCCCCAGCTCCAGGGCCAAGGCGTACTCGCCGATGCGCTCCAGCACGCGGATCATCCGCAACCGTGTGCCGGGGTAGGTGCAGTCGCGATAGATGCACAGGGCCAGGGCAAAATCGGCGATGCGTTCGGCGTGCTGGCCGATCTGGAACAGCAACTTGCCCCGGCGCCGCTCCAGCCATGGGTTGTCCAGGGTCAGCGCGTTGACCTGAACGACGATGTCCTCCGGCGGCTCGCCCGTTTCGAAGCGCTGCTGGCACTCGTGCAGGAACAGGCAGGCATCGACGTCCCCGCGACTGCGCAAGCCGCGGGATTCGGCGCTGAACGCCACGGTTTCGTAGGTGAAAATGCCCAGGTCCGCCAGCACGAACTCTGACCAGTCCTGATAGAGGTTGCCAAAGAACATCAACCGCAGCCGGTCGCAGGTTTCCATGATCGTCAGGCTGTACAGCCGGTCTTGCAGTGACGGGCACCATTGATTGAATGGCCGTGTTTCGTCCAGGCGATTATCCAAGGCCTGGAGCCATTCGGTCTTTTTCGCCTTGGGGCGTTCGATCAGGTGGCCCAGGCACAGGATGATTTCCGGTTTGAGCAACACCTCGAACAGCTCGGCAAGGTTCAGGGGCCGTTGGTCCTGCACCCAGCCCAGGGCCAGCAGTGGCTTGACCGCCGCGCTAATGTCGCCGATTTCCAGGTACTGCAATTTGCTGTGCCGAAAGCGCACCCCCTTGCGTATCACCATGCGCACCAGCAACCCCTGGGACGGGCGTGGCAAGGACGCGAAATCGTCGATGAACCGCTGCTCCTCGATGCTGAGCACGTCGGCATAGCGTTGCGTCAGCCAGGCAAGCACCTGCTGGAAATTGTTCAGGTAGTAAAAGGGATCGTCGAGAGGGTTGGCTGTCACGGAAAGAAGCGCCACGGGTGCTGGAGTACTGGTTATGCGTACAGATACCAGTTACGGACAGCACGGGCAACTGCAAAGGATGAGTGGTCCCCTCGATTAAAAGGTGAAATCCTGTGGTAGACGATGAACTTTCCTACAGTAAGCGGGACCAATGGCGGTTGATTACAGTGATGGCGCGGCCGGATCAGCTGCGTCCTTTTGATCGAGAGGTATGGATATGAACATCAGATTTCTGGGCCTGCCCTTGGCTGCCGCAGCGCTCCTGGCGCTGGCCGGTTGCTCGACGCCGACCGTCGTGACCTTGCAGAACGGTACCCAGTATTTGACCAAGGACACCCCTAACACCCGCACTTCCGACGGGTTCTACGAGTTCGAAGACATTGCCGGCAAGAAAGTCCGGGTGCGCGCCGATGACGTGGCGACGATTCGCAAGGAAGATTGAATCTCTTTGGACTTGCCCGGGATGACGATGGCATAGCTGGCATCACTTGCGACTGCACTACCGCCATCGCGAGCAGGCTCGCTCCCACAGGGGATCTGCGGTAATCACGGAATCACAGTCACCGCCGGATAATGTAGGAGCGAGCCTGCTCGCGAAAGCGGTGAACCAGTCGCTTAAAGATTGACTGTACTACCGCCATCGCGAGCAAGCTGTGCTCCCACAGGGGATCTGCGGTAATCACGGAATCAAAGTCAGCCCCGGTCCATGTGGGAGCAACTGTCTTACCTTGCCGCCCATCACCGCCATTCAGTGCCGTCTCGAAGCATGGCATTCAGCCTGATCAGTAATATTCGCATGCAGGCGATGAGCGCGACTTTCGCGCTCTTGCCTCGCTCTCGAAGTGCCTCATACCGAGCCTTGAAGTCGGCATGGTAGCGGATGACAACCCAGCACGACATGTAAAGCGCACGTCTGACGCGAGCTCTTCCTCCGTAAATCTGACGTTTCCCGCTGTGATTACCACTGTCGTCGTTGTAGGGGGCGATTCCCGCCAGGGCCGCTATCTCTCTGCGATCAAGCTCACCGAGTTCGGGCAAGTAAACCAGCAAACTGGCAGTCGCCACGGTGCCGATGCCTTTAACTGATGTGAGTCGGTCGGCCTTTTCCGCATCCAGCTTACGCATGCTTTGATTAATGGCTTTGCCGAACTGCTTGATTTGGGTTTGCAGGTAGTGAATATGGTCTTTGATCGTCTCGATAACCACCGGTAGCTGGGCCTGCTGCAGTCGGCGCTTGTTGTCGTCTCGTTGCTGGACGAAGTGTTCGCGCAGCTGAATCAGTTCACGCAGTGCCTCACGCTCAGGTGAAATGGGCTTTTCGCGAGACGCATGCAGGGCTTCGGCAAAATCGGCAAGCACAGCCGCATCGATGGGGTCGGTCTTGGCATTCTTGCCCATGGCTACAGCGAAGGCCCTGGCCCGGCGAGGGTTGATCCTGAGCACATTGAAACCTGCCTCCTGCAGTGCTGCCATAACCTTTCGTTCATAGCCGCCCGTGGCTTCCAACAACACCCGACCAATCGTGTACTGGCTTAGCTGTTCGACCAGTTGTGCAAAGCCCTCAAGTGTATTGGGGACCTCATAGCCTTGGTTCTGTGGCTGAACCCAAACGGCGAGATTTGATTTGGAGATATCGATGCCGACCCAGGAAATCATGGCGAAACCCTCTTACACTCAGAAGTGAGAGTGCTCTGGCTTTGCCCACGCTTGTGATTCGAGTGCCGCTCGTCCAACTGTTCGGGCTTATGGGCCAGAGTAGAAAGGTAGATGGCAGCTTTGCTCCCACTCGTGCTTCAAGCACCGCGGACTCACAGCTTGCCATCTACCCCTCTCACCCCAGAGTTTATTCCCTTACTCAGACACAAGCGGGCTTGCTCGCGAAGACGGCAGCACATCCAGCACCGATGCCAGCAGGCCCACCGCTATCGCGAGCAGGCTCGCTCCCACAGGGGATCCGGGGACGAACTCAGGTCATGTAGCAGGCCACAATCCAATGTGGGAGCGAGCCTGCTCGCGATGGCGGCAGCACATCCAGCACCGATGCCAAAGGACCTACCGTTTTCACTCCCATCCCAGTCGACATCGATACCGGAATCCAATTACCTTCATCCATCCGCGCTCAAGGACCGACCGCCATGCCCAGCTTCCCGACCTTCCAAACCCAACGCCTGATCCTCACTCCACTGCAACTGACCGACGCCCCCGCCATCCAGGTGCTGTTCCCCCAATGGGAAGTGGTCCGCTACCTCGATAGCCGAGTGTCTTGGCCCTACCCCGCCGACGGCGCGCTGGCCTACGTGCGCGACCACGCCCTGCCCGCCATCGAGCGTGGCAAAGAGTGGCACTGGATGATCCGCCTGGCGTCAGACCCGACCCAGATCATCGGCAGCATTTCCCTCTTTGACCAACCAGACAACCACCGCGGCTTCTGGTTGTCACCGCAATGGCAAGGGCTCGGCTACATGAGCGAGGCGTGCGAGGTGATCAACGAGTATTGGTTCGTGACGCTTGATCGCCCGGTAATGGTAGTGCCCAAGGCCGTTGGTAATCAGGCCTCTCGGCGCATTTCGGAAAGTGAGGGGATGCGATTGCTCAGGACTGAACGGGGGCGATTTGTCAGCGGGGAATTGGACAAAGAGGTATGGGCATTGGACCGTGAGCAGTGGCTGGGGCGTACTACTCAGATACGGTAACTGAAAGCTGCATCGGCTATACCGAACCAAAGACAAAATCGGCAGGCTCGAACCGCTCGCTCGTGTCCATCCGGATATTCCGTAAGTGCGCCGTTTCCAGGTGCGACGCATAAAGCTGTTCCGAAAAATAGCCCACCAAGATCGAACGACGACGAGCCCCACTCACGTTCAGACTGGCCGCGTGAACCAGCTCGGCATCAAACACCAGGATGTCGCCGGCATACCCCGAAAGCTGCATGGAGCGGGACTCGTCAGCGAAGTCGAAGGGTGGCGTTCCCGGCGGCGGGCGATGGCTGCCAGGCACAATACGCGTCGCGCCGTTCCCAGGGCCATAGTCGTCGAAAAAAGCCAGGGCGACCGCCGTATCGCCCGGCCGTTGGGCCGACAGGTCGCGGTGCAACTGCTGATGACCGCCACCTGCCAGGGGCTCGCGTCCTTCCACCTGCGCGAGAAAAAAACGCTCGCCGATCAACTCGCCCACTGCCGCCAGCAACGATGGCAGACGACACACCGCCTGGATCGTTGGATTGCAGTCCAGCAGCGAATGACGCCAATCCCAGCCACGGGGGGTTGGCCATTGATCAGACGGTATTACGCCCGCATCGAATAGGCTACGCAGCTCTGCGAGCCACTCGGTTGGGATCGCACGATGCAGGAGGACGTAGCCATTTTGGTGGAGGTGATTGGAGCTGGTCATGGCGTTGGCAATATCCTTGTGTAGCGAGGGGATTCATCCCCGCTGGGCTGCGAAGCGGCCCCCATCGAGGCGTCAGAACTGCCCTCAGGAATTGGAACCCATCCGCCCCCGAAACGCCACGCGCAGGCACCCCGCTCGAAGCGGTGTCCGATCAACATGCGGAGTTTCGACCGATGGCTGCCGTCAGCACCCACACCGTAGCGGTCGCTTAACTAAGGGTGGGGCTGACAGCCGGCTGTGAGGGAAATGTTAGCTCAGGTAATCCACAGGGGATTGCCCAATGAGCTCCACCTCTACCGTATCGGCAACCACCAGGTCGGCATTGGTGATCAATCGCGTGTAATCGAATCCGGCTAGCGTGACCTGAAAGGCGTGCCCATCGGCGCCTGCCTCGCTACTACGCAGGTAGGTGCGGTCGTTGATTTCATCGTAGGTCATGCGCAAGGTGCCATCACGGCCGTCGCCCAAACCGGTCACGCCGAGCGCGGCGACGTCGAGCTTGTCTTCGCCCCAGATGAAGTCAGTGATCAGGTCGCTGCTGCCTGCATAGCTGTCGCCACTGCTCGTGAACACGAAACGGTCATTGCCTGTGCCGCCGGTGAGCTTGTCCGCGCCCAACCCACCGGTCAGCACGTCGTTGCCAGCGTTACCCTCAAGGGTGTCGTTTCCTGCACCGCCGGCCAGAGTATCGTTGCCCCAGTAGCCATACAGGGTATTGGCCTTATCGTCGCCGGCCAGATTCACCGGTGTGATCGGCTGCGGGGTAGTCACAGTTGTCGCATTACTGGGCGGGGCGAACAGCACACTGCTGGCATTAAGTTCACTGACGTGGTTCCCACTGAGCAGAATTTCGAAGCGGTTACCGTTGGCATCGGCCTCCAGCGATTTAAGCGCGGTGGTATCGCCAGCCAGGTTGAGGACCACCTTCAGCGTACCGTTGTAGCCGTTACCCAGCCCGGTGAAGGCCAACGCGGACACGTCGATCATGTCATGGCCGTTGCCACTGAAGTCGGTGATCAGGTCGCGGCTACTGTAGCTGCCACTGGCATCGTTGCGGTAGCTGTCGCTGAGCAGGCTGTACACAAAGGTGTCGGCGCCCGCGCCGCCGCTCAGAGTGTCGCCGCCGGCGCCTCCGAATAGCCGGTCATTGCCCGTAATCGCTTCGATGGTGTCGCGGCCAGCGCCGGCCTTGATGGTTTCGCCGGCGTCGGTTCCCACTAACTGGTCGATGTGCGAGGTCCCGGTAATCAGCAGCTGCAAGTTGGCATCGGTAATAAGGCCACTGTTGGACAGGAACTGCACGGCAAAATGCCGGCCATTATGGTCTTGCTCGTAGTTTTCCAGAATGTAGATGCCGCGCAGAGGCTCGCTACGTATGTGAAGGGTATCGCCATAGCCATTGCCCAAATGGCTAAAGCCTAGAGCCGACACGTCGAGGATATCGTGGGCGGGGTCAAAATAGTTGATGGCATCGGTGAACTCCCCTCCGGCCTTGATATAGCTGTCGCCGATGCGGTCGAAGCGGAATACATCGTTGCCGGTGCCACCGTACAAAGTGTCGAATCCGGCACCGGAGACCATCACGTCGTTGCCGCCCCCGTTGACTATCTGGTCGTTGCCGGCCCCGCCCATCAGCAGCTCGTTGGCCAGCCCACCGCGTAAGTAGTCACTGCCGGAGGTACCTTGCACGATGAGTTCGATCGGGTTCTTGCTGACCCTGCTACTGTCGCTCGTGACCTGCAAATTTTCAGGCGCTGTGTGCTTGGTGAGATCGCTGGAATTGAAAGCTTGGCTCATGCGCGCTCCTTCCCTGTGGTTGGGCCACTGCGAGTGTGGTGTAACGCCAATAACACCGTTTCGTTGATAGCGATGGGCCGCGTTCGATGAGCGGCTATAAGCAGTTCATCAACTCACCCACTGCCGCCAGCAGCGGTGGCAGACGACACACCACCTGGATCGTTGGATCGCGGTCCAGCAGGGAGTGACGCCAGTCCCAGCTACGAGGGGTTGGCCACTGATCCTTAGGTATTACGCTCGCGTCGAATAGGCTACGCAGCCCTGCGAGCCACTCGCTTGGGAACGCTCGCTGCAGGAGGACGTAGCCATGCTGGTGAGAGTTGATTGGAGCTGGTCATGGCGTTGGCAATATCCTTGTGTGGCGAGGGGATTCATCCCCGCTGGGCTGCGAAGCGGCCCCCATCGAGGCTTTAGAACTGCCTCAGGAATTGGACCCCATCCGCCCCCGGAACGCCATGCGCAAGCACCCCCAGGCTATGGCTCCAATGATCAACACCTCTGCGACCCCCATCAGCAAATTGAAGGAAAAGCTCAGCGGTTGCTCCGCCCAATAGAAGATCGTCGAGCCGGTTCGAAAACCGCTGGCGTGCAGCCGTCCGGTAAACAGAGACGGCACCAATGCGACGAGATTAGTCAGCTCCAGCACCGCGAGGAAGGTACCCAGTAATATGAGCAAGACACGCGCTGGAACACCGAGCTTCGTACTCGTCTCGGGCGCAGCCGTGCCCCCTTTTCCTCTACGCCGCCTGGCATCCCTCACCGCCTTGCCGCTGGTGGGCGCTGGAGCCGGACTGTAGACGGCCTTAGCCGCCATCGCCGAAGCACCGACGACCTCAGTAGGCACCGCCACGCTCAAATAGCCGGCCAGCTCACGCAGCCACAGGTCAGTGCGTTGAGTCCCCGGCACTACCGGAACGTTATCGGTGGTCAGGCGATGCTCACTGCCATCATCACCAGCCACAGCTGGGTTCGGGCTTGCTCAGCCTGCGGAAGACGACGAAGTTCGAGGCATTTGACGGCATCGATTCTGAATACCGACTGCACACGCTCGCGACGTCCAAAAAAGTTTCGGGTCAGCCGCTTGCCTTCACCGTCGACGCGCGACAACACCAAGCTCTCGCGGATGCCGGTGTAAACCATCAGCATCAGGCCAAGGGCCGGAATCAGCAGCAGCCCGAGAACGATGAGCAATGAGGACAGCGGATCCAGGCCAGCCGACGGCGAGCCTCCATCAGCGATCGCGAACACCGCGAACGCCACCGGCAAGAGGAAGGCAAGCGCGCCTACCAGCAGCACGGCTGTGTTCTGCACCTGATTGTGCGAGTGGATGCGCAGATCGCCCAGGGCGGTGCGCTCGAAGCGGTGGCCGATCAACATGCAGAACTCCTTCCCACTGTCCTACGAATCCTGAAAATGTTGGTTCGTTTCGGCGCAGAACTCTCACGATTCCTACGATGCTCTCGGAATCTCTCACCTTGTCCGGTTTGAGCGCGCAAATCTATAGTCTTTCCCGTCGCCCAAGAGGGCGATCAGGTTTGGCGACCTGGGATCAGGTGCAAAAGTACTGCGCTTTTGCGAAGGCTTTGGCACACTTGCGCGGCTGCCCGTTATGGTAGTTGCGCGCGGGAGACCTTCGGGTCTGCCGGTTTTCGATCCCGGTTCGCCAACCTGCGTGCAACTGCCACCCAATTGTTTGGCGACGATTGAGTGGTCTAACTTCACTGGATCGGAGTTTCAAACATGGAAAAATACGTGCCCATCACCGGCATCGACTGTACCCCCGCCTCCCTACTCATCGATACCCAGGCACCGCTTGACGTACTGCACGCAACCGCTGATTACCGTATTCGAGTGGTGACTCAAGTATTGGAGAACATAGCGTTCCGATCCGAGATTGCCAGCGATACGGTGGTGCTTTCGGATTTTGCGCAATTACTGGTCATTCCGTTGCGCGACGGGTGTGATTTACTGGAGGTGATTGGTCGACGACTTCAGGCGCAGCTTGAAAGCTGATAGAACGACGGGCGCTTGAGAGTGCCCGTTTTTTCCCTCCCAGATGATTGCACAGATAGGCTCACCCGTTCGCATCCTCAAGCCTTACTGCTGCATCGGTTTTATCAAACATGTCAGTGATCAGGCGTGACCGAAGACTGCTATCAACACTCACAACCCGGAAGGCTGCTTTCGGCCAGAACAGACACTCAGGAGTAGTCAGGCCTTGTGGCATGAGCCCTGTTGACACGCAGCCAGCCCGCTGGGGAGTGACAGCTCTGATCATGAAGCGGGGACGCCGCAGTGTCTCAGGCCACCACCCTTCAAAGGGGTCACGAAGCGTTCGAATATGAACACTCCGAGTGAGCTGCTCCTTAGCGAGCAAGGAACAAAGTCTTGGGGTCTGGGTTTATGCCTTACTGCTTCCTATGCAGACCGGCAAAGGCTCGCTCGCAGGTCTATCGGATCGCTTAAAGATTGTCTGCTCGCACATCGTCCCATTCCATTTTTTGGTCGACAGCTTTGATCAGCCAGGCTCCGACCACAATGGGATCATTTTCATAGACGTGCTTCCCGGTTCGGGTATAGGTGATCAGCCACCCCGGATAGTCATCCTTGTCATGGTGATAGTCCCCAAGGTTTGCTTTTACCTGTTCGCCATAGTTGTAGACGTTCGTCAGCACAGCGTAAAGCGAAAAGGGGACAGATTTATTATCTGCGAAAAGAGGAAAATAAATCTATCCTCTTTCTCTCTCACATCTGGTCTGTGAGACAGCGCCTATCATCGTTCAGACGATTGACTGGGTCAGATGCTCATTCGTACCCGAATGCCCCCCTGCAAAAACCATGGAGTGTCCGGATGCACCCGTCGCTACAATACGCGCTCGATATTATTACAATCGAGCGCAACGCCGCTGAATACACTCGAGCGTTTGCCGCCGTGAGTGACGTTGTCAGCGTATTTGGCGAGCGTGACCTAGCCAATCGCCTGTTCGCAGAAATACCCCGAACGGTATCGGAAGAGCTGGTTGCAGAACTGTTCAATATGTTGGCATGGCAAACAAACGACAACGGTTCGGCCATGACGCGTGAGGTTGAGACGTGGCTCAAGGAGGGGCAGGATACGCGCAAGATTACGATTGCCTTGGGCCTGGAGGTATACCCGTTTCCAAACGCCCAGGAGATGTATCAGGTGTTGTCCACACTTGCCGCGGCTAACCCGGAAGTGGCGGAAAGTTGCCAGAAGCTCATCACGTTACGAAGGTCGAGCGCACACGGTTAATCATGATGAAAGGTTGATAGCGTGAAGAAGAGTTTTAGCTGGAAATGAATCTGTCCCCTTCTCTCCCATCTCATGGCACAGCGGCGTAGTGAGAATGACTCCTTCGCTATCAGCTTTCACGTACTTCCAAGGTCACCATGCCCATAAATCTTGATGAGCTATTGAAAACTGTAGACGACGAACAATCATTTATCCGTTTCATTGAAGCGCTAGGTATGGATTTCGCCGAGGAGCGTTCGCTGGAGGAGACCTCTCCGTTGCCCTCCTATAGACCGGGGGCGTTGGGGTGGGAAAACGGCTCTATTGATACCTTTCTGGATGCTGCCGCAGCGTGGGCGACTGCCAGCTCACTCAGTTCCCCTGTGAGTGCCAGCGGATCAAACGTATGGCAACGCTGTGCGGCCATTTTGCTGGCTGGTAAATTTTATGAGTGAGCCCAGCCACTGCTGTTCGAAGGACAACGAACGAAGGCTGCCAGTTATGGTTTTAAACCGCAGGTCTTGAACTGCTCGGCGATGTTTTCACATAGGCTGGGCCGAACGTAAACGCTAGTGAGCGTTAACTATCGGCCAAAAGCGCTCATTGGGGATCTATAAAGCCGGAGGTGATTCAGTCCTTTATGGTCAGAGCAACCACAGGGCGAAAAGGGACAGATTTATCAGGAAAATAAATCTGTCCCCTTTTCCTTCTGAAGCACGATCTGAGCGCTGTCAGTCAAATCAGCAGTTATGACGTCGATGGAAACACCATGTTTGTCACGTAACTCAGTGGCAAGAATGTTGAGTTTGTCGGTCGCGCGAGCGACGAGGACGAGATCATTTGCCGCGAGCGGCAAACCGGCGAGCATAAACAGAGCCTATGCCGCTCGATGCGCCAGTGATAAGTGCAGTTGTCATATCTATACTTCCTATTGTTGGCATTTATAATTTAGTGCGCGGCCGCCTGCTGAGCATTAAAGTCATTTGTTTTATAAAAAAGCTCAGCGATATCGACAGCGCACGAATCATCCACGCGCCTTCAAATGAAGCATTGCGTAGTGTTCGTAGTGCCCACTTCCATTCTTTACGATAGGGTCTTGCGATGTGATCGCCGCGATATCCTGATCATCCTCAATTTGATACAGCGAAACACCATAGCTGCCATCAGGATCAATCACCGGGCCGTGGGCCACGACCACTCCCTGCTCAAGAAGCTCATTCAGATAACTACCATGTTGAGTCATCCACTGACGCTCTTCGGCAGTCATTGTTGCCAGGAAGTCCGCGCGCGGCGGAACATACTTGCAAAGATAATATTTCATAAGTTAGCTCTCGTTAACTGAGCACACGAATCGACAAAAAATAGCCTTATAGATCTTCTATAGTTTTTTGCCTGATGCAATGCTCTTAAATATTGCATTCTCAAAAATCTTGGGCAGGTAGCTTTGAAGGAACAAAATCATGCCGGCCATCTTTGCCACCGAATTGCTGAACTTCGGCTCTTTCGTGCCGATAAGCTTGATGATAGCGTTCACAACGGCGTGCGGCGATTCTGCTTCATCTATACCCTTTTGTGTTACCAGGTTCACTTTTGTGCGGTAGAGGTCGTAGTCTGCGATCTTGATATCCGTAACAGAGCGGGCATTCAGCCCCAGACTTGTTTTAAACCAACCGGGTTCGACCACGCTGACATTGATATTGAATTGATTCAGCTCGAAGCGTAAAGATTTAAAGTATCCTTCCACCGCGTGTTTTGATGCCGAGTAGTAAGAAAGATTAGGTGGCCCTATCAACCCTACAATTGAACTGACTGTGATGATCTGGCCACTTTTCTGTTTTCGTAATTGCGGCAACACTGCATTTGTAACCTTGACGGTGCCCCAGAAGTTCGTTTCAAACTGCTGACGACCTACTTCTATAGGTGTTTCCTCCGCAATCCCCGTCACCATATAGCCGGCGTTATTGACCAAAACATCCAAGGTTTTTATGTTTTTAAACAGCTCGTCAGTAAACATCTGGATAGAACTATCATCGTCAATATCCAGACGCAGTAATTTGAATGGGACTGTGTTGGCATATTTTTCCGGATTGCGACTTGTGCCAACGACGTTAAAGCCTTGCTGGTGAAGACTGGTGGCAAGCATCAAGCCGAATCCCGATGAGGCACCGGTGATTAAAACTGTCTTTTTCATATGACTACCAATAGTGAGGAAAAGCCCAAAACACCTCTTGATCTAGAAGATGCTTTGTTCTGTATTTTCGCGATAACGATGCGATCTTCGAGATCGGCCAGTTCAACATCTCAGATAGGCATACATTGCTCGCCTAATGAACGGTTGGCACTCGCCAAACGCGCCAACTTCACCTCGAAAGGCGCCAATTTTTCCTGGTATTTCTGGCGCAATCCGCCGTTGTCGTGGCGTGATCGGCAGCCTAAACTGAGTCCTGAAATTCAAATAAATCTCCCCATGAGTGCAGTACATTTCCCATGATCGGTAAGCGCAACTCAGCTTTGGACTATTCAGTTTGGCCAGGATGGCGGGTATTGATGCAAGATGCGGGACTGGCAACTGCTCCCGTTTTGCGTCGCGCGCAATTACCAGGCGATTTGTTTACGCGACAGAACGTTCGTCTAGACTCGGCAAACTTCTTCAAGCTTTGGGAAGCTATTGAAGCCGAAGCCAAATCTGTGAACGCCGATTTGCCCGCTCCGTTGCAAATTGCTCAGGTCATGTCGTCAGACTGGTTTGACCCAGAGCTTTTTGCCGCGCTGTGCAGTGCCAATATGGGCAGTGCTCTCGAGCGAATCGCTAAGTATGTGAGGCTGATTGCGCCCATGGTGATTCGGGTCGTGCGTACTAATTTGCATACCACCGTCACTATGGATTTTTTAGACGCCTCCGCGCCACCTACTGTGTTTTTAGCATTCAAGCTCGTCTTCTTTGTTCAACTGGCAAGGTTGGCGACCCGCAGCGCTGTGCAGCCGTTGCAGGTGAACTGGCCATCGCCGTCAACCCTTGGCTCGGACTTGAAGGCGTACCAAGCCTACTTCGGCGTTCCCGTGACTGATGCGCCACAGGCCAGCGTGGTATTTGCAGCAGCAGACGTCGAGCGCCCTTTTCTGACAGAAAACCATAAGATGTGGTTGTTCTTTGAGCCCAGTCTGCGCCAGCGCTTGTCCGACCTGGACAGGACATCCGGAATGGTCGAACGGGTACGCAGTACGCTGCTTGAGTCTTTACCGGCGGGCGCGGTATCGATGCAGGAAATCAGTCGAAAACTAGGGGTAAGCACCCGCACGCTTCAGCGTAGGCTGCAGGACGAAGGGACTACATACCAGCAGACGCTAGATACTTTGCGAGACGCCTTGGCACGCCACTACCTGCGCAATACTGCTATGTCGAGCGGGGAGATATCGTTTCTTTTGGGGTTCGAGGACTCCAACTCTTTTGCTCGCGCATTTCAATCGTGGACAGGAAGTACGCCACGCAAGGTGAGGGCTCAAATGGATAATTCCAGCCATCCCTTGGCTGATAGTTCAGGCGAATAGAAGGGGTAGATCGCCGCAGATTAAATAGACACTCGGTAGTATCCGCTTCGGGCCGATTTTTTACCTGTCACACCGTCCGCTTTTGGCCGGAAGCAGCCTGTCCCGCTGACCGATTGTTGTTGACGAAGACCCTTACGGACGTAGTATCGCCGCCCCCAAAAACATCCGAAAAAGGTCCTACACCCAGTGATCCACCACTCCTATCAATTGAAAGACCTCATCCCCCGAGGGCTCGGCGAAGATGATGTCCAGGTTCCGGTAACCGGAGTGGTCCCCTACCAAACTCAACTCGAATCGAGCCCCATGGGCGTCGGCTTCGTAGTTCTTCAAGTACGTCAGGTTCTTGGCTTCGTTGAACACCACGTCCAACGTGCCGTTGTAACCATTGCCCAGCTGCGTAAAGCCCAAGGCGGACAGATCGATCCTGTCTTCACCCGCGGTATAGTCAATCAGCCGATCTGAGTGGTTTTCGGTGGCGGTACGGTAGCTGTCGCTCAGTGCGTCGAAGCGAAACACATCGTTGTTGCCGCCGCCCACCAACAGGTCCCGGCCCTCCCCGCCAACCAAGATGTCGTTTCCTAGCGCTCCATGAAGACGATCATCGCCCGCCAATCCTTCGATGATTTCACCTCGAGCGTTGCCTTGTAGACGATCGGCCTCTTCGGTACCAATCAAATTGGCTTGCTGAAACAGAAGGTTGGTTTCATTCAGCGTTTGGCTCAAGTCACCGTCGAAGACCAGTTCGAAGCGTTCCCCATTTGCGTTGGTATCGAAACTTTTGAGGTAGGTCTGCGTCCCGCTTTCATTGACTCGTATCGCCAGCGTTCCGTCATGTCCATTGCCCAGCCCGAGGAAGCCCAGGGAGAAGAGCTCGATGGTATCGGTGCTGGGGTCGAAGTCGGTGATTCGGTCGCTATGGGCCGCCGTTGCGGTTCGGTAACTGTCTGTAATTGACTGGTAACGGAACGTATCGGTCCCGGCACCGCCCGTCAGCAGGTCACGGCCTTGCTGGCCATCGAGCAGATCGTTACCGGCCCCGCCCAAGATCGCATCGTCGAACGAGGCGGTACCCAGCAAGAAGTCATCATCGTTGCCACCGTCAAGGTGGTGATAGCCGTCGTCGGGATTGCCAAAGCTGTGGTCCAGGCTGCCGTCGGCGTTCAACTGAACCAAGGCAGCCAGATAGCCGTCCGCGCTCGTTCCCTGGCTTCCGCCAATCAACAGCTTGCCGTCGGCCAGCACGATCATGTCGGCGACTGCGAAAGGAGCGCTTTCCGACCCCCAACTGACCTGCCCCTGATGACCGAAATCGGTGTCGAGCGAGCCGTCGGCGTTGAGCCGGATCACGGTCGCCACGCCACCCGAGGCGCCCGCCAGGAGGATTTTGCCGTCGTCCTGGATGACGAGGGCGTTTGCATGAACATCCAGGGCCAGGCTGCCCCCGTTCGCAAAGCTGCTATCCAGAGTACCGTCCTGGTTGAGGCGGGTCAGGGTATCTCGCCCCGTGACCAATACCTTTCCGTCTTCCTGCAGCGAAACGTCGATCATGCTGGCGGGGTGAATGCCGACGGACGCCGGCAGGTCCAGGATCCCGCCCTCGGCGAAAGACGAGACCAAGGTCCCCGTCGCGTCGAAGCGGGCGATATGGATCTCCCCGGAGGGATACCCGGCGCTTGCGAAAAAGCTGCCGTCGGTTTGTACAGAGAACGACGCTTGTTGGCTTAGAAAGTCATTCCAGTAGAAAGGCACTGTCGCGGTGCCTCCGTTCCCGAAACTCATATCGAGGCTGCCGTCAGCCAAGGTACGACTTATGCCCGACACCCAGGCGTCGCCAACTTTCACGTAATGCGTCACCAGGTACCCGCCTCCCGGCTGCACCGCGGCATTACCGCCGTCCTCGATATCGAGCGACACAGGCAGGAGCGATTTACCGTCTTCACTGAAGCTGCGGTCCAGGCTTCCGTTAGCGTTGAACCGGACCAGGCTACCGGTGAAGCCTGAATCCTCTTCGCCTCCTAGTCCCAGGCGACTATAAGCGCCAAGCCAGATAGCACCGTCCGGATCGACCGTGATGCCTCCGATTTTGTCCGAGCCCCATAAGGGCGTGACCACCATGCCTGTATTCCGCACAGCTGAAGCGGCGGGCGAAATGCTCTGGCCCATGTCCATGCCTCCGTTAGCCATCTGTCGCCCGAAACCATAGACACGGGTCAGTCTGGTTGCCACTTTACGAGACGAAAGGAGGTTCTTGGGCGCCCCCCTACGCTGCTATCGATGCAACCAATCCCCTTCTCGCTAAATGCGGCCCCAGCCGATTTGCCCATCTGAATCACTTCACCGATGGTGAGGCAACAACAGGCACCGGTGGTACTGTAACGCCTAAATACTTCGCAATTCGCGCTGTGTCTTCTCGGCACCCATGGGCGAAAGCCAATCTCAAGAATCCCGCCTTGGATGCTTTCGTTTGCTCGTTTGCTCCCGACATAGCCAGCGTGTAATAACCCTCCGCGCGGAAATCCTCGGCGCTCAATGCTTGGGGCCTCGCATTGTCCACGACCCATTGGACAGCGTCTTCGCCCGGCTGCAACGCTGGTTTGTGCTTGGGAAAGCAGTATGGGAATGAGGTCATTAGCGGGTACTCCGACAAATAGGGATCCCGGCCCTCAATCGTCACCCGAAGTATTTCCAGCCGCCTGGAGTACTCTTCGCTGGGCGGGTAAAAATCAACGCATTTGGCATACTCCAAAGCACCCGCCATCAGTCCACGCTCGGCGGCACGACTATATAGCTCACACATGTCCTTGTTGTCTTTAAATGGCTTTTTTGCAAACAGCAGCTTAGCCTTTTGGTACATCGCGACGGCGTGCCCAGCGGCGATGGCATTATCCAGGTGCGTGTACATGCGCTTGCTGATGTTGATTAACTCATCAGCAAGTGCTCTTCCTTTCGCCGGGTCAGTGTCAGCCTGCGCAGCCAGGGTCTGAAGTTGCGCATAGCCGTTTTGTAAATCATCCATGTCCTTCTGTGCTGCGAGATACTCGGCAATAGCTTCAGGCCGCGGTGCTTCAGCGAATGACAACGAAGAAATGAAGCTAAGACACAGAATTGAAAGGCAACGGTGGTACATGCAAAACACCTTGGTGAGTAAATGAGAAATTTTTCTGATGTGATTATTCGCGAGAGGCCAATTTTGGCCCATCACCCACAACAGCGCTTCCAATCCTTGATAGCTTAATGCCATCCACCGATAATCCCCCTTCCAAAAAAGCACATAAGGACTTGCTGTGAAGAAGCTCTACCTGGCTCTACCGTTCTGCGCTCTCCTGCTCCAAGGCTGCGGCGTCACCATGGCTCGCTATGAACCCAATTTCCAGAACGTCCAGCAGCTCAAGCAACATGAGCCGATGCACCCCCTGCGCGAAGCCCAGGTGAATGCCGATTCCGGCCAAGGGTCGCTGATGGTGCGCATGAACCCGATCTCTTCCCCCGCAGGCAGCGTTCCACTGCACATCCAGGCGGCGATCAACGATGAGCTGCGCCAGGCGGGTCTGCTGGACCCACGTGCTGACCGGCAATTGCAGGTTCAACTGATCAAGAACCAGCTCACTGCCGGCATGGGCAGCGGTCATGGCGAGCTGTCTGCGCGCTTCACGCTACGCAAGGGTGACCAGGTTCTCTACGAAACCACCAAGGACGTGCAGCGTGAGTGGGATAGCAGTTTCTTCGGCCCGATCGCCATTCCGGCGGCTGCGAACAACTACAACCCGATGGTGCAGGACCTGCTCAAGAATTTGTACAGCGATCCACAATTCACTCAAGCGTTGAAGTAAGCACAAATAAAGAGCCGCAATCGCAGCTAATGCCAGTCAGTTAAGCTACACACCTGTGGGAGCAAAGCTTGCTCGCGATTGCGGTAAGTCAGTCAGCAGTAATGTTGACTGGTCTGTCGTTATCGCGAGCAAGCTTTGCTCCCACAGGCTTTGCTGACGGCTATTACGCAATCGCAGCTCTTTTCTTATCGGCTGTCAGCCCCGTGGAATGCGGGTGTCGACAGCGGAGTATCTCATGCGGTTGTTGTCGACCCAGTTCTTCAACAGCGCATTGACCTGGCGGTTGAAGGTGTCGGTGACGGCCGCCTTGGGGGTGTTGCCTGCCAGCGGCAGGAACCAGATGCCGATCCAGGTGTTGATCGCGTCGTGGTTGCTGGTCTTGGCCAACGATTGACCACGCTCGTCCACGGTTTCCAGGCTCATGGTGTACTGATCTGTTCCCAGTGCAGGAATAACCCCGAGCGAAAAACCGCTGATGAACGCCAGGACCATTTGCCCACCGCCTGGCGCGTGGTTGTACACCTTCAGGCGCAGGCTGTAGTCGCCGGGTTGCTTCTGGAACTCATCGAAAACCACACGGCCAAACAGCCCTGATTCATCGAAGGTACGTTTCAGCTCGGGCTTGAGCATGTCCCGGGCTTGCGGCATCTCGGTGGCCTTGGCGCTGTCGGGTTCGCCCTGGTAGAAATCGAAGTCGACATAGACGTTCGGCTTGTTCGAGTAGCTGGCCATCGAAGGCAGGTTCACGGGGGCGACTTCATCTTTGGTGAAGCTGGCGCAGCCAGTGAGGCTCAGGGCCAGGGCGAGGCCTATGGCTTTTCCAAATTGCATATCATCTTCCTTGCGTAATTTGCTATATGCCGCTCATGGAGAGGGTGGCGGATTCTAGCGGGATCCAACTAAAATCAAAAGGCCATCACTTGGATGGCCTGAATGCTTGTCCGCAGAGTCGTGCAAACGCTGGTCACAGATCCAGGTTGCCCCTGATCAAGGCGTTGAGCACGCCCTCGACATCGGCGTCCTGTTGGTTCAACAGGCACAGCGGAATGCCTTCCAAGGCGGCTTGCGAACGGTCCAGCCCCGCGCCCATCAGGGCCAATGGACAAGCGATGTCCATCTGCAACGAACGCAGGCGCTTGGCCAGGATGGGGTTCACCGGCGCTTGCAGCGCAATCACCAGTGCTGCTGGCTGGATGGCCGCGCACACCAGGGGAAGTTCCTCCAATGGCTGCCCGCAGCCGAGCACCTCGACGCCTTGTTGCTTGCCGCCCAGCAGCACCCCGGCGCACAGCAACTGCAGTTCGGCATGCCCTTCGGTGCCTGCCAGCAGCACCCGCGGCGTCTCCACCTGATTCGTCTGCAGGCGCAGCAGCAGCCGGCCACGCAGGAACGTGTCGAGGAACAGCCATTGGCTGCACTCACCCGGCGCACTGCCCGAAGCCAGGTCATGCCAGACCGGCATCAGCACCTTGCGCAGCGCGACAGCCTTGGGCAAAACCAAGAACAGCTGGCGATAGAGCGCATCCAGAGCCTGGGTATCGAAAGCTCTCGTGGCGTGCACGACGGCCTCACGCCAATCGTCAAGCTCGCTGTCCTGGGGTGGGACCACCTCACGCTGGCCTTCGAGCATTTCGCCGACTTTGCTGATGGACAAGCCTGCGGCCGTCCAGCGCAGGATGTCGCGTATGCGCTGCACGTCATTGGCCGTGTACAACCGATGGCCACCGTCGGTGCGCTGCGGGCGGATCAGCCCATGGCGCCGCTCCCAGGCACGCAGTGTCACCGGATTGATGCCGGTCAGGCTGACCACATCACGCATGGGCAGCAAATCGGGTGAAGTGGCTTCAGTCATATGAGGGGTTTATCCGAAAGGTGGCACATTCTAAACCCATACAGTCTTTCTGCGGCGAGCATCCGTAGGTCATCATGTGGCAAACCGCGCCGGCGCTCCGCACAGGTGCGCTACGCAGACTGCTGCATAATTTCGTGGGTGGGCCAAATGATCGACGCAAAACTCCTGCAATTGATGGTCGAGAACTCCAACGATGGCATCGTCGTCGCCGAGCAGGAGGGCAGCGACAGTATCCTCATCTACACCAACCCCGCCTTCGAGCGTCTCACCGGTTATAGCGCCGATGACATCCTCTACCAGGACTGCCGCTTTCTCCAGCGCCAGGATCATGAACAGGCAGGCATCGCCGCCATCCGCGAAGCGATCAGCCAAGGCAGGCCCTGCCGTCAGGTCCTGCGTAACTACCGCAAGGACGGCAGCCTGTTCTGGAACGAATTGTCCATCACGCCCGTGCACAACGAGGCGGACCAACTGACGTACTACATCGGCATCCAACGCGACGTCACGGCGCAAATAGCCGCCGAGGAGCAGGTTCGCGCGCTGGAAGCAGAAGTTGCGCAGCTGCGCCAGCAACTCGCCGAGGCCAATCGCTGAAGAAATAACTGTACAAGAGGATTGACTTGTACAGATTTAACCGTACGCTTCAGACATACCTGTACAACATTTCTTTTTTGTACAGGATTACCTGGAGCGCCCCATGTCAGCTTACCTACAGCAATTCGCCGAGGCGTTCGCCACCCTCACGGGAGACAATCTCGACGCGGTGGAAAAGCTGTACAGCGAAGACATTATCTTCTGCGATCCCCTGCATCAGATTCAGGGCCTGACGGACCTGCGGGCCTACCTCACCGAGCTGTACGCCAACGCCGACGATATTCGCTATGCCTTCGCCGGCGCCGACGAAGTCCGCCCTGGCGAGGGTTACCTGCGCTGGACCTTGCAATTCCGCCACCCACGCCTGGCCCGCGGCCAGCCGATCACTTTGCAAGGCTGCAGTCACTTGCTGTGGCGCGACCGGGTTCATTTTCACCAGGACTATTTCGACGCAGGTGCCCTGCTCTATGAACACATTCCGGTCATGGGCGGCGCTATCCGCTGGCTCAAAGGCAGGTTGGCATGAGCCGCTGCTGGTTGACCGGTGCCAGCAGCGGTATCGGTGCCGCGCTCGCGCAAAGCCTGCTGGAGCAAGGCCACCAAGTGGCTTTGGGCGGTCGTCACGCGGATAGCCTGGCGTCTCTGGCGGAACGTTTTCCAGGCCAGGTGCTGCTGGCGATCGGCGATCTCGATGACCCGGAGCAAGTCGCCGAGATCGCAGCCCGGATCCAGCTGGCTTGGGGAGCGCTGGACATGGCGATCTTCAATGCCGGTACCTGCGAATACCTGGAGCCTGGCCATTTCGACCCGGCCGTGGTCGAGCGCGTGATCCGCACCAATCTCATGGGGGTCAGCTACTGCCTGGCGGCCGCCCTGCCCTTGCTACGCGCCGGCCATCGTCCTCACCTGGTGGTGATGGGCAGTTCAGTGACCTGGCTGGCGTTGCCCCGCGCCGGTGCCTACGGCGCGTCCAAGGCGGCCGTGCGCTATCTGGTGGAGTCGCAGCGTATCGACCTGACCCGCGAAGGCATCGACGTCACCCTGGTCAGCCCGGGCTTCGTCGACACGCCACTGACCCGCCGCAACGATTTCCCCATGCCGCAACTGTGGTCGGCACAGCGCGCCGCCCGGCATATCGCCAAGCGCCTGTCGCGGCGCCCATTGGAGATCAATTTTCCCGGCATTTTCACTCTGGCGTTGCGCCTGCTCGGGGCCATGCCCGCGCGCTTGCGCCTGGTACTGGGCCAACGCCTGGCTCGCCATGAACAGGACCGATGATCGATGCGTATAGCAATCATTGGCAGCGGCATCGCGGGCCTGACCTGCGCCTACCTGCTGTCCCGCAAACACGAAGTGACGGTTTTCGAGGCGGACGAATGGATCGGCGGCCATACCCATACCGTCGATGTGAACTGGCGCGGCGAACGGCATGCCATCGACACCGGCTTCATCGTCTTCAACGACTGGACCTATCCGAACTTCATCCGCTTGCTCGATCAGCTCAAGGTTGCCTCACGGCCGACCGAGATGAGTTTCTCCGTGCATGACCCGCTCACTGGCCTGGAATACAACGGTCACGACCTGAACACGCTGTTTGCCCAGCGCAGCAATCTGGTGTCGCCGGAGTTCTGGGGAATGTTGCGCGACATCCTGCGCTTCAACCGCCAGTCACTCGCAGACCTGGACGCCCGACGTATCGACGCCAGCACCACGCTGGGCAGTTACCTCCGGGCGCAGGGCTACGGTCATCGCTTCATCAAACACTACATCGTGCCCATGGGGTCGGCGATCTGGTCGATGTCCCCCGCGGACATGCTCGACTTCCCCCTGCAGTTCTTCGTGCGTTTCTGTCGCAACCACGGCTTGCTGTCGGTGAGTCAGCGCCCGCAATGGCGGGTCATCGAAGGTGGCTCGCGCAGTTACGTCGCGCCGCTGTGCCAACCGTTCGCGGAACGCATTCGCCTCAACTGCAAGGTTCGCCGCGTCAGCCGTGACGAAGGTGGTGTAACGCTTATCAGCGCCGCCGGCCCGGAGCGTTTCGACACGGTGGTGTTCGCCTGCCACAGCGACCAGGCCCTGAAACTGCTGGAAACCCCAAGCCTGCAAGAGCGCGCCGTGCTGGGCGCCATCCACTACGCCGAGAATGACGTCGTGCTGCACACCGACAGCCGCCTGCTGCCGCGTCGCCGGAGGGCCTGGGCCAGCTGGAACTATCGCCTCGGCGGCAGCGACCAGGCTCCGGCGGCGGTGACCTACAACATGAACATCCTGCAAGGCATCCAGGCAGCGGAGACGTTCTGTGTGAGCCTCAACCAGACGGCTCTGGTGGACCCGGCAAAGATCATCGCCCGCTTCCAGTACGCCCATCCGCAATACAGCCTCGCCGCATCTGCCGCGCAAGCGAACCAGGCGCAACTGCAGGGCCAGCAATTGACCTACTACTGCGGCGCCTATTGGGGTAACGGCTTTCACGAGGACGGGGTGGTCAGCGCGCTGAAGGTGGCTGAACATTTTGGAGAGACGTTGTGAACAGCAGCCTTTGCCTGGGCTGGATCAGCCACCGTCGCTTGTCGCCGCAACGTCATGCCTTTCGCTACCGGACCGGCCTGTTCTACCTGGACCTGGACGAGCAGGCCTGGCTACTCGGCCTGTCGCGCTGGCTAGGACGCTGGCACCTGGCGCCGCTTAGCTGGCGCGAGACCGACTACCTACCCGCCCGGACCCGACAAGGCGAGTCATTGGCCCAGGCCGCCCGCCTACTGGTCGGACAGGCCACGGGGCAAACGCCCGACGGCCCGGTTCGCCTGCTCACCCAACTGCGTTGCTGGGGCCTGTCGTTCAACCCGGTGAGTTTCTATTTCTGCCATGACCGCGACGGGCACCTGGCGGCGATCCTGCTTGAAGTGCGCAACACGCCGTGGCGTGAACGTTTCCATTACGTGCTGCCGGTGGAAGGCAACCTCGCCAGACCGTTCGCCGTGGCCAAAGCCTTCCATGTGTCGCCGTTCATGCCACTGGACATGGACTATCACCTGCGATTTGCGTTGGACGAGCGACACGTGCGCATTCACATGGAGAACTGGCAAGGCGCCGACAAGGTTTTCGAGGCGGACCTTGCCTTGCGCCGCCAGCCGCTGGATCGAAAGGCGCTGCACCGATACATCCTGACTTTCCCATGGATGAGCCTGCGCACTGTCTCGGCCATTTATTGGCAAGCCCTGCGCCTGTTGTTCAAACGCACCCCCATCCATGACCACACGACCTGCCAGGGCGACCTGGCGCTCGGCCAACCTTGCGAGAACCCCGACCATGTCCAACCCAACCCTGAGCGTTAACAAGTCCACAGGCCTGGCGCCGTTGCTCGGCGGGCTGGCGCGCAGTGCCGTGCTCGCTCAACTGGGCAAACTGCGCCACGGTCATCTGCGGCTGCTCAGTCATGGGCGCCAGTGGAACTTCGGTGATGCCGCCAGTCCGTTGCAGGCCGAAGTGGAGATCCTCGATGACACCACCTGGGGCATGATTGCCGGCAATGGCTCGATCGGCGCGGGCGAGGCCTACATCCACGGCTTCTGGCGCAGCCCGGATCTGGCGCTGGTGACCCGCCTGTTCGTCGCCAACCTGGACGTGCTCGATGCCCTGGAAGGCGGCCTGGCGCGCTTGGGGCGCCCGGCCCTGCGGCTGCTGCATCGGCTGAACCACAACAGCCGGCGCGGTTCCCGACGCAATATCCTGGCCCACTACGACCTGGGCAATGCCCTGTTCGAGCGGCTACTGGACCCGACCATGATGTATTCGGCCGCCCAGTTCGAGCACCCTGGACAAACGCTGGAGCAAGCCCAGTTGCACAAGCTGGAAAGCATCTGCCAGAAACTTGAACTGCACCCCGGCGATCATCTGCTGGAGATCGGGTGTGGCTGGGGCAGCCTGGCGATCCACGCGGCCACCCGGCATGGTTGCCGGGTCACCACCACGACGCTTTCCGAGGCGCAATACGCCCATACCCTGCAACGCGTCCACGCCTTGGGGTTGGAGCAGCGTGTGACGGTGCTGCGTGAAGACTACCGCGACCTCAGGGGCACATTCGACAAGCTCGTCTCGATCGAAATGATCGAAGCGGTCGGCCACCGTTACCTGCCGGTGTACTTCCGCCAGTGTGCGGCACTGCTCAAACCCGATGGCCTCATGCTGTTGCAGGCAATCACCATTCGCGACCAGCGCTATGCCCAGGCACGCCGCTCGGTGGACTTCATCCAACGCTACATCTTCCCGGGCGGCGCCCTGCCCTCGCTGAGCGTGATGCTGGACACCGCCAGTCGTCACACCGGGCTCAACCTTGTGCACCTGGAGGATTTCGGCCTGGACTATGCCCGGACCCTGGAACACTGGCGCGACAACTTGCGCCAGGCCCGCACCGAACTGGCGACGCTGGGCTATGACGATACGTTCCAGCGTCTGTGGGAGTTCTACCTGTGTTATTGCCAGGGCGGTTTCCAGGAGCGCGCCATCGGCGTGGCGCAACTGCTTTGGGCTGCGCCTCAGGCACGGCGTGCGGCCTTGCCCGGGCAGGCTTGATGCCCGGGCGTTGGCAGGTCGCCAATGCACTTTGGTTGCAGGTCGGCTGGTGGATCTGCGTGCTGGGGGCCCAACGCCCCTGGCTGTTACTGCTGGTGCCCCTCGGCTTGGCCTTGCACCTGTGCTTGTGCCGGGATTTCAATGCCGAGGTAAAGGCCCTGCTGCGCACCGCACTGGCCGGCTGCGCGCTGGACAGCCTGCTGGGCGCATTTGACGTGTTCCGATTTGATAGCTGGCCACTGCCCCTGTGGCTGGCATTGTTGTGGCTGGTCCTGGCCAGCGGTTTGCGCCATAGCCTGGCCTGGGCCGGCGGGTCCTTTTGGCGCGGGGCGTTGCTGGGCGCAGTTGCAGGCCCGTTGGCGTACGTAGGCGGCGCCAGGGTGGCATATGTCGACTTGCCGCTGGGCACGATGGAAACCGGCCTGCTGTTGAGCGCGATCTGGGCGTTGGCCTTTCCCCTGCTCGTGCGCATCGCGGCGTGGCGCTGACCCGTGGCGTCTTCCGCTCTACCACTGGCTAGCCAGCGTCAACGGCAGCCGCAAGGGCGCGACGGGGCCGTCACGCTGCCCGCACATTTCATCATGCACCACGTGCTGCACCAGCGTGCAGGGCAACGGTGGCAGGTCAATCAACAACTGGCGCAGCTCGGTGGATGAACGCAATCGAACAGGCTGCCCCTGCGCATCGCTCAGTGTGACCGGGCCGGCAGCGGTCATGGCGCGCAGGATGTAGAAGCCGCCTTCCAGTGATAGCAGTTCAAGCGCTTCGACTTCCCCGGCCGCGACCCGCTCGATGAGGTTATTCAAATTCATGGCGTGCCCTCCGGCAGACGACGGAAAAACAAGGTGATCTGGCCGATCTCCACCCCCAGTTTGCTCATGCTCGAACGGTTGATCAGGGTGTCGTCATCCATCAGGTACATCCAGTCGTCCAGGTCTACTTCCCAGTGCCGCCCTTCGACCGGCAGGTCCAGTCGGTAACGCCAACGCAGCGCATTACCGGCCACTTCACCCTGGGCCTCGCCGATCACGTCCCCTGCCGTTCCACGCCAGCGACCCGGGCCGTCCGGCACAATCGTCCAGGTACGCTGCTGTCGCGTGCCGTCGCTGTAGAGGAAATGTTCGTCGAGGATCAGCCGCTCGCCTTCACGACGACTGTCGATGCGAACATGAAAGCGCTTGACCACTTCCCCTGACCGCTTCTGGAACATCCCCCAGGCCTGCACCGGTCGCGAGAAGAACGCCGCCAAGTCCAAATGCGGTTGTTCACCAGCGTAGTGGTCGACACCGACATTGCCGCAACTGCCGAGGAACAGGCAGGCGGCCAGCAACAGTGCTTTGTACATGTTCAGGTCCCTCGGTCGTTGTCGGCCAGGCCGAGCAGGCGCTGGCGCAATTGGGGGTCCCGGGCCCGCGGATCGAGCCAGATGGCGAAGAACGCCCGGGCAAACACCGGGTCGGCAATTTCATGGCTGAGCTTGCCGTCCACGTAGAAGCGGCAGCCCTTCCCCGGCAGATACAGGCCAGTGATGCGCATGCCGGGACGCACGTCCACGAATGCGGCCTCCATCGCCTGGGTCCAGGCCTCAAGGGACTGGGCCGTCACGCTGCCGGGGCCAAGCCGCTGCATTTCCTCAAGGCTGGCCTGCACCAGCGTTTCCCGGGACATCGATCGGTGGTAAAGCAGCTCCAGCGCGAAGGGCCGGTTCCAATCCTGCGCCGGGCCGGCGGTCCACAGCCGGGCGGTGTACAGACGCAGGCCGAACCAAGTGAAGTCCCCCTCACCCAGCCGTTGCGCGGTTGGCAGTGCCGCTCGCCAATCTGCGGCGGCCGACGACATCACCGTCAACATCAGGCAGAGGCAGGCCCAACGAACAGGATGCGCCATGAGGAACCTGTAGAATGATAAAATATCTGTACAAAGCTAGTTTCTTGTACAGATAAATGCAATTCATGTATAGATTTTTGCGCTGCACGGCCCCCTGAAAAGGAGTTTTCATGCTGTACGTAGTCATGCTCGGCGGTCGTCACCCCCGCGCCAGCATCGAGATACACGACGTGGTGTTCGCGCAGGCGGACTCGCTGGAACACGCTTATCCCCAACTGCGCCAGGCCTGGTTTGGTAGCCAAAAGGGTTTGCACATCGACGCCTGGCTGGAAGTGGACGGCATCGACACCTACCGGGTCGAACTCAGCCCAATGGCCCCAGGCCCTGATGAGCCAAGGCTGTTTTTCATCAACCTTGGCGGCTACGAGCGCGATGTGTTTGGCGAGGCTCACCGCTACCTGCTGGTGGTGGCTCGGGACAAAGCCCAGGCCAAGCAGCTGGGCAAGCGACGCATGCCGACGGACTGGCTCAAATCACACACCGACGCCGTGTTTGAGGTGGATGATTGCCTGCCGGTTGACTGGGTGAACGGCCATTATGTCCATCTGATCGCAGGTGCCCACAAGGGCATTCGCCAATGCAGCGATTACATCCAGATATGAAGTTTGGCCGCCAAGCCCCTTACTTGATCCTGACCACAACCTTCCCCTTCGCACGGCCCTGAGCCAAATAATCAAGCGCCCCCTTGGCTTGCTCGAAGGGAAAGACCTGATCGATCACTGGCTTGATGTGCCCGGCTCTGATCAGTTCGCCAATCGCATTCAATTGAGTTCCCTCCGGGCGAACGAAGAGAAATGAATAGCTGATGTCGTTTTTCTTCGCCAGGCCCATGATCTTGCGACTCATCAGGCCGAATACGAAGGCGAGGAAGAAGTTCAGCCGGCGAGTTTGCGCGAAGGCTTTGTCCAACGGGCCGATGAGGGAAACAATTTTTCCTCCGGGTTTGAGAATACCAACGGACTTTTCAAGGGTATCGCCCCTGGTCGTACCGAGTACCACATCGTATCCCTTCAGTACCTGTTCGAACGCCTGTTTCTTATAGTCGATCACTTCGTCCGCGCCCAAGTTGCCAACCCACTCGGTATTGATGGTGCTGGTGGTCGTGGCGACCTTGGCGCCCAGGTATTTTGCCAGTTGGATCGCGAACGTCCCGATGCCCCCCGAGCCAGCCGGTATAAATACTTTCTGACCGGATTCAAGGTGCGCACGCCCTTTCAACGCTTGCCAGGCGGTGAGCCCCACCATCGGAATAGAAGCGGCTTGCACGAAGTCCAGGTTGTCTGGCTTTAGCGCTGCAACACGCTCCGGTACGGCGACATACTCGGCGATTGAACCGATGCCAAGGTCAAACACACTGGCAAAAATGGCGTCACCGACCTTGAAGCGAGTCACAGCGCTTCCAACCTCCCTGACTACGCCAGCGAGATCGCTGCCCATCGTGGCGGGTAGCTGGAATTTCAAGACGGGTTTGAACATGCCGGTGGTAATCATGTTGTCGATCGGATTCAACCCGGCAGCGTGGACCTCGACCAATAATTCGTCAGGCTTGATGCTCGGGCGAGCAACTTGCTCAAACCCGACATCCGGCGACTTGCCATAGCGTTTGAATGTGAGTGCTTTCATATTGATTCCGATAGATGAATGGGGCTATGGCGTATCGCGGCTCAGATCTGATTTCGGCTTCCAATGGAAGTGCATATAATGATTACGACCAAACTCTAAAAAGTCAATATTTTGATGTCGGACGACATCAATGTATGCTGACGGCATAGAAAACACGTGGATAGACCATGAAAGTCTCGAAAAAACAGGCGCAGGAAAACCGTGCGCACATCGTGGCAACGGCATCGGCTCTCTTTCGAGAGCGCGGTTATGACGGCGTCGGTATAGCAGATTTGATGGCCGCCGCCGGTTTTACCCAGGGAGGGTTCTACAAGCATTTCAACTCCAAAGCCGATCTGATGGCGGAGTCGTCTGCGTGCGGCATTGAACAGTCTGCGGCGCTATTGGCTGGCGCCTCGGCTGAGGATTTCGTGAAGACCTACCTGGCGCGCGATCATCGCGATCATCGCGCCACAGGTTGCACACTGGCGGCCTTGTGCGCTGACGCCGCGCGCAAGGAAGAAACGGTTCGCACCACGTTTGCGGCCGGTATTGAAGCCCAGCTCGCGGCACTGTGTGAAGGCAGTAGCGAAGCGGACGGCCCAGACGCTGCGCAGGTCCGTGCAAAACATCTTGCCTTGATGGCCCATGCCCTTGGCGCCGTGGTCATGTCCCGCGCCTGTCCGGATGACTCGCCGCTGGCCGATGAAATTCTTGCGGTGTGCCGTGATGCGATTCTTGGAATGATCGCGCCCGCGGGAACGGCGGAGGCGGCCGAACAGGAAAAATGATGCTTGGGATGGCGAGGCTGCTCGCGATGGCAGCGGCACATTCAGCCTCTCGGTGACTGACATACCGCTTTCGCGAGCAGGCGCGCTCCCACAGAGGGATAGCGCTTTTAAACGCCTTTGGTCGAAGGCAGCAAAATGGTCAACACACCCAGCAACGGCAGGTAGGAACACAGCGTGTAGACATACTCGATACCGTGGATGTCAGCGAGGTAGCCCAGCAACGCAGCGCCGATGCCGCCGAAACCAAACATCAGGCCGAAGAACACGCCGGCAATCATGCCGACATTGCCCGGTACCAGCTCCTGGGCAAAGACGACGATGGCGGAGAACGCCGAGGCGAGGACGAAGCCGATGATCATGCTGAGCACGCCGGTCCAGAACAGGTCCACATAAGGCAGCGCCAGGGTGAAAGGCGCGACGCCGAGGATCGAGAACCAGATGACCTTCTTGCGACCGATCTTGTCACCGATAGGGCCGCCGAAGAACGTGCCGGCCGCCACCGACCCCAGGAAGAGGAACAGGTACAGCTGGGAGCTGGTCACCGACAGGTGGAATTTTTCGATCAGGTAGAACGTGAAGTAGCTGGTGAAACTCGCCATGTAGAAATATTTGGAGAACACCAGCAACGCCAGGACCACCAGCGCAGCGGTCACCCGGCCCTTGGACAGGCCGTGGGTTGCCTTGCCGCCCTGTTTCAACTTGAACAGGTTGAGGTGGTTGCGGTACCAACGACTCAGGCCGTACTGCACGAAGATGGCGAAGACGGCAAACAGACCGAACCAGGCAACATGGCCTTGACCATATGGGATCACAATGGCCGCGGCCAGCAACGGACCGAAGGCACTGCCCGCATTGCCGCCGACCTGGAACGTCGACTGCGCCAGACCATAGCGACCACCTGAAGCGAGCCGTGCGACACGGGAGGTTTCCGGGTGGAAGGTTGAAGAGCCGATGCCCACCAATGCGGAAGCGATGAGGATCGCGCCAAAACTGCCGACGAACGCCAGCATCATGATGCCGATGAGGGTGCAGACCATCCCGGCAGGCAACAGCCAGGGTTTGGGATGACGATCCGTGTGATAGCCCACCCACGGTTGCAACAGCGAGGCGGTCAGTTGGAACGTCAGGGTGATCAATCCCACTTGGGTGAACGTCAGGCCGTAGTTGGCCTTCAGCATCGGATAGATGGAAGGCAGCACGGCCTGAATGAGGTCATTGATCAGGTGCGCGAGGGCACAGGCACCGATGACCCGCATGACAAGCGGGCTCGTTTGGTTGACGACGGATGCCGTGGTCGAGGCTGTGGCGGTGGTGGACATGACAAAAGCTTCCAGGCGATAGGTCTGAAAAAAAAACCTGGGCAGAAGGTGACAGCACTTTCTGACAGGCGCGTCGTCATCCTAGAATCCACGGAAATGTCTGTCTCACTGGACAAGGGAATCAACCATCGCAAAAAGGACATCATGATCAAGCCTTTGAATGAAGCGTTGCTCGAGATCGACGAAGGTGCCTGGACCATGATCGGCAGGGCAACCGATTACCCTGCGGATTGGTTCATCTCACCCCACTCCCATGAAAAGCACCAACTGATCTACGCCGTCGAAGGCGTGATGGTTGTACACACGGCATCGAGCCAGTGGACGGTGCCGTCGAACCGGGGGCTATGGATGCCATGCGGGCAGGTACATTCCGTGCGGTGCGTGGGGCACGTCAAAATGCGCAGCGTATTCGTCCGGCCTGATGCCGTGGCAGACCTTCCAACCGAAACGAAGGCCGTCAGCATTTCCGCCCTGTTGAGTGAGTTGATCAAGGTCGCCGTGCACCTGCCGCTCCCCCATGCCCCGAACACCCGCGCGGCCAGGGTGATGGCGTTGATCCTCGATGAGCTCGCCCTGCTCCCCACCCTGCCGCTGCACCTTCCGCAACCCACGGACCCGCGGATCAAGAAGATCTGCGTCACGCTGCAAGGCGACCCTGCCGATGGCTCGACACTGTCGGACTGGAGCGCCCGCCTCGGCCTTGACGGGAAGACGATCCAGCGGCTGTTTCGCAAGGAAACCGGGATTACTTTCGGACAATGGAGACAGCAGGCTCGCCTGCTGCAAGCGGTTGAGCGAATGGCGGTGGGAGAAAAAATCATCGATGTCGCGCTGGCACTGGGATACGACAGCCCCAGCGCGTTTACGAACATGTTCAGGAAGCAGTTCGGCAAGACGCCGAGCAAGTTTTTTACCTGAAAGGAGCGTTTCCAGATTTGCCAGTGGCGGCTGACAGGCCGCCATCGCGAGCAGGCTCGCTCCCACAGGGTTTGTGGTGAACACCACCCTGTGGCCACCCAGCAAAAATGTGGGAGCGAGCCTGCTCGCGATGGCGGCAGATATTGAACATTTCAGCGACTGACACTCCGCATTCGCGAGCAAGCCCGCTCCCACAGGTTCTGTGATCTACTCACTGACACTACTCAGTTTCAGGGATAGTGGCTGATTCTTCACTGGACTCAGCAGCCAGTTTCAATCGATCCGCTTTACTGATGTACTTGGGTTTGTTCTTCGGCGCCAACTTGGCACTCGCCTTTTTAGCGTGGGCCTTTAGTAGCTGCTTGATTTTTTTCTGACGATTCATACGCTTCTGCTCAAATTCCGGCTTCCAGGATAATGACAGACCTCAACCCGTGAACGCCACAATCCCCTATGATCGGACCTACATGAACCCCATCGACGCCCTGTCGTTCCAACGCATCATCGCCGCCCATGGCTCGCTCGAGGGCGCGGTGTATTTCGACGCTGAAGAAGACCTCGTCCAGGAAATATTTCCCGATCGCATCGTTTTCCAGACCAACTACCTGGATTACCGCAGCTATGAAGTCGATCTCGCCGACGGCGCGATACGTGTCCTCAAGACACGGCTGGACAACTACCAGCGCGGCGACAAGGCAAAGGTGATCGAAGATGACATGGATGAGGAAGACTGGGAGGAGCTGGACACGCTGTGGCAACGCTTGAGCCGGGACCTGGACAGTCAGGGGTCACAGCCCAATCGGGTCGAGACGTTGGCCGATCTGTTCGATTGCCTGTTCGACGAGGATCGCGCGCAAGTGCTCATTCAAGGCATTGCGCCCCCAACGGCACAGTGGGACTGGGCGTGGACTCAAGTCGCATCAGCCCTTGCCCAGGCCAATCAATTGGCCGAGTTCGAATGGAAAGAGTGGTCGTCCTGCGGGGTCATCGCCGTCAACACCCTTGCCCCGCTACAGCAATTGAACATCGAGATCGCGATACCCGACCGTAAAACCGTCGATGTCATCAACGGCGCCAACGATTGGGAGCGGGCGCTGCTCCAGTATTTCAACGCACAGCTGGATGCCCATGATCTGAAGCTGCTGGCCATCGGCACTCACTTCGATGAGCACCAGACCTTTGCCTGTCTGCCCATGAACGGCTTGGGCCTGGTCAATGCGTTGGAAATCATGGGTAGGCTGGGTATCGTCCACAAATTCTGAGCCCCGAGTCGACGACATGAAAATCTGTGATCAATGCAGGAGCCTCATCCTCGACGACAACGCGGCCTGCCCGCGATGCGCCGAAGAGATGAGGCTCACCGTAGAAGCGCTCGCGCCACGGTCCAAGCCGCCGGTGTTGCCGAAGATCCTGAAGTGGCTGTTCATCGGCGTGGTAGTCGCGGTGCTCGTGGCCGTGGCAGCGATCACCTGGATTCTGAATTCGCTGGGGCCGATGCCTTCTTTCGGTTAACCGTTCATTGCCCAGCGAGCTGCTCGTACCGATGCTGGATACGCCTCAACTCGCCAGACTGGCGCAACTGTTCCAAGGCGCTGGCCCACGCGGCGACCCGTTCGTCGTCACTGTCGGGACTGAAGGCGATGTACAGCGATGAACGGTACAGTTCAATAGGTATTTTTCGCAGCGTGCCGGGGGCGATGTTCAACTGGCGGGTGTAGTACGCCACCCCCGCATCGGTGTCACCCACGATGATATTGGTGCGCCCCGCCAGCAGCATGCGGTAGAGCAACTTGCTCTCGGTTGCGCTTTTGTCGAGGTTCTTGAAGCCCAGCGATTGCAGCTTTTCAGGTACCAGCCCGGCGTGCCGAGTGGTGATCTGCTGGGCGCCCAGCAATTGTTCCAGGGAATGCACCGGCGGCGCACTCGCCAATTGATAAGGATAAATGGCCTCCTCCACGATCGGTCCGACCCACTTGTACAACGGCTCACGCTCCGGCGTGCGGAACAGCGAGTACATGATCGTCTTGGGCCGGGTTTTCAACACCTGAGTGGCGCGCATACTGGGCTGCAGCACCACTTCGAATTCATCCCCGGTCAGCGCCATGATGGCCCGAACGATCTCGGTGGTCATGCCGGTGAGCTGATGGTTCTCCTGATAGTTGTACGGTGCCCACTCCTCGGTGACGACCTGATATTCCTCGGCCCTGACAGCCCCCGTGCCAAGCAATAGACAGAACAGCGCCGTGGCGGGTATCGAAGGTTTCACGTGGTCTCCTGGAGGGGTCCGGGCCGTTCATGGGTGGGCTGATGGGAAGGATAAGGTAAGCATAGACCCAAACACGGGTGTGCTTGACTGAGCCGGCGATCTACCTTCAAGGCCCCATCGCGAGCAAGCTTTCACAACCAAAGCCTCCCAAGTATCTGTTATTCCTATAGTCGCTATCGATACCGGCACCGTTCTCGTCATCGTCCTCTCTCTCTAATCTGCCCACCAACGCGATCGACAGCGGTCGCGACAGTCAACCAGCCCTTATGGAGAGAGCCCAATGAACACACTCAACCGCACCCTGGCCATCGCTACCTTGGCACTCGCGACTCTCGGCGCAGAAGCCGCACCGGCACAGACCACTGCTACGACCACTGCTTCGGCTATCGGCAGCGTCATCCAATCCGCCAGCTACATCACCACCAAGGACGGCGTTCAGCTGTATTACAAGGACTGGGGCCCGCGCGATGGCCAGGTCGTCACCTTCAGCCACGGCTGGCCGCTGGACTCCGACAGTTGGGAAGCGCAGATGATGTTCCTCGCGTCGAAAGGTTATCGGGTTGTCGCCCACGATCGTCGCGGCCATGGACGTTCCAGCCAGCCTTGGGAAGGCAACGACATGGATCACTACGCCGACGACCTGGCGGCGGTCATTGAAGCGCTGGACCTGAAGGATGTGACCCTGGTGGGCTTCTCGACAGGGGGCGGTGAAGTGGCTCGCTATATCGGTCGCCACGGGACTGCCCGAGTCAAGAAAGCGGTGCTGGTGTCCTCTGTTCCGCCATTGATGCTCAAGACCGACACCAACCCCGGTGGCCTGCCACTCGCGGTGTTCGACGGCCTGCGCAAGGCGTCCCTGGAGAACCGCTCGCAGCTTTACCTGGACATCGCCTCCGGCCCCTTCTACGGCTACAACCGCAAGGGCGCCAAGCCGTCCCAGGGCCTGATCCAATCGTTCTGGGCCCAGGGCATGCAGGGCGGCGCCAAGAACACCTATGACTCGATCGCCGCGTTCTCGGCCACCGATTTCCGCGACGATCTGAAGAAGTTCGACGTGCCGACCCTGGTGATCCATGGCGACGCCGACCAGATCGTGCCGATAGACGCTGCCGGCCGGGCTTCGGCGGCACTGATCAAGGGCGCCCGACTGATCGTCTACCCTGGCGCGCCGCACGGGTTGACCGAGACCCACAAGGATCGTTTGAACCAGGACCTGCTGACCTTCCTCAAGGAATAAAGCCAGCACACCCACGA
Source organism: Pseudomonas sp. FG13 (assembly GCF_057809755.1). NCBI lineage: Bacteria > Pseudomonadati > Pseudomonadota > Gammaproteobacteria > Pseudomonadales > Pseudomonadaceae > Pseudomonas > Pseudomonas sp. FG13. The sequence continues at coordinate 171,125 of NZ_JBMDKO010000006.1, forward strand.
CAACCTCTATGGGAGCGAGTCTGCTCGCGATAGCGGAATATCAGTCAGCATCTTATGCGTCTGATACACCGCCATCGCGAGCAGGCTCGCTCCCACATTTGTTCCCGGTAGGTAATCGGATCAGTGCCGCAGCAACTTGCGCAATGGAATCTCGTCCTTGCGTACCGGCGACTTGATGACGATGTAGCTGAAGTACTTGGAGATGCCGATGTTCTTGTCCAGCAGACTTTCCATCACGTCCTGGTAGTCCTGGATGCTGCGGGTCATGAAGCGCACCAGGTAATCGTAGCCCCCGCTGATCAAGTGGCACTCCAGCACTTCGTCCACCAGGCGGATGTTGGATTCAAATTTGGCGAAGTCTTCGCGCTTGTGGTCGCTCAGGGTGACTTCGGTGAAGACCGTCACCGAATCGGTAATCTTCGCCAGGTTCAGGTGCGCCTTGTAGCTGGAGATGTACCCCAACGACTCCAGCCGCTTGACCCGTTGCAGGCAAGGGCTGGCGGACAACCCCACGGCATCGGCCAGGCTGACGTTGGTCATGCGGCCGTCTTTTTGCAGCTCGACCAAAATGCTGATGTCAATACGGTCCAGTTTCGCTAAACCTTCCATCGCATACCCCTTGCGTGCCGTTTGTAGACTATCTTCTAACAAAATCAGTGACGTAGCGACAACTGGTGCTGCGCCACCAGATCCGCCATGCTGCTGATGCAGTAGTCCGCCGCGCACGGCTGGAGCGGCAGCTCGGGGTTTCGGCAGATCAGGCACACAGCCCGATCCCGGCGTGAATGGGCGCCCGGACGGGTTATCTGGAGAATAGCGCCGGGATCGAGACCGTTGGCCGCCAGCCAATCGGGATCCTGCAAAGGATCGTTCGCCAGTGAGATGAAATCCTCCGGCTCGATACCCAGGCGTTCGCACAGCACGCCCCGGTCCTCGGCATCACGGTCGCCCAGCACCAGCAGACGGTAGAACTTACGCAGGTAGAGCATCGCACCCGGTGCATCCTCGAACAGCGTCCAACTGGCCGCCGAGCGGGCGAAGCTCATGCCCTCCTCCCAACTGACCTTGAGCTGCCAGCGCTCAGCCAACTGACGGTGGGCGAAGCACAGCAGCCCACTGAAACCGAGCTCGCCAAAGCGTGGATAGAGGGCCCGCAGCGCCTCATCGAACTCGGTCAGCACCTGAGTTTTGTCCGGCGGGTCGCCATGGGTCTCCAGCAGCGGCTGCAAGGCCGTCCAGATGCCGGAATCCCGATCCACCAGGACCTCGTCGCAGTCGATCAACAACGCTCGATATTCAGTCAGCCTCATGGCTAAAAGCCTCCGATGAGTCCCTAATGCAGTTCATCCAACGCGTTGGAACGAGTGTGGCGAGGCAGCCTGCTTCCTCGCCACAGACGCTCAGTTCAAGACCCGCGCCAGTGCCCCTTCAAGAATCTGCAACGCTTCATCGATCTGCGCCTCGCTGGTCACCAGCGGTGCCAAGAAACGCATCACGTTGCGGTAGACCCCACACTTGATGACCAGCAACCCGCCCACACGGGCTTCGTCGATCAGGCGTTGGTTCAGGTCCGCGTCGGGGGTGCATGCTTCATCATTCTTGATCAACTCCATGGCCAGCATGAAACCGCTGCCACGCACATCACCGATCTGCGGGTAGCGGGCTTGCAGACGCAACAGCCCCTGACGCAGGCGCTCGCCCAGGGCGTCGCCGCGCGCCAACAGTTGTTCCTGCTCATAGGCCTCGATCACTGCCAGCGCCGCCGCGCACGACAATGCGTTGCCGCCATAGGTCCCGCCCAGGCCGCCAGGCAGTGGAGCGTCCATGATCTCGGCCTTGCCGACCACACCCGACAATGGCAGGCCACCGGCGAGGCTCTTGGCGACGGTGACCAGGTCTGGCTGGATACCGGCATGCTGGAAACCGAACCACTTGCCGGTGCGCCCGAAACCGGTCTGGATTTCATCGAGGATCAACACGATGCCGTGTTTCTCGGTCAGCGCACGCAGGCCCTGGAGGAACTCTACCGGCGCCGAAAGGAAACCACCATCGCCCTGCACCGGTTCGATGATGATCGCCGCGACCCGCTCAGGCGCCACTTGGGTGGCGAGCAGTTCGTCCAGCGCCTGGAGCGCCATCTCGCTGGTGACACCCCGATAGGCATTTGGATAGGGCGTGTGGAAGACTTCCGGCGCGAATGGCCCGAAGTTCTGTTTGTAGGGCTGGCTCATTCCGGTCAGCGTGGTGCCGAGCAGCGTCCGGCCATGGAACCCGCCGCGAAAGGCGATCACCGCCGAACGATGGGTGTGGGCGCGGGCAATCTTCACCGCGTTTTCCACCGCTTCGGCGCCGGAAGTGAAAAAGGCCGCTTTATAGGCGTGCTGGCCACCGATCATCTGGCACAGCCGCTGGGCGAGGTCCAGGTACGGCTTGTAGGCCACTACCTGGAAGCAGGCGTGGGAAACCTTTTGCAGTTGCGCCTGCACTGCCGCCACTACCTTGGGGTGATTGTGCCCGATGTTCAGCACACCGATACCGCCCACGAAGTCCAGGTAGCGCTTGCCGTCGACATCCCACAACTCCGAGCCCTGGGCCCGATCGATCACCAGCGGGTGCGCGGTCACCAGACCACGGGGGACGAATTGATCACGCTGACGGAGCAGACTTGGGGTTTCTTCGACTTTACTGTTCATGGCATTTCCCATAGTGAGCCAGGCAACCCGAAGCGGCTGCGATGTGTTCACAGGTTAAGCCTTCGACACAATGCTCTAAGCCGAACTTGCCCGCTGAGAAATCCGGATCGACTGTTTACACCCCGGCAAACAGCAGAATCCTCTCGCCCCATTGAGGCATGCTGGATACTCCTTATTTCCCGGCGAGAAGACCCATGGCCCTGCTCTACAAAGCTGACCCGGTACGCGGCGAACAGTGGAAGCGCCTGTTCGCCGAACATGCTCCGGATATCGAATGGCGCGCCTGGCCGGACATCGGTGACCCACGGGATATTCGCTACCTGGCGGCGTGGCAGGCACCGGACGATATCGAAACGGTGCTGCCGAATCTTGAGGTACTGTTCGCCTTGTCGGCGGGGGTGGATCAGCTCGATCTGGGTCGCCTGCCGACGAACCTGCCGGTGGTGCGCCTGCTCGATCCGGGCATCAGCCAGGGCATGTGCGAATACGCCACGTTCGCCGTGCTCGGCTTGCACCGGGACATGCTGCGCTACCGTCAGCAACAGGCCGAACGGTGCTGGCAGGCACACCGACTGGTTCCCGCCCGGCAGCGTCGGATCGGGGTCCTGGGGTTGGGCCTGCAGGCCCGGAATATCCTCACCGCCTTGCAGCCATTCGGCTTCGCCCTGTCGGGTTGGGCCCGCAGTGAACACCAGATCGCCGGGGTGGCGTGCTTTGCAGGTGCCGAACAACTGCCGGTGTTTCTGGGCCAATGCGATATCCTGCTGTGTGTGCTGCCGTTGACCGAGCAGACCCGGGGGATCCTCAACCGCGAGGTATTCCAGCAACTGCCCAAAGGCGCGGCCCTGATCAATATGGGCCGCGGCGGCCATCTGGTCGAAGCGGATCTGCTCGAAGCGCTTGCCGACGGCCAGCTCAGCTCGGCCGTGCTCGACGTACTGGAACAGGAACCGGCCGCACCGGATCATCCCTTCTGGCATCACCCGCAGATTCTGTTGACCCCGCACATCGCGGCAATGACCCAACCCGAAAGTGCGTTTGGCGTTCTGCTGGACAATATCCGCCGGCATCAGCGGGGCGAATCGATGCTTGGCCAGGTGAATCGCGAACGGGCCTACTGACGTTTCGAAAACACTGTGGGTGCGGGCTTGCCCGAATGTCAGTCAGTTAAGCCACAACCCCGTGGGAGCAAAGCTTGCTCCCACAGGCGTTGCGCCGTTTGATCCTTAACTGACTGGCATTAGGGCTTGCTCGCGAAGACGGCGGCACAGGCAACATCTCTGCAAGCTGATCCATCGCTATCGCGAGCAGGCTCGCTCCCACCGGGGATTCGGGGGTGGAGATAATTCCTGTGAGCACCCCGCAAACACTGTGGGAGCGGGCTTGCTCGCGAAGACGGCGGCACGGGCAACATCACTGCCAACTGACCCACCGCTTTCGCGGGCAAGCCCACCGGGGATTCGGGGTGGAGATAGCTCCTGTGAGCACCCCGCAAACACTGTGGGAGCGAGCCTGCTCGCGATGGCGGCGGCACAGCTGGCAACACTTCCAACTGCCCCACCGCTTCGCAGAACCGCCCCGATATTTACTGCTGGCCCGACACAGGATTTGAGCAAAAAATGTGGCCGGTGAAGCCGTCGTCAACGGAACCTGCCGAATCCATTCCAGCCTATTGTCAGGCCCGGTGGCAGGTGAGATACAAGGGCTCTCAGCGGACGAATCCGTCCGATTCCACGCCTTCCCAACGGGGATCTGCCATGTCCATTTCGCAACGCCCTGCTTACCTCTATCGACCCATGACTGCGGCAGATGTCCCCCGCGCCCATACGTTGTCCGTGAAACTGAAATGGCCCCATCGCCTGGAAGACTGGGCAATGCTGGAGCGTGTCGCCCAAGGGTTTGTGGTGGAAGACCAGGGTCGCCTCATCGGCAGTGCGTTCACCTGCCCACAGGGCAGCCATGCCAGCATTGGCCTGGTCATCGTCGATGACGAATACCAGGGCCAAGGCATTGGCCGCAGGCTGATGGAACTGGCCCTCGAGGCCTGCGGGACGCGTACGCCCATGCTCAACGCGACGTTGGCCGGTGCACCGTTGTATGCCAGCCAGGGCTTCGTCGATTTCGGGCATATCCAACAACATCAGGGACAGGCGCTTTCGCTTGCACCGCAGCCACTGTCCCCTGGCGAACGCTGCCGCCCGCTAACCGAAGCCGATCAGGCCGCAGTGATCGAACTGGCCAATGCCGGAAGCGGCCTGGATCGAACTGTCGTGCTGAACGATCTGTTCGATGTCGTCGAGCAGGCGGTAGGCATAGAGCAGGACGGCCGCCTGTGCGGCTTCGCCCTGCTGCGCCCGTTCGGGCGGGGTCGCAGCATCGGCCCGGTCGTTGCGCAGACCCTGGAGCAGGCCCGGCACATGATCGCGGTCCTGCTGGCGCAGATCCCGGACGCTTTCGTACGCATCGACATTCCTTCCAATAGCGGCTTGACGGCCTTTCTGGAAGAGGCCGGGCTCAAGCAAATCGACACCGTCGCCCAAATGGCCCTCGGCACACCTCCCCAGGCCACCGGCGCGGTGCAACAGTTCGCGCTGGTGACCCAGGCCATTGGCTAACACATACTTTTCCTGGAGAGTCACCCCCATGCCCGAACCTACTGCAATGCTGTTGGCCCGCGCCGACGGCAGTCCTGTCGCCACGACCTTCATCCTGACCTCGTTGGGCGCCAACGATCCTTTCGACCGGCTGATCGCCTTCGCCGGGGAGGATGGCATCGCCGCCGGTGTAGTCGAGCTGAGCGGCCAGACCCGAGTCGACCACTATCCGTTCAGCGAAATGATCGTGGTGCACGCCGGTGCCGTCACCCTGCGCAGCCAGGAGCAGACGCTCCAGCTCAAACCCGGTGAAAGCGCGGTGATCGCCCGCGGCACAGCAGTGGAAATCGACGCACAGCCCGATTCGCGTTGGGCCTTCTGTGCCGACACCCAACCCGTCGCAGCGAGCACCCCCGGGCTCACGGCACTGCCTGCGCACACCCTGCTCTCGCCTTCCGCTGCGCCCGATGCCGAGATCCTGCTCAGCCCGGCGCCGCAGTGCCGCTCGTACAACGTGTTCGTCGAACAAGCCACCGACCTGCGCATCGGTGTCTGGGATTCGACCCCCTACACGCGCAGGGCACGGCCTCACAAACTGCATGAACTGATGCACCTGATCGAAGGCAGCGTCACCTTGCAGACAGCCGACGGCAGTGACCTGATCGTCAACACCGGCGACACGGTCTTCGTTCCCCTCAATGCCCGTTGTGCCTGGAAGAGCAATGTCTACGTGCGCAAGTTCTATGTCGTCAGATAGCTCTGATTGAGCAGCACCACCGCCATCGCGAGCAGGCTCGCTCCCACAGTGTTTCCGGGTGTTCACAGAAGTGGTGTCCACCTCAGATCCCTTGTGGGAGCGAGCCTGCTCGCGATGACGGTGGCACAGTCACCATCACCTTCAACGGCCCCACCCGCTTCCACAAAGAAACCCACGCAAAAAAAAGCCCGCAGTGTGAGCGGGCAAAAGGTGTTGCGTGACCGTGGGCTCAAAGCGCCGCAGCAATCGCCCCGCCAACGTCCTGGGTCGAGCCCTGCCCGCCCAGGTCCGGTGTGATAGGCCCTTGGGCGATCACGCGTTCGATGGCCTTGAGAATCCCGTCATGGGCCGCCCGGTAACGCTCATCCCCATTCCCCAGGAAGTCGAGCATCAAGGCGCCCGACCAGATCATCGCAATCGGGTTGGCGATGTTCTGTCCATAGATATCGGGGGCCGAGCCATGCACTGGCTCGAACAGCGACGGGAAACGTCGTTGCGGGTCGAGGTTGGCCGAGGGCGCAATGCCGATGGTGCCGGCGCATGCCGGGCCGAGGTCGGAAAGGATATCGCCGAACAGGTTCGACGCCACCACCACGTCAAAACGGTCAGGCTGCAAGACGAAACGCGCGCACAGGATGTCGATGTGCTGCTTGTCCCACGTCACCTCGGGGTACTGCTCGCCCATCAGCGCCGTGCGTTCGTCCCAGTACGGCATGCTGATGGAGATCCCGTTGGATTTGGTCGCCGACGTCAGGCGCTTGCGTGGCCGGGTCTGGGCCAGGTCGAAGGCGAACTTGAGAATCCGGTCGACACCACGGCGGGTAAACACCGACTCCTGGAGCACGAACTCGTGCTCGGTGCCTTCGAACATCTTGCCGCCAACGGAGGAATACTCGCCCTCGGTGTTTTCACGGATGACGACGAAATCAATGTCTCCCGCCTCGCGCCCGGCCAACGGACACGGCACGCCGGGGAACAGTCGCACCGGGCGAATGTTCACGTACTGGTCGAAGTCGCGACGAAACTTGAGCAACGACCCCCACAGGGAAATATGATCCGGCACCTTGTCCGGCCAACCCACGGCACCGAAGTAGATCGCGTCGAAGCCCTTGAGCTGTTCGAACCAGTCGCCGGGCATCATCTGCCCATGTTCCAGGTAGTAGTCGCAGTGAGCCCAGTCGAGCACTTCGATGTGCAAATCCAACTGCCATTTCTTCGCGGCCTGCTCCAACACCCGTAGCCCTTCCGGCAAGACTTCCTGGCCGATGCCATCGCCGGCAATGGCGGCGATTCTGAATGGTTTACTCATCAATCCTGGTCCCCTGCTGTCTGTTCAAACGATGACCGACTCACAACCCACCGATGTGGAAAGCCTTGACTTCGAGGTACTCGTCCAGCCCGTACTTGCTGCCCTCGCGACCCAGGCCCGATTGCTTGATACCACCGAAGGGCGCCACTTCCATGGAGATGATCCCGGTATTGAGGCCGACCATGCCGAACTCCAGTGCCTCGCCGAAACGCCAGGACCGACGCAAGTCCTGGGTGAAGAAATAGGCGCCCAGGCCATACGGCGTGGCATTGGCCAGGGCCAGCGCCTCCTCTTCGGTGGTGAAGCGCATCAACGGCGCCACCGGGCCGAAGGTTTCTTCGTTGGCCAGCAACATTCCGGCATGGGCTTCGCCAAGCACGGTGGGCTGCACGAACTGGCTGTCACCTTCAGGGATGCCACCACAGAGCAGGCGAGCGCCCTGGCTCAACGCATCGTCGATGTGCCGGGCGACCTTGCTGACCGCCGCAGGGTTGATCAGCGGGCCGATCGTCACATCCGCTTCCAGGCCATTGCCGATCTTGAGCTTGCCCACCTCTTGCACCAGGCGTTCGGCCAAACGCTCGTAGATGCCATCCTGCACCAGGATGCGGTTGGCGCAGACACAGGTCTGGCCGGCATTGCGAAACTTGCTGAGCATGATGCCGGTCACGGCCTGCTCCAGGTCCGCGTCATCGAACACGATAAAGGGAGCATTGCCGCCCAGTTCCAGGCTCAGGCGCTTGATGTGCTCGGCACTCTGGCGCATCAGCAGCCGACCGACCGCCGTGGAGCCGGTGAAGGAGATCTTGCGCACCGTCGGGTTGCCGGTCAGCTCTTCGCCGATGCCCGCGGGCAGGCCGGTGACGACGTTGAACACACCTGCGGGAATCCCGACCCGCTCGGCCAGCACCGCCAGCGCCAGGGCCGACAGCGGCGTGAGGTCCGAAGGTTTGACAATGACCGGGCAACCCGCCGCCAGGGCCGGGGCGCACTTGCGGGTGATCATTGCGTTGGGGAAATTCCAAGGGGTAATGGCCGCGCAGACCCCCACCGGTTGCTTGAGGGTGAGCAGGCGACGGTCGCCGCTGGGCGCCGGGATGGTTTCGCCATAGATCCGGCGGGCTTCCTCGGCAAACCATTTGGCGAAACCGGCACCGTAGCGGATTTCACCCTTGGCTTCGTTCAGCGGCTTGCCCTGCTCGCAGGTCATGATCAGCGCCAGGTCGTCGAGGTTGTCGATCATTGCCTGGTACCAGCGCTCCAACAGCACCGCACGCTCCGCCGCCGGACGGGCGCGCCAGGCCGGCCAGGCACGCTCGGCGGCCTCGATGGCACGACGGGTCTCCACACCCTGCAGGGCCGGTACGCGGGCCAGCAGCTCACCACTGGCCGGGTCGATGACGTCAAGGGTGGCGGCATCGTCAGCGCCGGTCCACTGACCGTCGATATAGGCGAGCTCTGCCAGCAGGCTGGGGTCTTTCAATAGCGTCTTGAGCATGGTCGTGTCCTGTTCCGAGGTATTTCCAGTCTAGGGAGATGCCGCGGCGCAGGATGCTGAAAGCGGGTGTTGGGCAGTGCGGGATGCTGAAGTTGCGGGGTGGGACGGCAGGCTCTACCGGGACATGAAAATCACCACCAACCCTTGTGGGAGCGAGCCTGCTCGCTCCCACAGGGGTTCGGTGGTGATTCAAGAGGCGTTTACAGTTTCAAGGACCCCAACACCCCTTCCAGAAACCGTTCACCCGCGTCCATCTGGCTGACCTCGATGAACTCATCGGGCTTGTGCGCCTGTTCGATGGAGCCCGGGCCACAGACCACTACGGGTACATCCAGGCGTTGTTTGAACAGGCCGCCTTCGGTGCCGAAGGACACCTTGGCGGTGCCGGTGTCCGGGGCGGCGAAGTTTTTCAGGAAGCGCACCGCCTCCACGCTCGGGTGGGTGTCCAGGCCCGGGTAGACGTTCAAGGTGTCGATCTCGATAGCCGCCACGCTGGAGAGTTTTTTTGCTTCACCGACGATCATTTCGGCGCGCTCGCGCAGTTGCTCCAGGAACTGATCCAGGTTGTCAGCCGGCAAGTTGCGCACCTCGAAATCCAGGGTGCACAGGTTCGGCACGATGTTCAGGGCCTTGCCACCGACGATCTGCCCGACGTGCACGGTGCTGTAGGGCACATCGAAATCCGCATCCCGGGCGCCCTGCTCCTGCAACTGCTGCTGGCTCTGGCGCAGCGCCGCGATGAAATCGCAAGCCACGTGAATCGCGTTCACCGAAAGCGGCGCCAGCGACGAGTGCGCCTCCAGGCCCCGACAGTAGGTACGGTAGGAACCCTTGCCCTTGTGCCCGAGCACGAACTGCATGTTGGTCGGCTCGCCGATCACGCACAGGAACGGCCGGACCGGCGCCAGGTGAAGCACATCGAGCAGACGACGCACGCCGACACAACCGATCTCTTCGTCATGGGACAGCGCCAGTTGCAACGGTCGGCTCAACGAGCAGTCGGCGGCATCGAGCATGGCGTCGATGGCCAGCGCGATGAAGCCTTTCATGTCACAGCTGCCGCGACCGTAGATCCGGCCGTCGCGCAGCGTCGCCTGAAACGCCGGGACGGTCCACGCCTGTCCCGCCGCCGGCACCACGTCGGTGTGCCCGGACAACAGGATCCCCGGCTGCTCACGGGGGCCGGTGCTGGCGAAGAGGTTGGCCTTCTTGCCGCTCTCGTCCTTGACGATCAGCGACTCGATGCCCTTGCTCGCCAGCAGCTCGCGCACATACTCGATCAAGGCCAGGTTCGACTCCGAAGAGACCGTTTCAAATGCCAGCAGGCGTTCGAGAATCGCCAGTACCCTTGGTTTCATGACGCTTTGCTCCGTTGCTCGGCAGAAGAGGCGAACCGGCAAATGGAGAACGGTTCGATGGAAGTGCTGGTGCTGCCGGTGCTGATCAGCTCGGCCATGACATCACCGACACCCGGGCCGAGCTGGAAGCCGTGACCGCTGAAACCGAACGCATAGTACAGACCATCCACGTTGCCACTGGGCCCCATCACCGGCAGCGAGTCGGACAGGTAGCCTTCGATCCCGCTCCACACGCGGATGATGTTCAGGTTGCCGATACCTGGCACCAGGCGGCGCATCTGGTCCAGCTGGTTGAGAATACTGCGCGGCTCGACATGGGCCCGACGGTTGAGCATGTCCGGCTTGCAGCGATAGCCACCGCCGATGATGATGTTGCCCCGGGGGATCTGACGGAAGTAGATCACCTCTTCGGGTATCTTGGTGTACACGCCGATCACCGTCGGCAAGGCATACGGCACCGGCTCGGTGACCGCCATCTGCGGGCCGTTGGTCTCCAGCGGCACCGGTTCACCGAATTGCTCCGAGAGCTTCTGGCCCCAGGCCCCCGCCGTAATCAGCAGGCGCGCGGCGCTGAACCGGCGACCGTCGGTGGTGGTGACGCTGAACGTATCGGCGTTGACCTTCTGCACTTCGGCCACTTCGGTCCGCTCTTCGATGCGCGCCCCCAGCCGCCGGGCCGCCCGCGCAAACGCAGGCGCCGCCAGACGCGGGTTGGCGTGGCCATCGTGAGGCGCATAAGAGCCTCCCTTCACGTCTTTGCCAAGGAACGGAAAACGTTCATGCAGTTCGGCGCCACGGTAGATCTTCAAATCCAGCTGCACCGCTTCAGGGGCTGCGGCGTAAGCCTCAAGCTCAGCAATCTCGTCTTCGCGATAGCACACGCGCATATGCCCGCTGGCGATGAATTCCAGGTCATCGTCGATCAATTCCGGCAAGCGTTTCCACAGGGCAAAGGAGCGATTCGCCAGCTCCAGTTGCCCGAGGTAACGCCCCTGGCGCCGGACGTTGCCGAAGTTGACGCCGCTGGCGTACTGACCGATCAGGTCGCGTTCCAGCAGAATCACCGACTGCCCTCGCTGGCGCAGGAAAAATGCTGACGCCGCGCCCATCACACCACCGCCGACAATCAACACATCGGCCTTGTTCTGGGTCATGGCGTCACCTCCCGGGTGAGCATCGAAAGCGGCTTGACTGGCGCCTGGCCACGTTGGCGGCCGACCTCCCGGACGTCGACACCGGCCGCCGCGGCAATCACTTCGGCCCCGGCCTGGGCGCAATAGCGCCCCTGACAGCGGCCCATGCCGACCCGGCTGAAGGCCTTGGCCCGGTTGACTTCGCAGGCGCCCTTTTCACTGACGGTGCGCCGCAGCTCGCCAGCGGTGATCATTTCACAACGGCAGACAATGGCCTCGTCCGGCAATGCCTTGGCTTGCGCCGCCGGCCAGGGAAACGCCTGGGCCAGGCCGAGGCGAAACGCATCCATCACCTTGAGCGCCTGGCGCTGTTCGGTGACCTGGGCGGCGTCCACCGGCTGCTGCAGATCGCTCAGCACCGCCAGGGCGGTCAGGCGACCGGCGCATTCGGCGGCATCGGCGCCACGGATGCTCGAACCATCTCCGGCGGCATAGACACCGCTGACCGAGGTTCGCCCGTCCTCATCCGTCGCCAGCAGCCACTGGCTGGATGCCTCGTCGAAACGCAAGACACAGCCGGCCAGATCGGCCAACTGGGTTTCCGGACGCAAGTGATACCCCAGGGCGACGGCGTCGCAATCCACCGTCAACGTTTCGCCGTTCGCGGTACGCACGCGCACGCCACTGACGCCGCTGTCTACCTCGCCCAGTATGTGCAGAGGCGAAACGCCCAGGTGCACCGGGACTTTCGCCTGGCGCAACTGCGCCAGCAACTTCATGCCGGTGAACAATAAACGGGGACGCGCCATGAGTTTGGGCAGGGCCTTGATACGCTTGCCCAAGGGCGAAGTGTCGAGCACCGCCGCCACATTGGCACCGGCCTTGAGGTATTGGCTGGCAACGAGATAGAGCAACGGCCCGCTGCCCATGAACACCACCCGGTGACCAATGGAAACCGCCTGGGCCTTCAACGCGATCTGCGCCCCGCCGAGGCTGTAGGTGCCGCCCAACTGCCAGCCTTCGATGGGCATCAGGCGGTCGGTGGCGCCGGTGCAAAGCACCAGCGCGTCGTAATCCACCGTCGAATGTTCGCCCTGGCTGACGCAACACAGTTGCCCCGATGTCAGGTTCCACACCAGGGTGTCCGGACGGTAGTCGATCTGCGGGCGCAAACGGTCGAAACTGTCGTGCAGGTCCCGGGCCTTCTCGGCCTCGGTGCCGTACAGCGTGGTGTAGGTACGGGTGAATCCTTCGGGCTGGCGGCGGTAGATCTGTCCGCCGTCGCGCCGGTTTTCGTCGATCAGGATCGGCCTGAAGCCCGCCGCGACCAACGTCTGGGCACAGCGAATGCCCGCCGGCCCGGCACCGACTATCGCTATCCGCGCAGTGGCCATATTGCCTCCGGTTGCCGGGTGATGATGTCCAAGCCCTCGCGGACTTCATTGGAGCAGGCACGCAGGCGTTCGCCGCTGCGGGTCCAGACCCAGCAGTCCTGGCAGGCGCCCATCAGGCAGAAACCGGCGCGGCTGCCCGGATCGAACTCCGACTGGCGCAACGCCGGGCCGTGGGTCAGCAGCGCGACCATCAACGTGTCGCCCTGCAACGCCTCGACGGAGACGCCATCCACGGTCAGTTTGACGACGGGTCGGCCCTGTTCGGCCAGCCTTACGAAACGAGCGCTCATGCGTAGGCTCCGGCAATCATGCTGTTTGCATCCTGCTGCGTCTTGAGCAGCTCGCCACCGTCGTGATGACAGAGCACCTCGCTGCCACCCTCGATGACGCGCCGGGGCGGCGCGGTGCGGTTGCACAGGCCGTCGACGCGCACCGGGCAGCGATTGAGAAAGGTGCATAGCGTCGAAGCCTCGGCCTTTTCACCCAATGCGGGCAGCGTGCCGCAGGTGGTCGTGCCACAGCTTTCCAGCCAGCCCTGGCGCAACTCCGGCACCGAATGGATCAGCAGGTCGGTGTAGGGATGGAACGGTGCCTGGGCGAACGATTGCCGTGAGCCCTCCTGGACCTTGTGGCCGCTGTACATCACGACGATGTCATCGCACAGCGCCCGCACCGTGGAAATGTCGTGGCTGATGAACAGGTAGGAAACCCCCAGTTGCTGGCGCAAGTCGCGCAGCAGTTCGAGAATCGCCGCGCCCACCACCGTATCGAGGGCCGAGGTCACTTCATCGCAAAGAATCAGGTCCGGCTTGGCCGCCAACGCGCGGGCCAGGTTGACCCGCTGCTTCTGCCCGCCGGACAGTTCGCCCGGACGGCGCTCGGCCAGGGTTCGCGGCAGGCGCACCAGGTCCAGCAACTCGCCGATACGTTCACGCAGCGCTGCACCCTTGAGGCCGAAATACATTTTCAGTGGTCGGCTCAGGATGGTGCTGATGCTGTGCATCGGATTGAGCGCGGTGTCGGCGTTCTGGAACACCATCTGGATTCGCCGGAACTGTTCATCGGTGCGCTCGGACAGGCTGCCGCCCAAGGGCTGGCCATCGAACGTCAACCCGCCAAGAGCCGGTGGCAACAGCCCCGCCACCACCCGCGCCAGGGTGGATTTACCCGACCCCGATTCGCCGATCACCCCGATGGCCTGGCCCCGGCGCACAGTCAGGTCGATGTCCTCGAGCACGCGGATCATCGGCATCCCGCGACGGTCCTTGTCGCCATAGCCGGCGGTCAGGCCCTGGATCGTCAACAGCGGCGTGTCCGCGGCCACGCCGCAGGGTGGACGAATCGTCGTGTCCGGCCGCGCCGCCGCCAGCAGGCTGCGGGTGTATTCGTGGGCCGGCCCCTTGAGCAGTGGCGCGGTGGCGCTCTGCTCGAAGATCTGCCCGCCGTTGAGCACGACGATCTGGTCGGCCATCTGCGCGACGACCGCCAGGTCGTGGGACACATAGACCGCCGTCGCGCCACGCTCGCGCACGACCCGCTTGAAGGCCCGCAACACGTCGATCTGGGTCGTGACGTCGAGGGCCGTGGTCGGCTCATCGAGCACCACCAGCAAAGGATCGCTGATCAACGCCATGGCGGCCATCACCCGTTGCAGCTGGCCGCCGGAAACCTGATGGGGGTAGCGCTGGCCGATGCGTTCGGGGTTCGGCAGCGCCAGGTCCCGGAACAGCCCGATGGCCTTGGCTTCGAGCGTGGCCCGGTTGCCCAGGCCATGGATCAGCGCGCCTTCGACCACTTGGTCGATCAGCTTCTTGGCCGGGTTGAACGCCGCGGCGGCGCTCTGGGCAATGTACGAGACACGGTTGCCGCGCAAGCCTTGCAACTCGCTTTCACCGAGGGCCAGCATGTCATGCTCGCCGATGCGCACGCTGCCGCCGGCCAGGCGACAACCGCGCCGTGCGTAACCGAGCAGTGCCAGGGCAATGGTGGTCTTGCCGGAGCCGGACTCGCCGATCAGCGCCAGCACTTCGCCTTTCTCCAGGGAGAAACTCACGCCCTTGACGATTTCGACTTCGCCGCGCTCGTCACCGGCGACGACCCGCAGGTTTTCGACTCGGATCAATTCGCTCATCTCAATGGCCTCCCGAACGTCGATTGCGCCGCGAAGACAGGCGGTCGATAAACAGATTCACGCCGATGGTCAGGGTGCCGATGGCCAGTGCCGGAATCACGATGGCCGGCGCGCCCTGGTTAAGGCCGCCAATGTTCTCGCGCACCAGGGAGCCGAGGTCGGCGTCCGGCGGTTGCACGCCCAGGCCGAGGAAGCTCATGCCGCTGAGCAGCAGCACGATGAAGCCGAAGCGCAGGCCCAGGTCCGCCAGCACCGGGTTGAGCATATTGGGCAGGATTTCCACGCAGGCGATGTACAGCCGACGCTCGCCACGGGTGCGGGCCACTTGCACGTACTCCAGGGCCTCGATATTCACCGCCATGCTGCGGGCGATACGGAACGCCCCCGGGGTGTAGCTCAGTACCGCCGTGCACACCAGCAAGGTCACCGACGAGCCGAACGCCGAAACCATGATCAACGCCAGCATCTTGCTCGGAATCGAAATGAACGCGTCCATCAGGCGGCTGATCAGTTCGTCCAGCCACTTCGGTGAAACCACCGAGAGCAGCGCGCAAGTGGTTCCCAGCCCGCTCGCCAGTACCGCGGCGACCAACGCCAGGCCCACGGTGAATTGCGCGCCGACCAGGATCCGGCTGAGCATGTCACGGCCCAGGTAGTCGGTGCCCAGCGGGTAAGCGGCACTGAAGCCGTCGAAGACATTGTCGGACACCACTTCCCCCACCGGGTGGGGTGCCAGCCAGGGGCCGAAAATCGCCACCAGCAACCACATGACACACATCACGGCACCGATCAGCCCAAGCCAGGACGAACCATGAGCGTCTTTGCCCAATGCCAGTGCTACCGCCGCAGTCGGGGATTTCACAATGGGATTGTTCATTGGTTTCTCAGCCTCGGATTGGAAAGGATCGCGCACAGGTCGGCAATCAACACCAGCGACAGGTATGCGGTACAGAACAGCATGGTGCAGGCCTGGACCAACGCCATGTCACGGTTGGTCACGGCATCGACCATCAGGCTGGCGATGCCGGGATAGTTGAAAATCGTCTCGACGATCACCACGCCGCCCAACAGATACGACAGGCTCAAGGCAATGGCATTGGCAATGGGCCCGATGGCGTTGGGCAGCGCATGACGCAGCACCACCCGCACCGGGCTCACGCCCTTGAGACGGGCCATTTCCACGTAAGGACTGTCGAGTTGATCGATCACCGCCGCCCGGGTCATGCGTGCCATCTGCGCAACGATCACGCAACACAACGTCATCACTGGCAAGGCGTAGGTCCGCATGAATTGCAACGGCGAAGTGATTTCACTGGAATACGACAGCGCTGAAAGCCAGCCCAGGTTCACGGCGAAAATCAGCACCGCCAGGGTGGCCACCAGGAACTCCGGCACAGCCACCATCATCAGCGTGAAGAAGCTCACGAAACCGTCGATGCGACCGCCGCGGCCCATGGCCGAACCGATGCCCAGGACCAGCGCCAGCGGCACCGACACCAGCGCCGTCGCGATCGCCAGCATCAGGGTGTTGGGTACCCGTCCCGCCATCAGTTCCGCAACCGACGTGGCATTGGACGCCGACACCCCAAGGTCGCCGCTGAGCAGGTTCGTCAGCCAGTGCAGGTAACGCAACACACCCGGCTGATCCAGCCCCATTTTCACGCGCAGCGCCGCAACCTGCTCTGGCGTGGCGAATTGTCCGAGGGCCTGCTGTGCCGCGTCTCCCGGCAATACCGCCGTGATGGCGAACACCACCATCGATACAATCAGAAGGGTCACGATCGCTGCACCGAAGCGCCGGCCGATCAACCACAGTGTGTTGCTATTCATCGCCCTATCCTCGTGCACTGTCAGCCAGCGAAACACCGACGCTCATCAAGCGTCCAGCCAGACCTGCTCGGCGAACATGTAGCCCATGAAGCCGCCCAGCGGGTTGGTGCCATAGCCCTTCACGCGCTGGTCGACGCCATCGATGTTGCTGATGAACACCGGGATGCCGATACCGCAGTGATCATGCACCAGGGTCTGCATGTCGGCGTACATCTTGCCGCGTTTGGTTTCGTCGGTTTCGCCCCGGGCCTGTATCAGCAACTGATCGAACTGGGCATTTTTCCAACCGGACTCATTCCACGGTGCCGTCGACTGGAAGAACTGCGAGAACAGCATGTCGGCGTTGGGCCGTGGGTTGATGTTGCCGAAGCTCAACGGATGCTTGGCCCAGTGGTTGGACCAGTAGCCGTCGCTCGGCAGACGGTTGACGTTGAGCTTGAGCCCAGCCTCCTTGGCCGACTGCTGCAGCAGCACCGCAACGTCCACCGAACCGGTGGCAGCCGGCGAACACATTACCGGCATGCTGATGCTTTCCATGCCGGCCTTTTTCAGCAGGAAGCGCGCCTTCTCCGGATCGTAGGTCCGTTGCGGCAGGTCGGCATTGTGGAAACGCGAACCGGGGGCAATCGGATGGTCGTTGCCGACCCGGGCAAACCCGCGGAAGATCGCCGACTTGACCTGTTCCCGGTCCAGCAGCAGCTTCATGGCTTCGGTGAATTCCGGGTTCTGCCCGGGCATCTGGTCCTGGCGAATGATCAAGTCAGTGTAGTTACCCGACGGCGAGTCCACGACCCGGTGGGTGGTGCTGTCCTTGATGCGCGTCGTCGAGCGAGGGTTGACCTCGTTGATGATCTGCACGTCGCCCGAGAGCAGCGCGTTGACCCTGGACGGCTCGTCGGCAATGCCGATGAACTCGATCTCGTCCAGGTACGGCAAACCGGGTTTCCAATAGTTGGTGTTGCGTGCACCAATGGACCGCACCCCCGGCTTGAACTCCTTGACCTTGAACGGACCTGTACCGACACCCTGGCTGAAGTCGCTGGTACCTTCGGGCACGATCAGCATATGGGAAACAGCGAGAATCGAGGGCAGCTCGGCATTCGGGCCACTCAAGCGGATCTGCACTTCATGGGTGCCGTTGGCCTTGACCTCGGCAAACTGCTCGGCCAAGGGCAGGACCTTGGATCCGGTAATCGGATCCTTGTGTCGCAACAGGGAATACACCACGTCAGCGGCGGTCAGACCCTTGCCGTTGTGAAACGTCACTTCCTTGCGCAGGGTAATCACCCAGAGCGTGGCGTCAGTGGTATCGATGCGCTCGGCCAGCTCCAGTTGCGGCACCATGTGGCTGTCGAAACGGGTCAGGCCGTTGTAGAACATGTAATGGCGCACGTAGTCCGTGGAGGATGAACCCTTGGCCGGATCCAGCGTATCGGAGGTGGAGCTGGAAATACCGGCGACGCGAATGCGCCCACCCGGCTTGCCCTTGCCAGGGCTCGCGGTTTCGTCGGCCAGCAGTTTGCCAGCGGCGCCGAACAGGCTGCCGGCCCCTGCCGCGGCCACCCCGGCCAAGCCCAGCATCTGCAGCGCATGACGGCGCGACATGCCCCGATTGAGCCCTTCAAAAACACGCAGACTGTCTGTACCGGTAATCAACTGGCTATCAATGCTGCTCTTAGTGTCAGTCATGTCAGTTCTACCTTTCGCTCATGGTAAGGGCTCGGTTGCGCACGGTTGACGCAACGTGGATGAAACGTAAAAACAACGTCATATGAATCAGTGGAGATAGTCCTGCAGGCGGTAATACGCGCCTACCAGCGGCAAGAACCAGGGCTTGCCGAAATGCCCGGGAATCGCCGGCCAGTCGAGCTCGCGCCACGGATTGGCCTCAGCCTTGCCAGCCATGACCTCGGCCATGACCTGCCCCATGTGCACCGACATCTGCACGCCATGGCCGCTGTAGCCCATGGAGTGATACACCCCGCCATGCTGGCCGGCCCGGGGCAACCGGTCGGACGTCATGTCCACCAATCCGCCCCAGCAGTAGTCGATCCTGACGTTGGCCAGTTGCGGGAACATCCGCACCATCGCCGCCTGCAGCACCTTGCCGCTCTTGGCATCGGAAACACTGTCGGACATGGCAAACCGCGCACGCCCGCCAAACAGCAGACGGTTATCCGGGGTCAGGCGGAAGTAGTTGCCGATCATGCGACTGGTGACATAGGAGCGGCGCGCCGGCAGCAAGCTGTCGATCAGCGCCTGGGGCAACACCTCGGTGGCGATCACGAAACTGCCCACCGGGACGATTCGCCGCCGATACCAGCCCAAGCCGCCATGCTGACTGGCACCGGTCGCCAGCAAGACCTGCGAAGCGTGCAGTGTTCCCTTGCTGGTGTTGACCTGATAACCACCGGCGCTGGCCTTCCAGTCCTTGACGGCCACGCCCTGGAAAATCAACGCGCCGTGACGCGCGGCGGCCTCGGCCAAGCCGACGCCAAAGCGCCCGATGTGCATCTGCACACCATTGCGCTGTAGCAGGCCGCCATGAAACTGGTCGGACTTGACCTCCGCCCGCGTCTCTTGGGCGGACAGCAGCTCGACCTCGGCATCGACTTCCTTGCGGATCAACTCACAGGTGCGTGCCAATCCCTCGTAGTGCATCGGCTTGGCGGCGAGTTTGAGCTTGCCGTTGCGCTTGAGGTCGCAGGCAATCCCCTCCTGTTCCACCAGCGCGACGACGCTCTGCACGGCGCTCTCGTAGGCCTGGTAATACGCCCGCGCTTTATCGGCGCCGAGACTGGCGGTGAGCGCCGCGTAATCCTGGGCGACGCCGGTGCTGCAATGCCCGCCGTTACGCCCCGACGCCTCGCCAATCACCCGTCCCGCTTCCAGCACCGCCACGCTGGCCCCCTTCAGGGCCAGGGCACGGGCGGCCGCCAGCCCGGTGAAACCGCCACCGACGACGGCGACATCGACCTGCCTCGGCAACCCGCCGAGTTGAGCACCTGTGAAGGCCGGTGCGGTATCGAGCCAATAGGACTCACTGCCCATGTCTAACCCCTTTCGCCTTGGAAAGTGCGTGCGTCTCAGAGCCCGACCAGAGCGGCCAACCCACCGATATCGGGAATCTGGTGATAGCCATAGATCGCGTTGCCCGGCTGCTCGTGACCACGGGCAACAAAGGCCTTGTTCTTGATCTTCATGTCATGGGCAGGCATCAAGTCGTAGCGGAAGCTGGACGATACGTGCAACACGTCTTCCGGCCCGCAGCCGAGGTTATCGAGCATGAATTCGAAGGCCGCCAGGCGCGGCTTGTAGGCCTGTGCCTGCTGGGCGGTGAAAACTTTATGGAAAGGCGCGCCGAGCTTGTCGACGTTGGACATGATCTGCTCGTCCATCGCGTTGGAAAAAATCACCAGGGGGATCTTGTCGGCGATTTTCGACAGGCCCGCCGGCACATCGGCGTGAGGGCCCCAGGTCGGCACGGCGTCGTAGTAGAGCTGACCTTCGCCCCGATACTCAACACCCCAGCGCTTGCAGACGCGGGCCAGGGAAGTCTTGATGATTTCATCATAGGGGCGCCAGTCACCCATCACTTGATCCAGGCGATAAGCGGCGAAGTCCTTGACGAACTGATCCATCTGCCCGGCATCGACACGATCGGCGAACAGCTCGCGGGTCATGCTGCCCATCTGGAAGTTGGTCAACGTGCCGTAGCAATCGAAGGTGATGTACTTGGGTCGAAGAAAGCTCATGGGTGCGGTCCTGAATGGTTGTTGGAGGCATGAACGTGGCAAGCATCGGCGCCATTCGTTAAGCACCGGCACAACGCTGCATCACATTTTCATTACAACACCATGAGACCGTGGATAATCGGTTAAAAATAGTGGCGGCTTGGTACAAACCACCGTTTTGCGGGGCTCCCTCAGCAGACTTTGCGGGATGCTCCAGGCACGGGCGTTGCGCCCATGTTTCAGTGGGTTTGCGGGCAGTTCTGGTGCACCAAACGGCACGGCGGCAAGCTGTTTGCGGCAGAATCTGCGCAGGAACCGGGGGCGTTTCAGCATCTTTGTCGAACGGGCTGACGCCATCGCGAGCAGGCTCGCTCCCACATGGAATCCTGGGGGCCATCGCGCTTTGTGATCCAAGCCAAATGCCTGTGGGAGCGAGCCTGCTCGCGATGCCAGTAGCACTGTCAAAAGACAGCATGGCGCTGCCTTCGATCAGGCTTTCAACTCAGCTTCCAGGAAGCTGACCAACGCCTGGACCCGCGCGCTGCGCACTTTGCGCGAAGGCACCAGCAGGTTGATGGGGGCGCTGTCGAATTGCCAATCGGCGAGCACCCGTACCAGCCGCCCGTCGGCGATGGCCCTGCTGACATCCCACTGCGAACGCAGCACCAGCCCCAGCCCTTCTTCTGCCCAACGCCGCGCCACGCTGCCATCGTTGCTCAATAAAGCCGGTTTGATCCGCAGCGTCTTGTGCTGCTGATCTTTACGCAAGTGCCACAGGGTGACGTCCTCGTCGTTTTCGCGAATGCAAATGCAACGATGATCAGCCAGTTGCTCGGGCGCTGACGGCGTGCCGTTCAGCGCCAGATAGGCGGGACTCGCGCACAGCCACCGATCATTTTGCGTGAGGGTCCGGGCGACCCACTGGCTGTCGCTGAGGTTGCCGATGTGAATCACCGCGTCGCTGTCATGCCGATCCGGCCAAGGCGTTTCCCGCAGATCCAGGTGCAGGCACAGCTGCGGATGCAACCTGGCGAAACGCGCCAGCAACGGCGCGAGGCGCTGGCGCCCATAGCCGAACGGCGCCGCCAGCCTCAGGGTGCCGACCAGTTGATCATCCTGCCGCCTGAACGATTCGGGGAGGGCCTCAAGCTGTTCCAGCAACAGCGCGCTCTGACGGGAAAAACGCTCGCCGTCGGCGGTCAGGCTCAGGCGCCGGGCATCGCGATTGGCCAAGGTCAGCCCGAGGACGCCTTCCAGCTTGCGCAGACGCATGGACAGCGCCGGTGGCGAGACATCCAATGCCCTGGCGGCCGCGCTCAAAGAGTCGCAACGCGCCAGTGTCGCGGCCATTCGCAGGTCTTCGATGCTGATCATTCAGTTCAACTTAATGATTGATGACACCGCATTGAACCATGACTTCACGACGCCTGAGTAGAGTCGACCCCGTCTTCCACCACCGGGCCCTGCCATGCCAGCCTCGACCGCTTCCCTCGACACCCCCGCCGCGCTCATCGATCGGCCACGCATGCAACGCAATATCCAGCGCATGCAACAACGCATGGACGACTTGGGCGTGCGCTTGCGCCCCCACATCAAGACCAGCAAATGCCTGCAGGTAGTGCAGGCCCAGATTGCCGCTGGAGCCAGCGGTGTCACGGTGTCCACCTTGAAGGAAGCGGAGCATTGCTTCGCCAACGGCATCCAGGACATTTTCTATGCCGTGGCCATCGTGCCCGGCAAACTGGACCAGGCCCTGGCGCTCAGGCGCAAAGGCTGCCAGCTGAGCATCCTGACGGACAGCCTGGTGGCAGCCCGGGCGATTGTCGATTTCGGCCAACGTCACGACGAACCCTTCGACGTATGGATCGAGATCGATTGCGACGGCCATCGCTCCGGCGTGCGCATCGAAGACGGAGCGCTCGTCGATATCGCACGAGCCCTCGGCGAAGGTGGACAGCGGCTTTGCGGCGTCATGACCCATGCCGGATCCAGCTACGAGCTGGACACCCCCGAGGCGCTGCAAGCCCTGGCCGAACAGGAGCGGCAGGTCTGCGTCAGCGCGGCCCGACGCATCCGCGACGCCGGGCTGGCATGTCCGCAGGTCAGCATCGGCTCGACGCCCACGGCCCTGTCGGCACTGAACCTGGACGGCGTCACCGAGGTTCGGGCCGGTGTGTATGTGTTCTTCGACCTGGTGATGCACAACGTCGGCGTTTGTCAGGCGGATGAGTTGGCGCTGAGCGTGCTGACCAGCGTCATCGGTCATCAGCCAGACAAGGGCTGGATCATCACCGATGCCGGTTGGATGGCGATGAGTCGTGACCGGGGCACTCAGCGCCAGCAGCATGATTTCGGCTATGGGCAGGTATGCACCGACGCCGGCGACTGGATCGAAGGGGCACGGCTCACCGGCGCCAATCAGGAACACGGCATCGTCACCCTGTCAGGTGCCGAGCACGTCGACATCACAGCGCGCTATCCCATCGGCAGCCGCCTGCGCATCCTGCCCAACCACGCCTGTGCCACCGGCGCCCAATTTCCCCATTACTGCGCCTGTGATGACACTGGCCAAGTCCAACTCTGGAGTCGCCTGCATGGCTGGTGAAATCGAGACGATCCGCACAACCGATGCCGCCCTACCGGGTGGGCATTACGCCCAGGCGGTTGCGCACCAAGGCGTCTTGTACGTGTCCGGGCAACTGCCGGTGCACGCCGATGGCAGCCACAGCGTCGAGCAACCGTTCGACGTGCAGGCCGCCCTCGCGCTGGACAACCTGCTGGCGATTCTCGCGGCGGCCGGCCGACAGCCAAGGGATCTGCTGAAGGTGACCGTCTACGTTGCGGGCATCGAACACTGGCCGGCTTTCGACCGTGTCTACGCCCGTTATCTCGGTGAGCACCGGCCCGCACGCGCCGTGGTGCCGGTTCCAGCCTTGCACCATGGCTACCTGATCGAAATCGAAGCGCTGGCCCGTATATGAAGCGCAGCAAGGGGTCAGGTGAGCGCAGTGCGCGTTTTGTCCGGTTAGCCCGGCAGATTCAGCAGATTCTCCTTTGCCAACCTCAAGAACGGCACATCCCGTCAGGGTCGCTTTGTTAGTTTATTTGAGCAGGCACAGCCTCACGATCTGCTGCTGGCAATGTCCTCACTGCTCTATGGGAGCCCGTTGCATGACAACCCGATCTTCTGACAGCTACCTCGACCCACAGACTTTGGGGCAGCTTTATATCAATGGCGCCTGGTCGTTTCCGGCGTATCCGACCACGCTGCCGGTGATCAACCCGGCCACCGAGGCGATGGTCGCCGAAGTCGCCCAAGGCTCCTGCGCGGACGTCGACCGGGCGGTAGCGGCGGCACGGGCGGCGTTTCCCGGCTGGACCACGACCGCGGTCGCATCCCGTGCGCAGGTCCTGGGCAAGATCCATGAACTGATTCTGGAACGACAAGAGCAACTGGCCCAAGTGCTCTCCCTGGAGATGGGCGCGGCCATCGGTTTCGCACGAGCCATGCAGGTCCCTCTGGCGGCCGAGCACGTGCGGGTCGCCCGTGATCTGCTGTCCACCTACAGTTTTCGCAACGTCGAAAACGGTACGGCCATCCAGCGCGAACCCATTGGCGTCTGCGGGCTCATCACGCCGTGGAACTGGCCGCTTTACCAGATCACCGCCAAGGTCGCCCCGGCGATTGCCGCCGGCTGCACCGTGGTGCTCAAGCCCAGCGAACTGTCCCCCCTGAGCGCCCTGCTATTCGCCCAGCTGGTGCATGACGCGGGCCTTCCACCGGGCGTGTTCAACCTGGTGAATGGCAGCGGTGCGGACGTCGGCGCAGCCATGGCCGCACATCCCGATATCGACATGATCTCCATCACCGGCTCCAACCGCGCGGGTGCGCTGGTGGCCCAGGCTGCCGCCCCGACGGTCAAGCGCGTCACCCAGGAACTGGGCGGCAAGTCGCCCAACGTATTCTTGCCGGACGCCGACTTCACCAAGGCCGTGCCGCCCGGCGTGATGTCTGCGTTTCGTAACGTCGGCCAATCATGCAGCGCGCCGACCCGGATGATCGTGCCGCGTAGCCGGCTGGCGGAAGTCGAAGCCCTGGTCACCGCCACCGTCGACGCGATCATCGTCGGCGATCCTCGGTCGGAAGAAACGCAACTCGGCCCCATCGCCAACGAAGCCCAGTTCAATCGCGTGCAGGCGATGATCGAGGCAGGCCTGAGTGAGGGCGCCAAGCTCCTCTGCGGCGGCCCAGGACGAGTGCCAGGGTTTGCGAAAGGCTTCTACGCCCGCCCAACGGTCTTCTCCGAAGTGGATAACGCCATGCGCATCGCCCAGGAAGAAATCTTTGGCCCGGTGCTGTGCCTCATCCCCTATGACACGGTGGAAGAAGCCATCGCCCTCGCGAACGACACCGTCTACGGCCTCAGCGCCCATGTGCAAGGCCAGGACCTTGAAGCTGTACGCACCGTGGCCTCGCGCATCCGCGCCGGGCAGGTGCTCTTGAACTACCCGGCGTGGAACCCGTTGGCGCCGTTCGGCGGCTACAAGCGCTCGGGCAATGGTCGGGAATACGGTGTTCATGGGTTCGAGGAGTACACGGAGGTCAAGGCGATTGTCGGGTTTGGTTGATCGCCCTACTCCTCGGACCGACCTTTGCCGGCACGATCATGCTCGTATCGTGTCAACGGAAACGCCGGCAGCCAGGCCTCGCGTCGCGAGGTCCAGCATTCGTAGCTAGGCATCAATTGGTCAGGGGCATCCAGGTTGCCCAGGTTCACTTCGATCTCGTCACCGCTGCGGGCAAAGACCGGCGAGCCGCAGCGGGGGCAAAAGAATCGACCGGCGTAGTTGCGGGTATCACCTTCGACCTTCACTGCTTCCTGGGGAAACATGGCTGCGGCGTAGAAAAGCGCGCCATGGTGCTTGCGACAGTCGAGACAGTGGCAGAGGCCTACCCGGTAGGGGCGCCCCGTGGCTTCGATGCGAACGTTGCCGCACAGGCAACCGCCGGTGAATCGGTCCATGGAATGTCTCCTCTGCAATCGAGCGGTGTAAATCTTCGACCGTCCTCGTCGCTACGGGTTTAATCCGCTGGTGCCGGCTGGTCAGGCTCCTGTCTACACACCACGTCGATCAACAACCGGCGCATGCTGCGCCATCAGCTCCACCATCCATTCGATGAATACCCTCAACCGGGCGCTGAGGTGCCGGTTCGGCGGGTAAGCCAAGTAGAGCGGCATCGGGTCGATGCGCCACGTTTCGAACAGCGGCACCAGTTCGCCGTTGGCTTCGTGGGGCCTGGACATGTACTTGGGTAGCCACAGTACCCCCAGCCCCGCCAGGCCTGCCGCGAGGTAGGCGTTGCCGTCGTCGACGGCCAGGGCGTAGCGCCCGTTGATGTGCAGGTGTTCATTGTCGTTGTGCATGGCATAGGGCACGGCTTTGCCGGTGCGGGCCCACAGGAAGCCGACGATACGATGCTGGGAATCCTCGAGGTCTCGTGGATGCGCGGGCGTGCCGACGCGTGCCAGGTAGCTCGGCGCCGCGAAGACGCCCAGCTCAAGATCACCGATGCGTCGGGCTATCAGCGACTGGTCCGTCAGTTCACCACCGCGCACCACGCAATCGACGTTTTCATCGATGATGTCCACGATGCGATCGCTGACGCCCATGTCGATCTGGATGTCCGGGTATCGCGCATGGAACGTCGGGAGCGCCGGCATCAGGATCAGCGCAGCCAGCGGGCTGGGGACGTCTACCCGCAACCGCCCCCTGGGCAGTGCCTGGGCGTCGGACAGACTGGTTTCGGCATCTTCCATGTCGGCCAGCAAGCGCAACACCCGCTGGTAATAGACGGCGCCCTGGGCGGTGATGTTGACTTTGCGTGTCGTGCGGTTGAGCAGCTTGACCCGCAGGCGCGCCTCCAACTGCTGCACCAACTGGGTCACGGTGGTCTTGCTCATGTGCAGGGTCTCGGCGGCCTTGGTGAAACTGCCCGCCTCCACCACCCGGACGAATGCCTGCATCGCATCAAAACGATCCATTGCTGCTCCGCATGTCGATGATTATTTGGATTTCACAAACAGTGATCGCCAAGGTTGCGCGTTTATCGTCCGGACACAAGCCCCTAGAGTGACTTCATCGTTGTTTCCCTGGCTGATGACCGATGGAGGTTCCCATGACACCGCGTGATGTAGTTTTCCCACCTGGACGCCAAGCGCTCTATGAGCGTAATCGTTATTCACCGGCGATCCGGTCCAATGGTTTTCTCTTCGTATCGGGGCAAGTCGGCAGCACCGACGACGGTTCGCCCGAACCCGATCTGGAGGTTCAGGTCCGGCGTGCGTTCACGAACCTGGAAGCGATTCTCGCCGCGGCCGATTGCAGCTTTGACGATGTGGTGGACGTCACCGTTTTCATGGTCGATCCAGAATCGAAGTTCGAGACGATCTGGAAAGTGGTGCCTGAATTCTGGGGCAACGCGCCGCACCCGACACTGACGGCGGTGGGGGTGACGTGGTTGTATGGGTTCGAGTTCGAGATCAAGGTGATTGCCAGGTTGCCTGACGCTGGGCGGTGAATCAGTGATGACGCCATCGCGAGCAGGCTCGCTCCCACAGGGAGTTGCGGTGTGCTGTGGATACCGGGCCCACTGGAGATCCATTGTGGGAGCGAGCCTGCTCGCGATAGCGGTGGGTCAGCTGGCATCGAGGCTGGATGTGCCGGCGCCTTCGCGGGCAAGCCCGCTCCCACAGGTTTTGGGTGTGCTGCGGATATCGGGTCCACTGAAGATTTACTGTGGGAGCAACTGTCTTACCTTGCCGCCCATCACCGCCATTCAGTGCCGTCTCGAAGCATGGCATTCAGCCTGATCAGTAATATTCGCATGCAGGCGATGAGCGCGACTTTCGCGCTCTTGCCTCGCTCTCGAAGTGCCTCATACCGAGCCTTGAAGTCGGCGTGGTAGCGGATGACAACCCAGCACGACATGTAAAGCGCACGTCTGACGCGAGCTCTTCCTCCGTAAATCTGACGTTTCCCGCTGTGATTGCCACTGTCGTCGTTGTAGGGGGCGATTCCCGCCAGGGCCGCTATCTCTCTGCGATCAAGCTCACCGAGTTCGGGCAAGTAAACCAGCAAACTGGCAGTCGCCACGGTGCCGATGCCTTTAACTGAGGTGAGTCGGTCGGCCTTTTCCGCATCCAGCTTACGCATGCTTTGATTAATGGCTTTGCCGAACTGCTTGATTTGGGTTTGCAGGTAGCGAATATGGTCTTTGATCGCCTCGATAACCACCGGTAGCTGGGCCTGCTGCAGTCGGCGCTTGTTGTCGTCTCGTTGCTGGACGAAGTGTTCGCGCAGCTGAACCAGTTCACGCAGTGCCTCACGCTCAGGTGAAATGGGCTTTTCGCGAGCCGCATGCAGGGCTTCGGCAAAATCGGCAAGAACAGCCGCATCGATGGGGTCGGTCTTGGCATTCTTGCCCATGGCTACAGCGAAGGCCCTGGCCCGGCGAGGGTTGATCCTGAGCACATTGAAACCTGCTTCCTGCAACGCCGCCATGACCCTTCGTTCATAGCCGCCCGTGGCTTCCAACAACACCCGGCCAATCGTGTACTGGCTTAGTCGTTCGACCAGTTGTGCAAAGCCCTCAAGTGTATTGGGGACCTCATAGCCTTGGTTCTGTGGCTGAACCCAAACGGCGAGATTTGATTTGGAGATATCGATGCCGACCCAGGAAATCATGGCGAAACCCTCTTACACTCAGAAGTGAGAGTGCTCTGGCTTTGCCCACGCTTGTGATTCGAGTGCCGCTCGTCCAACTGTTCGGGCTTATGGGCCAGAGTAGAAAGGTAGATGGCAGCTTTGCTCCCACTCGTGCTTCAAGCACCGCGGACTCACAGCTTGCCATCTACCCCTCTCACCCCAGAGTTTATTCCCTTACTCAGACACAAGCGGGCTTGCCCGCGAAGGGGCCTACCGGTTCAAGAGCTGATCTGACTGACACACCGCTTTCGCGAGCAAGCCCGCTCCCACAGGATTGAAGTTCCGCCGCTAATCAATGTGGGAGTGAGCCTGCTCCGGGCGGCGATCCGACGATGGCCGCGACGCAGTTATCGATAAACCCCGTTCTTCCCATGCCCCGTCATCGCTCGATTGCTGCGCAGGCTGATCATCGACTTGATGTCCACCCATTCGATGCCCTGCGCCTTGAGGCGGGGCAGTTCGCGTTCGAGCACCGCCAGGGTTTGCGGGTAGGGATGGCCGATCATCACGGCCGAGCCCTGGCGGCGAGCCAGGTCGATGGCGGTCTGGAACTGATGGGTGATGGCGGCTTCGGTGCGCTCGTCGTCGAGGAATACATCCCGCGAAACACTGGCGAGGCCGATCTTCTGGGCTTCGGCGGCTGCGACAGTCTGGGCGCTGGTGCGGCTGTCCACGAAGAACTTGTGTCGCTGTTGCAAGTCCGCCATCAGCCACGCCATGGCCTGGGGCTGGGCGGTCATGCGGCTGCCCATGTGGTTGTTGATCCCACTGGTATAGGGCACGGCAGCGAACGCGGCGTCGAGGCGCTTGCCGAGTTCTTCAATCGGTAGCTCGGGATGCCAGGCGAACGGCCCGGTCGCCGGATCCATGGGCATGTGCAGCATGACGATCTTGCCGGCGCGGTGAGCCTCGCGGGCAAATTCGGCGGCGTGGGGCGTATCGGGCATGATCGCGGCGGCGACCGGGCCGGGGAGGGCCAATACCCGGCGATCCCGGGGCAGGTTTTGCCCCAGGTCATCGATGATCAGACTCAGGTAAGCCTTGTGCGGTGAAGCCGCGGGCGTGTCGGGCGCCGCAAAGGCGGCGCTTGCCAGGCAGCACAACAGCCCGAGGATGAAACGCAGGCCCATCTCAGCGGCCGGAGGTGATGTTCAGTCCTTTGAGCAGACTCAGGGCCTGGGCCAGTTGGTAGTCGTCATCCTGCGGCATCGGCTTGGCCTTGGCGCCGGAACCGCTCGGTTTGTCGGCGCCGCCATTGCCGTTGCCCAAGTGACCTTGCAGGTCGGCTTCCTTGAAGTACTCGCTGTCCTGCTCGTTGGTGATCTTGGCCTTGCGTACCTCGATGTCCGGGACGATACCCTGGGCCTGGATGGAGCGGCCGTTTGGCGTGAAGTACAGCGCAGTCGTGATCTTGAGCGCCCGGTCGTTGTTCAGCGGCAGGACGGTCTGCACCGAGCCTTTGCCGAAACTGGTGGTGCCCATGACCACGCCGCGCTTCTGGTCCTGCAGGGCGCCGGCGACGATTTCCGAGGCCGAGGCGCTGCCACCGTTGATCAATACCACCAGTGGCACGGCGTCGCTCAGATCGTTGCCGGTGGCCGAGAAGCGCAGCTCGGAGTTGGCGATACGGCCTTTGGTGTAGACGATCAGGCCTTTGGTGATGAAGTGATCCACCACTTCCACCGCCGATTGCAGCACGCCGCCAGGGTTGTTGCGCAGGTCCAGGACCAGGCCATTGAGTTTCTTGCCATTGTCCTTGCGCAACTTGGCCAGGGCTTTGGCGACTTCTTCGCCGGTCTTGACCTGGAACTGGGTGATGCGGATGTAGCCGTAGCCCGACTCCAGCAGCTGGCTCTTCACGCTCTTGACCTGGATTACCGCCCGGGTAAGGGTCACGTCGAATGGCGTACCGCCATCGCGTACCAGGGTCAGGGTGATCTTCTGGCCGATCTTGCCGCGCATCTTGTCCACGGCTTCGGTCATGCTCTGGCCGCGGGTCGGCTGGCCGTTGATCTTGACGATGAAGTCGCCAGCCTGGATCCCGGCCTTGGAGGCTGGTGTGTCGTCGATCGGCGACACCACCTTGATAAAGCCGTCTTCGCTGCCGACTTCGATGCCCAGGCCGCCGAACTCGCCGCTGGTGCTTTCCTGCAATTCGGCAAAGTCTTCCGGCCCCAGGTAGGCAGAGTGCGGGTCAAGGTTGCTGAGCATGCCCTTGATGGCGTTCTCCAGCAGCATCTTGTCATCCACCGGTTCGACGTAGGCGGCCTTGATCCGGTCCATGACTTCGGCGAAGGTGCGCAGTTCGTCCAGGGGCAACGGTGCCTTGGTGGTGGCGGCCGTGGCGGCAGGCGCCGATGGGGCCGGTCCGGCGGCAAAAGCCAGGGGTGCACCGATCACGAGGGCGATCGTCAGAGCCAGCGAGGTGAGGCGGGACAAATGCAGCATGTCGAACGAACTCCTTAATTGGATGGGCGCGCTTATCCTTGCGCACGACACCATTGGGCCGGGTCACTGGGGCGACCCTGCTGACGAATTGCGAAATACAGCGCAGGCGTATCCTGCCCGCCACTGTTGCCGACCGTGGAGATGGACTCACCGGCCTTGACCACATCCCCCGCCGACTTGAGCAGCGTCTGGTTGTGGCCATACAGACTCAGGTAACCGTTGCCGTGATCGAGGATCACCAGCAGGCCGGCGCCGCGCAGCCAGTCGGCGAACACTACCCGCCCGCCATGAACGGCATGCACCTGGCTGCCGGCGGATGCGCTGATCATCACGCCGTCCCACTTGGTGCGGGTGTCGTCGCCGCGGGTTTCACCAAAGCGCGCAAGCAATCGACCATTGACTGGCCATGGAAGTTTGCCCCGGGCGGAAGCAAAGGCGCCGCCGAAGGTTTCGCCATCGCTGGAAACCAAGGCGCCAGGGCTGGGCTTCGTCGTTTTGCGGGGCGCGTCGTCCGAGTCCGCATCGGCCTGGGCTTCACGCAAGCGCTTTTTTTCGGCTTCCTGCTGGGCGATCAGCGCTTTCTGCCGCGCTTCCTCTGCCTCTCGCGCCTGGCGGGCCAGGGTTTCCTCGATGGTCTTCAGCACGTTTGCCAGTTCGGCCTGGTCCTGCTCACGAGCCTTGAGCTTGCTGTCCCGCGCTTTCATGTCGTCATTGAGCTTGGCCAGGGCCACCGCGCGTTCCTTGCGAACCTTCTCGAGTTCTTCGCGCTGAGTGTCCAGGCTGCTTTTCTGCACCAGCAACTGGGCCTGTTGCAATTCGATGTCTTTCTCGACGTTGGCCAGTTGGCGCAGGGTTTCGTTGAATTTCTTGAGTTGCTCCAGGCGTGCCTGGCTCAGGTAGTCGTAATAGGTGAGGGTGCGGGCGAACTTCTCGGGGTTCTGCTGGTTGAGCAACAGCTTGAGGTACTCCTGACGGCCGCTCTGATAGGCCGCGCGGGCCTGGATGGCGATCAGGTGTTGCTGTTCAGTGCGCGCGCTCTGGAGTTTTTTTTTCTCTCCATCGAGCCGCTGCAGCTCGGATTCGCTTTTCTTCAGCTCTTTTTGCAGGGCATCGACCTGTTTCTCCAGGTTGCCCATCTCGGTCTCGGTGCCGCGCAGGTCTTTCTGTACGCCGGCTTTCTCTTCCTGCAGTTTGCCCAGCAGCTTCTTCAGCTCGGCAATGTCCTGGCGCGTGGCTTCCAACTGCTGTTGGGTTTGCGCGCGCTCGTCAGCGAAGGCCGGTTGGAGCAGGCAGGTCAGAGCGAGGGCTATCAGGACGCGAAGCATAGAGGCGGGCGATACCAGGGAAAGGGACGGCCTAGTATGCCCGCCCCACGCCGCAAAAAAAACGCCCATTTGGGGCTGTGTGATAACTGGGCTGGTGTCAGGCGCCAAATCACCGCCAAACCTCTGTGGGAGCAAAGCTTGCTCGCGATGATGTCAGCACATTCGCCAAAAGTGCTGGCCGTTCGATCGCTATCGCGAGCAGGCTCTGCTCCCACAGGGGGGGATGCTGATCAGACCAGAATCGAAGTCCCGGTCATTTCCGCCGGCTTTTCCATGCCCAGCAGCATCAGCATGGTCGGCGCCACGTCGGCCAGCACGCCGCCGTCGCGGACCTTGAAGTCGCGCTTGCCGACATAAATGAACGGCACCGGCTCGGTGGTGTGGGCAGTGTGGGCCTGGCCGGTGGATTCGTCGGACATCTGCTCGACGTTGCCGTGGTCGGCCGTGATCAGCGCTTCGCCACCGACCTTTTCCAGCGCTTCGACGATGCGGCCAACGCAGGTATCCAGGCACTCCACGGCCTTGACCGCCGCCTCGAACACACCGCTGTGACCGACCATGTCGCCGTTGGCGTAGTTGACCACGATGACGTCGTAGCGCTGGTTTTCAATGGCGTCGACGATCCGGTCGGTGACTTCCGGGGCGCTCATCTCAGGTTGCAGGTCGTAGGTGGCGACTTTCGGCGAGGGGATCAGGATGCGCTCTTCGCCCGGAAACGGTTCTTCGCGGCCGCCCGAGAAAAAGAATGTCACGTGGGCGTATTTTTCGGTTTCGGCGATGCGCAACTGGGTCTTGCCATTCTTGGCCAGGTAATCGCCCAGGACGTTTTCCAGGCTGCCGGCGGCGAAGGCCGACGGTGCGGGAATGCTGGCGGCGTACTGGGTCAGCATCACGAAACCGGCCAGTTTGGGCTGGCGAGCGCGTTCGAATTCCTTGAAATCGTCTTCGACGAAGACCCGGGTCAGCTCGCGGGCGCGGTCGGCACGGAAGTTCATGAACACCACAGCGTCGCCATCCTCGACCTTGACCGGTGTGCCGATGGTGGTGGCCTTGACGAATTCGTCGCTTTCGCCACGCTCGTAGGCAGCTTCCAGGCCTTCCTGGGCGGTGGCGGCGCTGAATTCGGCATTGCCATCGACGATCAGGTTGTAGGCTTGGGCGACACGGTCCCAACGGTTGTCGCGGTCCATGGCGTAGTAACGGCCGACAATGCTGGCGATGCGACCCTTGCCGAGCGCCTGGAAGGTCGTGTCCAGCAGCTCGATCGAAGATGCGGCGCTTTTCGGCGGCGTGTCACGGCCGTCGAGGAAGGCGTGCAGGTAGATGTTCTCGGCACCGCGCTTGAAGGCCAGTTCGGCCATGGCGATCAGGTGGTCCTGGTGGCTGTGCACGCCGCCATCGGACAGCAGGCCCATAAAATGCACGGCCTTGCCGGCCGCCACGGCTTTGTCCACGGCAGCGCAGATGGTCGGGTTGTCGAAGAACTCGCCGTCGCGGATCGCTTTGGTGACGCGAGTGAAGTCCTGGTAAACCACACGGCCGGCGCCGAGGTTCATGTGACCGACTTCGGAGTTGCCCATCTGCCCGTCCGGCAGGCCGACATCCATGCCGCTGCCGGAGATCAGGCCGTTCGGCACGGTGGCCCACAGGCGGTCCAACACAGGCTTGTTGGCCGAATACACAGCGTTGGATTCGTGGCTGTCACTGTGACCGAAGCCGTCGAGAATCATCAGGACCAAAGGTTTAGGCGTGGTAGTCATGGAATCCACTCGTGGCTGGTTAAAAGAAGACGATGGAAAAGGGACGGGCAGTTTAAAGGTAAGTTCCGGTGCCGTCACCGCCGGGCGGGGTTTGGCCGACCCTGAGTGCTGTGTATACTGGCCGACATTTTAACGCCCTGGAACCTCCTTCGATGGTTGCTCACCTGATTGAATTTGCCACTAACCACTACATTCTTGTCGGTATCTTCGTCGTACTGCTGGCATTGCTGGTCGCCCATACGATGCAGGGCGGCGGCCGCAGCCTGAGCACCGCCGAACTGACCGCGCTGGTCAACAAGGATGCCGGCGTGGTGGTGGACATTCGCCCGGGCAAGGAATTCGCCGCCGGTCACATTGTCGGCGCGCTGAACATTCCCCAGGACAAACTGGCCGCACGTATCGGCGAGCTGGAAAAGCACAAGGCCAAGACCATCATCCTGGTCGATGCCATGGGCCAGACGGCCGGTACCCACGCCCGCGAACTGATGAAATCCGGTTTCACCGCCGCCAAGCTGTCCGGTGGCGTGGCAACCTGGAAAGCCGACAACCTGCCCCTGGTGAAGTGAGATGACCCACGTCGTTGTCTATTCCAGCGATTACTGCCCCTATTGCTCCAGAGCCAAGTTCCTGCTCCAGAACAAGGGCGTGGCTTTCGAAGAGATCAAGGTCGACGGCAAGCCGCAGCTGCGCGCCGAGATGACCCAGAAGGCCGGGCGTACGTCCGTGCCGCAGATCTGGATCGGCAGCACCCACGTGGGCGGTTGCGACGACCTGTTTGCCCTGGAGCGCGCCGGCAAGCTCGACGCGATGCTCAAGGCCTGAATCCCCTAAAGAACCTGAAGTGAGAAGGATCTGCGATGACTGACCAACAGAACACAGCTGCCAGCGAAGAAGAAGCCGCACCGCAATTCTCCTTGCAGCGCATTTATGTGCGTGACCTGTCCTTCGAAGCCCCGAAAAGCCCGGCGATCTTTCGCCAGCAGTGGGAGCCGAGCGTAGGCCTGGACCTGAACACCCATCAGAAAGCCCTGGAAGAAGACTTCCACGAAGTGGTGCTGACCCTGTCGGTCACCGTGAAGAACGGTGAGGAAGTCGCATTCATCGCTGAAGTCCAGCAGGCCGGTATCTTCCTGATCAAGAACCTGGATGCCGCTTCGATGAGCCACACCCTGGGCGCGTTCTGCCCGAACATCCTGTTCCCGTATGCCCGTGAAGCGCTGGACAGCCTGGTGACCCGTGGTTCGTTCCCGGCCCTGATGCTGGCCCCGGTGAACTTCGACGCCCTGTACGCCCAAGAACTGCAGCGCATGCAGGAAGAAGGCAGCGCGACGGTTCAATAAACGTCCGACAGCCGGCTACAAAACCTGTGGGAGCGAGCCCTGTGGGAGCAGAGCCTGTAGGAGCCGAGCTTGCTCGCGATGGAGTCGACACGGTTCAACTTTAAACCGCGTCATCGTTCATCGCGAGCAAGCTCGGCTCCCACAAGTTTGGCTCTCACAGGGCTCGCTCCCACAGGTGTTTCTGACTGACAGGAAGGGTTCAGGCGAAACCGTTCTGCCGCCACGCCTCGTAAACAGCCACCGCCACTGTGTTGGACAGGTTCAGGCTGCGGCAGCCTTCGCGCATCGGCAGGCGCAAGCGCTGCTCTGCTGGTAGGGCGTCCAGTACGTCGGCCGGCAGGCCCCGGCTTTCAGGCCCGAACAGGAACGCATCGCCAGCGACGAAACTGGCGTCATGAAAGGGCCGCGAACCTTTGGTGGTGAAGGCGAACAGGCGCGGATGCCCGAGGCTTTCCAGACAACTGGCGAGGTCTGCATGACGCTGCAAGGTGGCATACTCGTGGTAGTCGAGTCCGGCGCGGCGCAAACGCTTGTCGTCCATTTCGAAGCCCAGCGGTTCGATCAAATGCAGGTGGCAGCCGCTGTTGGCGCAGAGCCTGATGACATTGCCGGTGTTCGGCGGAATTTCCGGTTGAAAAAGGATGACGTGAAACATGCACGGCTCCGATAACAAAGATGACGCGCATTCTACGCTGCAAACCGATGAGCGTTCGAAGCTATTCCCGCGGGTCATGGGCTCCCTGGCAATCTTTGGGTTGATGATTGGCTTGATGATCGGTCGCCTGACCAATCCCGAACCGAGTGTGTTGGAGCGGATCGAGGTGGGCGATGGGGTGCTGGTGGCCTGGTTCAATGACGAACCCAAGCTGCACGGGGAAATCGTCGATGGCTCCGTGGCGCTGTTGTTCGAAGCCGAAGGCCCGGCGCAGAAGGGACAATTGAAGCTCAACGGCAAGGACGTGAACTGGCGGGTGCGCTTGAGTGACAAGGGGTTGCTGCTGACGTTGGTGGCGGCGCGTCCATTGCGGGCTGAGTGGACCGGCGGCGAGGTGGACGACCGCTGGCGGCTGGAGGTCCGTCTCCAGGAGCAATAAAAGAGGGGAATCCCCGGCCTGCCTGTACCAAGGTCCCCAAAACGGGAGGGCGATCGAGAGGATCCAGCCCTGGGTGTAAAGAAGGGAAACCTTGACCTGCCTGTATCAAGGCCCCCAAAACGGTGGGCTCGGATGAGCCCGGATAAAATGGGGAATCCCCGGCCTGCCTGTACCAAGGTCCCCGAA
The DNA here is from genome assembly GCF_057809755.1 of Pseudomonas sp. FG13. Taxonomy (NCBI): domain Bacteria; kingdom Pseudomonadati; phylum Pseudomonadota; class Gammaproteobacteria; order Pseudomonadales; family Pseudomonadaceae; genus Pseudomonas; species Pseudomonas sp. FG13. The sequence continues at coordinate 207,476 of NZ_JBMDKO010000006.1, forward strand.
ACTGGGTAGTGATTGGGTTATTGCAGGGGGCGTGCCAGTTTTAAATGGCTTGTCACAAAAAACTTTTTGATGTTGCGCAAAGCCCCGTATTCCGGGGCTTTGGCTTTTTTATGAGGCGGTTTTCATGAAGTAGCGCGGTTGCCTTGGGCTCGAATGAAACGCGCATTTGCGGTTCGTGGTGCATTGGTGTGGTGCACGGGACTTTCAAAAGCATCGCGAGCAGGCTCGCTCCCACATGAATGCGCGGACACCGATGTCCGAGGTGGGAGCGAGCCTGCTCGCGATTGGCCTTCAGATTCAGCGAAAAGCCAACGGCTGCTCAGCCCTCATCGCTTTCATCGTCATCCCCGCCATCGACCTTCATCCCCAATTCCTTGATCTTGCGGGTCAAGGTATTGCGCCCCCAGCCCAGCAACACGGCGGCGTCGCGGCGGCGGCCGGCGGTATGCTTGAGGGCGGTTTCGATCATGATGCGTTCGAAACTCGGTACGGCGCTGTCCAGCAGACTCGACTGGCCACGGGCCAGGGCCTGGTCGGCCCACTGGCGCAGGGCCTGTTCCCAGTTGGTCACCGGGGCCGAATCCTGTGGCAGGCTCAACAGTTCCGGCGGCAGGTCACCGATGTGCACCTCACGTCCCGAGGCCATGACCGTGATCCAGCGGCAGGTGTTCTCCAACTGGCGCACGTTGCCGGGCCACGGCAGGTTCTTCAGGTATTCCTCGGTCTCGCTCTTGAGCAGCTTGGGCTCCACCGCCAGCTCCTGGGCGGCGCGGCTGAGGAAATGCCTGGCCAGGGTCGGGATGTCTTCGCGACGATCCGCCAGGCGCGGGATATGAATGCGGATCACGTTCAGGCGATGGAACAGGTCTTCACGGAATTTGCCGGCGTGAACCAGGGTTTCCAGGTTCTGGTGGGTCGCGGCGATGATGCGGACATCGACCTTGACCGGCGTATGACCGCCCACCCGATAGAACTCGCCGTCCGCCAACACGCGCAACAGACGGGTCTGGGTGTCGGCCGGCATGTCGCCGATCTCGTCGAGGAACAAGGTGCCGCCGTCGGCCTGTTCGAAGCGCCCGCGTCGCAGGTTGGCCGCGCCGGTGAATGCGCCTTTCTCGTGGCCGAACAGTTCGGATTCCATCAGGTCCTTGGGAATCGCGGCCATGTTCAGGGCGATGAACGGCGACGCTGCCCGTGGGCTGTGGCGGTGCAGGGCATGGGCTACCAGTTCTTTACCGGTACCGGATTCGCCATTGATCAGCACGGTAATGTTGGAGTGGCTCAGGCGTCCGATAGCGCGAAACACTTCCTGCATCGCCGGCGCTTCGCCGATGATTTCCGGGGTGCGGGTCAGGGCCGGCACTTCTTCCAGGCCCTGTTGTTCCTGGGCGTGCTGGTTGGCGCGCTTGACCAGGGACACCGCTTCATCGACATCGAACGGCTTGGGCAGGTATTCGAAGGCTCCGCCCTGGTAGGACGCTACGGCGCTGTCCAGGTCGGAGTGGGCGGTCATGATGATCACCGGCAGCCGGGGGTGCTCCTCGCGAATCCGCGCCAGCAGGTCCAGGCCGCTGGCCCCGGGCATGCGGATGTCGGAGATGATGACGTCCGGTTGCTGACGGGCCAGGCGGCTCATCACGCCATCGGCGCTGTCGAAGCTCTGGGTGGTCATGCCTTCCTGTTGCAAGGCTTTTTCCAGGACCCAGCGGATAGAACGGTCGTCATCGACGATCCACACGGTTTCACTACGGCTCATGTCGATGTGGCTCCTTGTTCCAGTGGCAGGAAGATCGAAAAGGTGGTGTGGCCGGGATGGCTCTCACACTCGATCAGGCCCTGATGCTGACTGATGATGTTCTGGGTAATGGCCAGGCCCAGTCCGGTACCGTCCGGACGGCCACTGACCATGGGAAAGAAGATGGTTTCCTGCAGCTCCGTGGGGATGCCCGGGCCGTTGTCGATGATTTCGATCTTGGTCACCAGGCGATGGCGCACATGGCCGATGGTGAACTGGCGCAAGGCGCGGGTGCGCAGGCTGATGCGGCCCAGGCGCAGCTCATTCTGGCTGCTGATGGCCTGCATCGCGTTGCGCACGATGTTCAATACGGCCTGGATCATCTGTTCACGATCGATCAAGACATCGGGAATGCTCGGGTCATAGTCGCGCACCAAGGTGATGCAGCCCTGGCTCTCGGCTTCCACGAGGCTGCCAACGCGCTCCAGTACTTCGTGGACATTGCACAAGGCCAGGGACGGCAGCTTGTTGGAGCCGAGCATGCGGTCCACGAGATTTCGCAGGCGGTCGGCTTCCTCGATGATGACGTTGGTGTAGTCCTTGAGGCTTTCTTCAGGCAGCTCCCGGGCCAGCAATTGCGCAGCGCCACGGATGCCACCGAGGGGGTTCTTGATCTCGTGGGCCAGGCCCCGCACCAGCATCTTGCTGGTTTCCTGCTTGGACAACTGCGCCTCTTCCTTGGTGATGCGCAGCAAGCGATCACGAGGGTGGACTTCCAGCAGCAACAGGGTGGCGCCGTTACTCAGGATCGGGGTCACCGCGTAGTCGACCGTCAGCGTCTGGCCGGTCAGGGCGGTGAGCATCGCCTCGCGCTTGGTGAACGGGTGAGCCTGCTCCACGGCCTGGCGCAAGGAGTTGAGTGCCTCGGCGGATTCGGTGAACAACTCGCTGATGAACTGTCCATGGCTGCGCTGGCCGCTGACGGCCAGGAGCATCTCCGCCGCCGGGTTCATGTACTCGAGGCGCAGTTCGGCATCGAGCAGAATGGTCGCGGTGGTGAGGTTGTCGAGTAACAAGCGGTGTAGTGCGTCGCTAATGGTCATCGGGACCTCTTTTGATGCGTGGCAATTCGGGGCCGGTCCTAAATTGCGCGCGCAATGAATGCGCTGATAGAAGGAAAATGCAAAAACCAAACCAAGGCTCCGAAAAGAAGCGTTTAGAGCCTGAAAAGAGGTTTTTTCGCCCGATTGCGTGGCGTTCTGCCAGTTTTTCCGGGTACTTTCGAACCAAAATGGGCTGGCAGCTGAGTAGCGGCGCAACGTTATGCACCAATATAGTGCATCGTCATGGCGGCGTTAGAAGAATGGCAGGATGCTGCTTTCTTCTTCGGGTTTGTCGGCGAGGGGGCATTCGGGGCGCTGGCCATAGTCGGCGGTTGCGCAGGGTTTGATACGGCGCTTCTGCGCCAGCGACGTGCGTTGCATGTGGAAGGGCTGGTTGGCGGTGCGCTCGACGATGCGGTCTTGCTCATCGAGGATTTCCACCGCCAGGTGATGGGTGCCTCGATCGATGTTGCTCAAGGCAAACACCGGGCTTGGTCCTGGTTCGCCGGTGGGCTGACCGTCCAGCAGCAGACGGTAGCGATGGCCCTTTTTCAGCCTCGGCTCACTGGTAGCGGTGACGATCAATTCCCCCGCTGTGCTGCGTATCGTGGCATCCGGTTCCGGGATCAGCAGCCGCAGCATCTCGTAATGAAACAGGGGCGTGGGCTGCTCTGCGGAGGCCGGTGCCGAGGTGGTGGTAGCGGGCGCCGTGGTCATCCGGTTGCCCGGTGGCAGTTGGACTTTCTTCGCATTGCCGGGGCGCGGTTGATCGGTGAAGACACGATTGCCCTGGGCGTCGACGTAGGTATAGACCTGCGCTACCCCCGGCAAGGCGACCAGCGACAGGCACAGCACAAGCACCCAACGGATCATGGCTGGTGCACCCGCTGCACGGTAAAGGTGACGGTATCGCTCTGTTGCACAAGGTGATCCCCATCGATGACCTGGACCGCCAGACGATGCTCGCCCCGGTCGATGTTCACCAGTTGCAGGCGCGGCACGTTGGAGGGCTGGCCGTAGGGCTGGTCGTCCAGCAGCAGCCGGAACTGATGAGGGCTTTGCAGGCGCGGTTGCGTCCGGACGCCAACGGTGAAAGTGCCGTTGTTGGCGCGCAGGGCTTGCTCGGTGGGGATGTCCGTCAGTTCGAGCAGGTCGTAGGCCTTGCGCGGCGCTTCACTGTTGGCAGGCGTTGTCGGCATGTCCGGGCTGCTTGAGGATTGATGTTCGATGCTGTTGAGCGGCGGCAACTCCACCGTCTGGGCCGGTACGCCTTGGGGCGGCTGGTTGCTGTAGGCGGTGTTGCCATCGGCGTCGGTGTATTTGTAGATCTGGGCTGCCGCGGGCAATGCCAGTAGCAACAAAACGCCAGGAAAGACACGACCCATAAAAATCGACCGGAAACTGAAAGTGTTGGATGCAGCATAGGACAAGGCGGCGGTTGGCCCAACCCAAAGAGTTCAACCACTGAAGTCCCCTTGTGGGAGTGAGCCTGCTCGCGATGGCGATGTGTCAGGCAGCAGCAATGTTGCTGATCGATCGCCATCGCGAGCAGGCTCGCTCCCACAGGGGAGTGTGTGTTGCCTCAGCTTTTGGCCAGGCACAGCTCTGCGGTCGCCCGGATCAGGGCAAGACGGTGCACTGGGTGCTGTTTGTCGTTGTGGGTGGCCCGGGCCAGCCATTGCGGGCACTGCGGATCGGTACGGTAGGGGGCGAAATCGGCCAGTTGTTGCAGCAGGCGTTTTTGCAGCCGATCGAGTTGCGGGCGGATTTGCCCCACCAGGTCCGGACGCGGGAGGTCCGGGGCCTTGCCGGCCAGGGCCCAGTCGGACAGGTCGATGTACTGCACCAGTTTGTTGGCTTCTATCTGGGCGCTGAAAAACGCTTCCACGGTTTCACCGGACAGCTTGTAGACCGGTGCCTGGGCGACGGCGGCGGCAATGACTTCTCGCTCACGCTGACGGTCTTCTACCGGTTTATGGCTGTCCCATTTGCTCAGCGCCACTTGATCGGCAAGGGCGATGCGTTCGCCAATGGCGTTAAGCAATGGGGTAAGGGCGTCCGGAGCAGGTGTGGCTTCGGCGGTGGTCGTCAGTAGCGCGGCAGCGAGGGCAAGGCCAAGTGTGAGGCGCAAGTTCATGGGCAGTCTCTTCTTGTCTGGGAGGCGGCGGTCATCATGCACGTAATCTGCACCCATAAAAAAGGCCTCCCGAAGGAGGCCTCTCTTGTTTCACGCCGCGTGTGCGAGCGCTACCGGATCAGCAGCTGTAGTACAGCTCGTATTCCAGTGGGTGTACGAAGGTGCGAACCTTGATTTCTTCTTCGCTTTTCAGTGCGATGTAAGCGTCGATGAAGTCATCGCTGAATACGCCGCCCTTGGTCAGGAACGCACGGCCCTTGTCCAGCTCTTCCAGGGCTTCTTTCAGGCTGCCGCAAACCTGTGGGATTTCCTTGGCCTCTTCAGGCGGCAGGTCATACAGGTTTTTGTCGGCGGCATCGCCAGGGTGGATCTTGTTCTGGATACCGTCCAGACCGGCCATCATCAGTGCGGCGAAGGCCAGGTACGGGTTGGCAGCCGGATCCGGGAAGCGGGCTTCGATACGGCGAGCTTTAGGGCTGTTCACGTAAGGAATACGGATCGAGGCGGAACGGTTGCGAGCCGAGTAGGCCAGCATCACCGGTGCTTCGAAGCCGGGTACCAGACGCTTGTAGGAGTTGGTCGACGGGTTGGTGAAACCGTTCAGGGCCTTACCGTGCTTGATGATACCGCCGATGAAGTACAGGGCGGTGTCCGACAGACCGGCATAGCCTTCGCCTGCGAAAGTGTTCTTGCCGTCCTTGGAGATCGACATGTGAACGTGCATGCCCGAACCGTTGTCGCCGTACAGTGGCTTCGGCATGAAGGTCGCGGTGCGGCCATAGGCATCGGCAACGTTGTGCACGACATACTTCAGGGTCTGGACTTCGTCAGCCTTGGCGACCAGCGTGTTGAACTTCACGCCGATTTCGTTCTGGCCGGCAGTCGCCACTTCGTGGTGGTGAACTTCGACGGTCTGGCCCATTTCTTCCAGTGCGTTGCACATGGAGGTACGGATTTCGTGGTCGAAGTCGAACGGTGGTACTGGGAAGTAGCCGCCTTTCACGCCCGGACGGTGGCCCTTGTTACCGCCTTCGATGTCCTGGTCGGACATCCACGAACCTTGTTCGGAGAAGATCTTGAACATGGAGCCGGAGATGTCGGACTTGAACTTGACCGAGTCGAAGATGAAGAACTCAGGCTCAGGACCGAAGAAAGCGGTGTCGCCGATACCGGTGGACTTCAGGTATTCCTCGGCACGGTGGGCAATGGCGCGTGGATCGCGGTCATAGCCTTGCATGGTCGAAGGTTCGATGATGTCGCAGACCAGGATCAGGGTCGGCTCTTCGGTGAACGGATCCAGGACAGCCGTTTCGTCGTCTGGCATCAGGATCATGTCGGACGCTTCGATGCCTTTCCAGCCGGAAATGGAGGAGCCGTCGAACATCTTGCCGATTTCGAAGAAATCGTCATCCAGGGCATCACGGGCCGGCATGGTTACGTGATGTTGAGTGCCTTTGGTGTCAGTGAAGCGCAGATCAATCCACTTGACGTCATGATCTTTGATGAGTTGAACCGACTTCGACATATGTCCTCCGGGTGGCTTCGGGCGGGGTAATGGTTTGCCCGTAGATATGAGTGATGCCGGCGCGAATACTCTGCCAAGGCAACCTGCCTCACAAGGGAGCAAATTGCATGCCAGTGCCCCAGCTTGGGTTTTTTGCACCAAATCCACGCCTTTAGAGGGCTTGAACCAGGGATTGTCAGACAATTACGCACTGTAATGTAGCGCAAAGGATAGTCGGCGACCCGTTTTGGTGCGCTCAAAACCATCTACACATTAATTGGTCAAACCTTGAGCAATTTCCGCTATAATCCGCGCCCCCCTTTTTCGGCTGGCCGTTCGCGCGCTGTTTTCATGAAACTAATCGTAAAAGTCTTCCCCGAAATCACCATCAAGAGCCGCCCGGTCCGGACCCGTTTCATCCGGCAGTTGGCCAAGAACATCCGTGCCGTGCTCCGTGATCTGGATCCGGTCGTGGTGGTGAATGGCGTGTGGGACAATCTCGAACTGGAAACCCGCGTCAGCGAACCCAGGATCCTGAAGGAAATGACCGAGCGGCTGACCTGCATGCCAGGCATCGCGCATTTCCTGCAGGTGGATGAATATCCGCTGGGGGATTTCGACGACATCGTTGCCAAATGCAAGCTGCATTATGGCAATGCGTTGGCGGGCAAGATTTTCTCGGTACGTTGCAAGCGCGCGGGCAAGCATCCGTTCAGCTCGATGGACGTGGACCGCTACGTCGGCAGCCAACTGCGCCAGCAGTGTGGCGCCGCCGGTATTTCGTTGAAAAACCCGCAGGTTGAAGTCCGTATCGAAATACGCGACCAACGGTTGTTCGTCATCCACAGCCAGCACAACGGCATCGGCGGGTATCCGCTGGGTGCCCTGGAGCAGACGCTGGTGCTGATGTCTGGCGGCTTCGACTCCACGGTCGCGGCCTACCAGATCATGCGGCGCGGCCTGATGAGCCATTTCTGCTTCTTCAACCTCGGCGGGCGTGCCCATGAGCTGGGCGTGATGGAAGTGGCGCACTTCATCTGGAAGAAGTACGGCAGTTCCCAGCGCGTGTTATTTGTGAGTGTGCCGTTCGAAGAAGTTCTGGGAGAAATCCTCGGCAAAGTCGACGACAGTCATATGGGCGTCATTTTGAAGCGTATGATGTTGCGTGCCGCGTCCAGCATCGCTGATCGCCTGCACATCGACGCGCTGGTTACCGGGGAGGCGATATCCCAGGTATCGAGCCAGACGCTGCCGAACCTGTCGGTGATCGACTGCGTCACCGAAAAGCTCGTGCTGCGCCCGCTGATCGCCAGTCACAAGCAGGACATCATCGACACGGCCAACGCGATTGGCACCGCCGAATTTGCCCGGCACATGCCGGAGTACTGCGGGGTCATCTCGGTCAACCCGAAGACGGCCGCCAAGCGCGGGCGCGTGGAGCACGAAGAGAAAGAATTCGACATGGCGGTGCTCGAGCGTGCGCTCGAAAACGCCAGGCTGGTGCCGATCGATCGGGTGATCGACGAATTGGGCCAGGACATCAAGATTGAAGAAGTCGGCGAAGCGCTGGCCGGTCAGATCATCATCGACATCCGTCATCCGGACGACGCTGAAGACGACCCGTTGAGCGTCGCCGATATCGAGGTACAAACGATGCCGTTCTATGCAGTGAACGCGCGTTTCAAGGAACTGGACCCTACTCGCCAGTACCTGCTGTATTGCGACAAAGGCGTGATGAGTCGCCTGCATGCCCACCATTTGCTCAGTGAGGGGCATGCCAATGTGCGCGTTTATCGACCGAGCTAAGTGCCCGGGGCTGTTTGCCTGTGGCCTGCGTCACCGGCCCCCCGACGCCGCCGACAAGCTGTAGCGGCTTTGTCGGACTCAACGTAAATCGCTGCCACGACCTGTCAGCACACCGAATCCTCTGATCGAGATACACAAGTGATCGAAAATCTACGCAACATCGCCATCATTGCCCACGTTGACCATGGTAAGACCACCCTGGTAGACAAACTCTTGCGTCAATCCGGCACCCTGGAACGCAACGAGCTCAACGACGAGCGCGTGATGGACTCCAACGACCAGGAAAAAGAGCGTGGTATTACCATCCTGGCGAAAAACACCGCCATCAACTGGAACGGCTACCACATCAACATCGTGGACACCCCGGGCCACGCCGACTTCGGTGGTGAAGTAGAGCGCGTGATGTCGATGGTCGACTCCGTGCTGCTGCTGGTCGACGCCCAGGACGGCCCTATGCCGCAAACCCGTTTCGTGACCAAGAAAGCGTTCGAAGCCGGCCTCAAGCCGATCGTCGTGATCAACAAGGTCGACCGTCCGGGCGCGCGTCCTGACTGGGTTCTGGACCAGATCTTCGACCTGTTCGACAACCTGGGTGCCACCGACGAACAACTGGACTTCCAGGTCGTCTACGCCTCGGCCCTGAACGGCATTGCCGGTCTGGACCACACCGACATGGCTGAAGACATGACCCCGCTGTACCAGTCGATCGTCGACAACGTACCTGCGCCGGCCGTTGACCGTGATGGTCCGTTCCAGATGCAGATCTCGGCCCTGGACTACAACAGCTTCCTGGGTGTGATCGGTGTTGGCCGTATCGCCCGTGGTCGCGTCAAGCCGAACACCCCGGTCGTCGCCATCGACGTCGACGGCAAGAAGCGCAACGGCCGTATCCTGAAGCTGATGGGTCACCACGGTCTGCACCGTGTGGACGTCGAAGAAGCGGCTGCCGGCGACATCGTCTGCATCAGCGGCTTCGAAGAGCTGTTCATCTCCGACACCCTGTGCGACCCGACCGTTGTCGAGGCGATGAAGCCGCTGACCGTCGACGAGCCGACCGTTTCCATGACCTTCCAGGTCAACGACTCGCCATTCTGCGGTAAGGAAGGCAAGTTCGTGACGTCCCGTAACATCAAGGAGCGTTTGGACAAAGAGCTGCTGTACAACGTTGCACTGCGCGTTGAAGAAGGCGACTCTGCCGACAAGTTCAAGGTTTCCGGCCGTGGTGAGCTGCACCTCTCGGTACTGATCGAAACCATGCGTCGCGAAGGCTTCGAAATGGCCGTAGGCCGTCCTGAAGTGATCATCCGCGTCGTCGACGGCAACAAGCAGGAACCGTTCGAGAACGTCACCATCGACATCCCTGAGGAATCCCAGGGCAAGGTCATGGAAGAAATGGGCCTGCGTAAAGGCGACCTGACCAACATGTCCCCGGATGGCAAAGGGCGTGTACGCCTGGAGTACAACATCCCGGCTCGTGGCCTGATCGGTTTCCGTAACCAGTTCCTGACCCTGACCAACGGTGCTGGCATCCTGACCTCGATCTTCGATCGCTACGACACCATGAAGTCCGGCCACATGTCCGGCCGTCAGAACGGCGTCCTGGTATCGGTAGAAACCGGCAAGGCGCTGACCTACTCCCTGGAAACCCTCCAGGCGCGTGGCAAGCTGTTCGTCGAGCACGGCCAGGAAATCTACAACGGCCAGATCGTAGGTCTGAACAGCCGTGACAACGACCTGGGCGTCAACCCTACCAAGGGCAAGAAGCTCGACAACATGCGTGCTTCGGGTAAAGACGAAACCATCGCCCTGGTTCCACCTGTTCGCTTCACCCTGGAACAGGCACTGGAATTCATCCAGGATGACGAGCTGTGTGAAGTGACGCCTAAGTCGATTCGCCTGCGCAAGAAGATCCTGGACGAAGGCGAGCGTACCCGCGCTGCCAAGAAAGCCAAGGCTTGATCGTTTAGCTTCGGCTGAATGAAAAACGCCCCCGGTCGTGAGACTGGGGGCGTTTTTTTATGCCTGGAGTTTTATGCTGGCTATTCGGGCCTCATCGCGAGCAGGCTCGCTCCCACAGGTTCAGCGCCGTCCATGTGGGAGCGAACCTGCTCGCGATAGCGTCAGCCGATCAAAACCGATCCAGCGTCCGCGGATTGCGCTCGCGCTCCACTTCCTTGGGCTTGTACGCGCAATACCCCGGCCGTGGGCCGACCCGCGGATGATTGCGGCAGGTGTCCGGGCGTTTCTCGTAAATGGTGCACAGGCGGCTCTTGCGGTCCAGATAAAGGCAATCGTTGTTGCTCATGCGCTGGAGCGTGAAGATCTCCGACTTCTGGTTGTAACGCTCGACGATCCCTTCCTTTTGCAGGCGCTTGGCAATGTTTTTCGGTGGGTCGCCCAGTTCGAATTCGTCGACGATGCCGATCCGGATCAGGTCCTTGATCTTGACCTCGACCGGCAGCGTGCAGCAGCTCGACACGCAGGAACCGCACATCGGGGCGGAATACTTGGCCCAGGTATCGAGTCGGTCGATCTCCGCGGCGGCGATCAGGTTGGGCTTCATCATCTAGGTGTACCAGCATGCATCAGGGCGCGCGATCATACCGGTACTGGTGAAATTTTGAACGACCATCCGCCGGTTTTTTTTCGTTCTGGCAAAACCCCGCGTTCGGCGGCACGGCCCCTGCATTCATTCGTCCATCGGCAATTCCCTGGCGGCAATTCTCCGGCACTTGGAGAAAAACCACCGAACCAAGAGCCTTTGCCGTCTGTCAGACCGTCTAGGCTCAGACAATTCCATGCTCGTTCGAGGTCTTATTCATGACTCAAGAACCACTTGTTCGCGAAGCCGAAGTAGCCGCATTTCGCGACGCTGTGTTGACCAAACTCACTTATGCCGTCGGCAAGGACCCGGATCATGCGTTTGATCACGATTGGTTCGAAGCCATTGCCCTTGCCGCCCGCGACCACATGGTCGAGCACTGGATGGACCACACGCGGCAGATCTATCGCAAGGGCCAGAAGCGGGTCTATTACCTTTCCCTGGAATTTCTCATCGGACGCCTGCTCTACGACAGCCTGAGCAACCTCGGCCTGCTGGATACTGCCCGCGAGGCCCTCACCGAGTTGGGCGTGGACCTGGAGCGCATTCGTACACTGGAGCCCGATGCGGCGCTGGGCAACGGTGGCCTCGGCCGGTTGGCGGCGTGCTTCATGGAGAGCATGTCGACCCTCGGCATCGCCGGCCATGGCTATGGCATTCGTTACGAGCACGGCCTGTTTCGCCAGGCGATCGTCGATGGCTGGCAACAGGAGCAGACCGAGCACTGGCTGGATTTCGGCAACCCCTGGGAGTTCGAACGGCCGGAAGTGGTTTACCCGATCGGCTTCGGCGGTAGCGTCGAGACCGTCACCGACGAGACCGGCAAGACCCGGCAGGTCTGGTCTCCGGGTGAAACCGTACGGGCCATTGCCTATGACACCCCGGTGGTGGGCTGGCGGGGGGCGAGCGTGAACACCCTGCGCCTGTGGCGCGCCCGGGCCGTGGAAGACCTGCACCTGGAGCGCTTCAATGCCGGCGACCACCTCGGTGCCGTGGCTGAGGTTGCCCGGGCCGAAAGTATTTCCCGTGTGCTCTATCCGGCCGATAGTACCGAGGCCGGCCAGGAGCTGCGCCTGCGCCAAGAGTATTTCTTCGTGGCCGCCTCGTTGCAGGACCTGCTGCGCCGTCATCGCAACATGCACACCTCGGTACTGACCCTGGGCGATCACGCGGCGATCCAGCTCAACGACACCCACCCGTCCATCGCCGTGGCCGAGCTGATGCGCCAGTTGGTGGACGTCTACGACGTGGCTTGGGACGCGGCCTGGCAGATCACCCAGGACACGCTGTCGTACACCAACCACACGTTGCTGCCCGAAGCCCTGGAAACCTGGCCGGTGGGGTTGATGGAGCGCATGCTGCCCCGGCATATGCAGATCATCTACCTGATCAACGCCCAGCACATCGATTCGCTGCGGGCCAAGGGGGTGCATGATTTCGACGTGCTGCGCTCGGTGTCGCTGATCGAAGAAGACAACGGCCGCCGGGTGCGCATGGGCAACCTGGCGTTTCTCGGTTCCCACAGCGTCAACGGAGTGTCCGGGTTGCACACGCAACTGATGCGCAGCACGGTGTTCTCCGAGCTGCACAAGCTCTACCCGGAACGGATCAACAACAAGACCAACGGCGTCACCTTCCGCCGCTGGCTATTCCAGGCCAACGCCGAACTGACCTCGATGATGGTCGATGCCCTGGGCCCGAGCGTGCTCGACAACCCTGAAGAGCGCCTGATCGAGCTGGAGCCGTTCGCCGACAAGCAGGCCTTCCGCAAGCAGTTCGCCGAACAGCGCCTGCACAGCAAGAAAGCCCTGGCCTACCTGATCCACGAGCGTTTGGGCATTGCCGTGAACCCGGCGGCGATGTTCGACGTGCAGGTCAAGCGGATCCACGAGTACAAGCGCCAATTGCTTAACCTGATGCACACCGTGGCGCTGTACCAGGCGATTCGCGCCGAGCCGGAAGTGGACTGGGTGCCGCGAGTGAAAATCTTCGCCGGCAAGGCGGCCGCCAGCTACCACCAGGCCAAGCTGATCATCAAGTTGACCAACGACATCGCCCGGGTGGTGAACAACGACCCGACCGTGCGTGGCCTGCTCAAAGTGGTGTTCCTGCCCAACTACAACGTCAGCCTGGCCGAAAGCATCATCCCGGCGGCGGATCTGTCGGAACAGATCTCCACGGCCGGTTTCGAGGCGTCGGGCACCAGTAACATGAAGTTCGGCCTCAATGGCGCGCTGACCATCGGCACCATGGATGGCGCCAACGTGGAAATGCATGAGCGGGTAGGGGGTGAGCACATGTTCATCTTCGGCCTGACGTCCGAGCAGGTGGAGGCGCGCAAGCGCAACGGTGAATTCAGCGCCGCGCCGGACATTGCCGCGTCCCATCGCCTCAGCGATGTGTTGCAGGCGATTCGCGGCGGAGTCTTCTCGCCGGACGATCCGATGCGCTACACCGGCCTGGTGGATTCGCTGGTGGACTATGACCGCTTCCTGGTCTGCGCCGATTTCGATGCCTACTGGGCCGCCCAGGCCAGGGTCGAGGAGCGCTGGCACGATTCCAAGCAGTGGTGGCGTTCGGCGGTGCTCAATACCGCGCGCATGGGCTGGTTCTCCTCCGACCGGACCATCCGCGAGTACGCCACCGACATCTGGAAAGCCCTCGACTAGCATTTGCTGTAAGAAATGTGAGCGAAGCCCAACGGCAAGTGGGCTTCGTCGATATACTGAGCGCCAGTTTCGCCGGGCGGTGTGGCCGGATTCAGGACTGGACGCCCTCATGACCCATGTGGGAGCGAGCCCTGTGGGACCGAGCTTGCTCGCGATGGAGTCGACACGGTTCAACTGCAAACCGCGTCATCGTTCATCGCGAGCAAGCTCGGCTCCCACAGGGTTCGTTCCCACAGGTTGCGTGTGGTTTCCACTAGACTGAGCCAGACACCGCATCACCCCGGTCATGCCCGCAATGGGCCGCTCAGGGATATCAACCATGCAATGGATTTTGACGCTGTTGGGCCTGGCAATCGGCTGGGTGGTGGATGAGTCGTTCGCCGATGCGTTGATAGGCGCATTGACGGGGCTCGGCATCGCCCTGGTCTTGCGGCTGCGCCGCCTCGGGGTCGAGGCTGGCAAACAACAAAGTCTGCTGGAAGCGACCCAGCAAAACCTGCTGACGTTGGAGGCGCGTCTCGCCGTGCTTGAGCGCGGCACGGTGTCTGCGCCGAGCACACCCGCACCCGCACCCGAGATCGTCGTGGCCTCGGCTCCGCAGCCTGAAGCCCGGAGCGAGGCAGAGCCGGAGCCGGAGCTGGTCTGGGAACTACCGCCCGACCTGGCGCCGGTCCCCGCGATGGTCACGCAAGCCAGTCAACCGCTGCCCGACGATATCTGGACCCCCACGCCTGTCACCTCACGGCGCGAGGCCCGCGCAGCGGAGCCCCTGGAACCGATTGTCACGCCGCCTGTTCCTCGTGACCCCGGGTTCATCGAGCGTGCCGTGGCCGGTGCGCGCAACTGGCTGTTCGGTGGCAATACCGTATTGCGAGTCGGCGTGCTGCTGTTATTCCTCGGCCTGGCGTTTCTATTGCGTTATGCCACTGAAGGCATGGTGGTGCCGATCGAACTGCGCTATGCCGGTGTCGCGGCCAGTGCGTTGGGCCTGCTGTGTCTGGGCTGGTGGCTGCGTCAGCGCAACAGCAGTTATGCGCTGATGCTCCAGGGTACCGGCATCGCTGTGTTGTACCTCACGGTGTTCGCGGCCATGCGCCTGCATCCACTGCTCGATTCCAAGGCCGCGTTGGGGCTGCTGGTGGCGGTCACGGTGTTCTCGGCGATCCTGGCAGTGACCCAGAACGCCCTGGGGCTGGCCGCTGCCGCCGCGCTGGGCGGCTTTGCCGCGCCGATCCTGACCTCCACCGGCAGCGGTAACCATGTCGCGCTGTTCAGCTACTTCATCCTGCTCAATGCCGGCATCCTCGCGATTGCCTGGTTCAAGGCCTGGCGACTGCTCAACCTGATCGGTTTTGTCGGGACCTTCGGCATCGGTATCGCCTGGGGTCTGCGTTCGTATACGCCGGCACTGTTCTTCAGCACCGAGCCGTTCCTGATCATTTTCTTCCTTATGTACCTGGCGATTGGCTTGCTGTTCACCCGGCGCAAACTGCTGGAGATGAGCGACGGTCCCGAGGATGACAGCCGTGAAGCGCTGCTGCGCTGGTCGGCGCGCAAAGGCGATTATGTAGACGGCACGATGCTGTTCGGTCCGCCGTTGGTGGGCTTTGGCTTACAGCTCACGCTGGTGATGTTCCTGGATCTGGCCGCAGCGTTCAGCGCCTTGGTCCTGGGCATGATCTACATGGGCCTGGCCCGGGTGTTGATGAAGGGACGCGCCCTGTTGCTGGCCGAAACCTGCCTGGCACTCGGGGTGATTTTTACCAGCCTGGCGATTCCCCTGGGCCTCGATGCCCGTTGGACCACGGCAGCGTGGGCGGTGGAAGGCGCGGGGATTTTCTGGTTGGGCCTGCGTCAGCAGCGACCACTGGCGCGTGCGTTTGCCTTGTTGCTGCAGGTGGGCGCGGTGCGGGCTTTCTTCGGTGAGTTGCAAATCGGTCAAAGCAGCCTGCTCCAGGGCGCTCCATTGGGGGCGCTGATGCTTGGCGGGGCCTTGCTGTTCAGCTTCTATCAATTGCGCAAGGCGTCGCCCGACCACACCGCGAGCTGGGAGCGCCAAGTGCTGCCGGTGCTGGCCACGTTGGGCCTGGGCTCGCTCTATCTGCTGGCGCCTCTGTTCTTTTTCACCCACGGTACCGCTATCGCCTGGGCGCTGGCCGGTCTGGCGACGCTGTTTGTCGGCCTGCGCCTGCAAGCGCGTAGCTTCCTGTTCATGGCGTTTGGCGTACAGCTGCTGGGGGGCGCACTGTTCCTGATGCGTTTGCGCGGCGCCGAAGGGGATTCGGCAGCAGTGTTCGCCGCCGGCTGGAGCGGCTTGCTCAGCGCCTCGTTGATCGGCCTGGCCTTGATTGGCGGCATGTTGCTGGCCGCCCGCGACGAAATGGTGCGCAACGACGTTCGGTTGCTGCGTGGCTTGTCGGTGGTGTTGCTGGCGGGGCTGGCCTTGATCAACCTTGCTGTGCTGTTCGTCCTGCCCTGGCAAACGGCGAGCGGCGTGTGGGCCGCCAGTGGCCTGTTGATCATCTGGTTGAGCCTGTACCTGAAACAACGCGTGAGCTTCGTGTTCGGCCTGCTCCTGCAAGTGTTGGGCGGCGCGGCGTTCCTGGTGGCGGGGCCGGCCTTGCTCGGACCGCTCGACAGCGAGGGGCTGCGGCCCCTGGCCCACAGTGGCTTCTGGACGCCGATGGTGCTGGGACTGGCGGCGCTGGTGGGGGCTTGGCGACTGCAACGGGGCCATCCGGCCGCGGTGTTCGATGTCTTGAGTTTGCAACGGTTGTCCGAGCTGCTGCTGATCTGGGGCGCCGGTTGGTGGGCGCTGACGTGGGTCAGCGAAGTGCTGCGCTTTGCTCCGGTCCATCTGCAAGGCAGCTTGCTGCTGATTGTCGCGGCGCTCAGTGTTGCGGTATGGGCGATTCTGGCGCTGCGCTTGCAGTGGCCGGCGCTGGGGTTGCTGTGCACCTTGCTGATTCCTGCGGCGGGCTGTGTGCTGGTTGCGAGCTGGCACAGCCGCTATCACCCGGCGGCGGATTTCGGCTGGTTGGCCTGGCTCGTCCTGTTCGGTGTGCATTTCCTCTCGCTCAAGCGCCTGGCCTCGATGCTCCCGGACTCGGTTCGCAGCACCGCCCATGTGCTCGGTTGCTGGTTGCTGATCGGCGTGTTGGCGCTGGAGCTGCGTTATGGCCTGTTGCTGTTGTCCGAGCAATACAACGCCTGGCGTTGGCTGGGTTGGGCGATCCTGCCGAGCCTGTACCTGGTGCTGATGGCCGCGCCGCGAGCCTGGCCATGGCCGATATCGGCTCAGTCGCGGGAGTATCGCGTCTACGCGGCGGCGCCTCTGGCCCTGTTGATGCTGGGGTGGTTCTGGCTGGCCAACACCTTCAGCGATGGCATCGCCGAGCCGTTGCCGTATGTGCCGCTGCTCAACCCATTGGAGCTGGGCCTGTTGTTTGCCCTGTTCGGTGTCTACGTATGGGCTCGTAGCGCGCTGGCGCAATTGGCGATCCGTTGGGCCCATGCCGAACACGTCGCCCAGTTGCTCGCCGGGGTCTCGCTGTTCGCGTTCTTCACCGCCCTGGTGATGCGCAGCGCCCACCATTGGCTGGGTGTGCCGTTCGAACTGGATGCATTGCTCGAATCCATGTTCGTGCAGGCGGGGTTGTCCCTGGTCTGGACCCTGATCGCCCTGGGCCTGATGATCGGCGGGCACCTGCGGCATCGCCGCGAGGTATGGCTGATCGGTGCGGGGTTGATTGCCGTGGTGGTGGCCAAGCTGTTCTTTGTCGAATTGAGTAACCGTGGTGGTCTGGCGCGGATCGTGTCGTTTATCGGCGTGGGTGTATTGCTGTTGGTGGTGGGCTATTTCGCACCGCTGCCGCCCAAGCGGCCGGAAACGGTTCCAGAGGCCGAGCCGCCGATGCCTGTCAGTGAGGGAGTGTCATCTTGAGTCGCAAGTTGAGTCGGATCGGCCTGGGTGCGGTCGGGTTGTGGGTGGCATTGTCGGCTACGGCCCAGGAAAAACCGGCGGACTTCGCCCACCAGGTGCCGTTGACCTTGAGTGGCGAAGGGCCGTGGTATCGCCTGCCGTTGCCGCTGGAGGTCCAACTGCAGGCGCGGCAGACCGACCTGAGCGACTTGCGGGTCTTCAACGCGGCCGGACAGGCCCAGGCGTATGCGCTGGTTCGCGAGACCGCGCAAAGCCGGGAAAATCGCACCCTCACCGATGTGAAATGGTTCCCGTTGTACAACGCGGCCGATGACAACGAGCGCGCGCCCAGTGTGCGGGTGCAGTCGAACGCCAACGGCACGCTGGTGGAAGTCCAGCCGGCCAGTCGGCTCGAGGCCGGTGAGGAGGAGCTGCGCGGTTGGTTGCTGGATGCCAGCGCGATCAAGGCGCCCTTGCAGCAGCTGATCCTCGACTGGACCAGCGAGCGCGACGGTTTCCAGCGGTTCACCATCGAAGCCAGCGACGACCTGCAGAACTGGCAAGCGTGGGGCGAAGGCCAGGTGGCGCGCCTGACCTTCGCCGATGAGCGGGTCGAGCAGCATGAAGTGAACCTGCCAGGACAGTCGGCGCGTTATCTGCGGCTGTTGTGGGATTTGCCGTCTTCCGCGCCGGTGCTGACTTCAGCACAGTTGCAGAGCGCCAGCCGCGAAAGCCTGCCGTTGCCACTGGCCTGGTCGCAGCCGTTGGCCGGCAGCAGCACGAAGGCGGGTGAATACACCTGGCAGTTGCCCATGGGCCTGAATATCGAAGAGGTGCAGGTCGAGCTGAGCCAGGCCAACAGCCTGGCACCGGTGACCCTGGACGGGCGTCGTGAGAGCAGTCATCCGTGGCAGCCGATGGGCAGTGGCTTGCTGTACCGGCTGACCCAGAATGGCCAGGACGTGGTGCAGAACCAATTGCAGTTGTCCGGCCAGACCGTCCAGCAATTGAAGCTGACGGTGGACGAGCGCGGCGGCGGCCTCGGGACCGAAGCGCCGGCCCTGCGCTTTGCCGTGCGCCCGACCCAGGTGGTGTTTCTCGCCCGTGGCGAAGGGCCCTATAGCCTGGCGCTGGGCAGCGCGACGGTGAAGGCGGCCAGCCTGCCCCTGACGACACTGGTGCCCGATTACCGTCCTTCGCGCCTGGCGACCCTGGGGGCGGCGACGGTGAATGGGCCCACGACCTCTGCACCGGCGGCCGAAACGGCGCCGGCCGTCGTCGGGACCAACTGGAAAAAAATCGGCCTGTGGGCGGTGCTGGTGCTCAGCGTGCTGTTCCTCGGCTCGATGGCTTTCAGCCTGCTGCGCAAGCCGCCGGTCAAATCCTGAAAGCGGGTGCTTCGCACCCATCGCAAGCAGGCTCGCTCCCACACTTGATCGGATTCTGTCAGGGGAAACACAATCCAATGTGGGAGCGAGCCTGCTCGCGATGACGCCACTCTGTGAACTCAATCCTCCATTCCCCGTCTCATAGGAGGAATTAAGTCCCGACACGCGCTAAACTGCGCTGGTTTTTCCGCCCCCTATTCTTCGGAGCCGTCCATGTCTCGCGTTACCTTGAGTCGCTATTTGATTGAGCAGACCCGCAGCAACAATACCCCTGCCGATCTGCGCTTTTTGATCGAAGTGGTGGCGCGTGCCTGCAAGGAAATCAGCCACGCCGTATCCAAAGGCGCGCTGGGTGGTGTCCTGGGCAGCATGGGCACCGAAAACGTGCAAGGCGAAGTGCAGAAGAAACTCGACGTGATTTCCAACGAGATCCTGCTCGAAGCCAACGAATGGGGCGGTCACCTGGCCGGCATGGCGTCCGAGGAAATGGACAATGCCTACCAGATCCCGGGCAAATACCCCAAGGGTGCCTACCTGCTGGTATTCGACCCACTGGACGGTTCGTCGAACATCGACATCAACGCCCCGGTCGGTACCATTTTCTCGGTATTGCGTTGCCCGAACGAATACCTGAGCCAGAACGAAGCCTTGAACGAAAAGGCCTTCCTGCAGCCAGGCACCCAGCAAGTGGCTGCCGGCTATGCCATCTACGGTCCTCAGACCATGCTGGTGCTGACCCTGGGCGACGGTGTGAAGGGTTTCACCCTGGATCGTGAAATGGGCAGCTTCGTACTGACCCACGAGAACATCACCATTCCTGAAAGCACCCAGGAATTCGCCATCAACATGTCCAACCAGCGCCACTGGGAAGCCCCGGTACAGCGCTACGTCGGCGAGTTGCTGGCCGGTGAAGAAGGCCCGTTGAAAAAGAACTACAACATGCGCTGGGTGGCCGCGATGGTTGCCGACGTACACCGCATCCTGAACCGTGGTGGCCTGTTCATGTACCCACGTGACAGTCGCGAGCCAACCAAGCCGGGCAAACTGCGCCTGATGTACGAAGCCAACCCGATGTCGTTCCTGGTGGAACAGGCCGGCGGCGCTTCCACCGATGGTCACCAGCGCATCCTCGATATCCAGCCTGAAGGCCTGCACCAGCGCGTGGCGGTGTTCCTCGGTTCGAAGGAAGAAGTGGCCCGCGCCACGGCCTACCACAAGGAATAAATCATGGCCGAGCCTTGGCAGCCGTTACTCGACTGGTGGTTTGGTTCAGCCGATACACCGAACGAAATAGCGGCCGACAAGAACAGCCTGTGGTTTGGCAAACACCATGATCGCCAGGCGCGCGAGCGTTTTGGCGATCTGGTCGATCAGGCACTGGCCGGCGGATTGACCGACTGGGCGCAACGCCCGGAAGGTTGGCTGGCCCTGGTGGTGCTGCTCGATCAGTTCCCGCGGATGATTTTTCGCGACACACCCAAGGCCTTCTCCGGCGATCTTCTCGCCCAAGCGTTGGTGGCCCAAGGGCTGGCGGCGGGTTTCGACCGGCAACTCAAGCCCATCCAGCGTGTATTCATCTACCTGGTGCTCGAGCACTGTGAAAACCTCGCGGTGCAGAATGAGGCCGTGTCCCGGTTTATCGACCTGGCCCGAGAACAGCCGGAAGCGGAGCGGGCGGTGTTCGAAAACAATCTGGACTATGCCGAACGGCATCAGAAAATCATTGCCCGGTTTGGACGGTTTCCCCATCGCAACGCAGTGTTGGGGCGGGCGTCTACGGCTGAGGAAGTGGAGTTTTTGAAGGGGCCGGGGTCTAAATTCTGATTTCGCGGTGAGGCGGGTGCCGTCTTCGCGGGCAAGCCCGCTCCCACAGTTGACCGAGTTCCGTCGGAAGAAACTCAATCGACTGTGGGAGCGAGCCTGCTCGCGATAGGGCCCGCAAGAGCACTAGATCCGGAAGCTGCCCACCAACTGCTTCAAGCGCGCCGCCTGCTGCTCAAGGTCGGTACAAGCCCGCAATGTGGCTTGCAGGTTTTCCACGCCTTCCTGGTTCAGCGTGTTGATCTCGGAGATGTCGACGTTGATCGACTCCACCACGGCGGTCTGCTCTTCGGTGGCGGTGGCCACGGACTGGTTCATGCCGTCGATCTCTCCGATGCGTTGGGTCACGCTGCCCAGGCGCTCGCCGGCCTGGTTGGCGATGCCGACACTGCTTTCGCTCTGGCGCTGGCTGTCGGTCATGATCAGCACCGCTTCCCGTGCGCCGACTTGCAACTCTTCGATCATCTTCTGTACTTGCTGCGCCGAATCCTGGGTGCGGTGGGCCAGGTTGCGCACTTCATCGGCCACCACGGCGAAACCGCGCCCGGCTTCACCCGCGCGGGCCGCTTCGATGGCAGCGTTCAGGGCGAGCAGGTTGGTTTGCTGGGAAATGCTGGTGATGACCTCGAGGATCTGGCCGATGTTCACCGTGTTGCTGTTCAGGGTTTCGATGTTGCCGCAGGAGTCGCTGATCTTGGCCGACAGCTGCTGCATGGCGGTGATGGTCTTATCCACCACCTGTTGACCTTCTTCGGCCAGGTTGCGGGCGTCGCTGGAGTGTTGCGAGGCAAGGGCGGCGTTCTGGGCGATTTCCTGGGCGGCGGCGCCGAGCTGGTTGATGGCCGCCGCCACGCTGCTGGTGCGTGAGGCTTGCTGGTCGGAATTGAACATCGATGAGTTGGAGGCGCTGACCACACGCAGCGCTACTTCGTTGACCTGGCCGGTGGCCGAGGCCACTTCACGGATCGAAGTGTGGATGCGTTCGACGAAACGGTTGAAGGAGGTACCCAGGGCACCGAACTCGTCCTGGCCGTGAATGGTCAGGCGTCGGGTCAGGTCACCTTCACCTTCGGCAATGTCATGCATCGCACGGCCCATGGTCAGCAGCGGTTGCATCAGCACGCGGATCAACATGCCCAGCAGGGTGATGATGAACACCACGGCAATGATCATGGCGACCAGCGCCGAGGTACGGAACTCGCTGAGCATGGCCAGCGCGGTGTCCTTGTCGAGTACCAGTGCCACGTACCAGTCGGCGCCCGGCACGCCGTTGACCCGGGTGAACGAGATGAATTGGGTCTTGCCGTCGAGTTCGACTTCTTTCATGCCCGGGCTGACCTGCGGTGCCCCGTTGGGGTAGGCCTCGGCCAGGGTCTTGAGGATGCGTTTGCTGTCGGGATGGATCAGGATCTTGCCATCGGCGCTGACGATGAACGCATGGCCGTGGCCGCCGAAGTTCAGCGAGTTGATGATGGCGCTGATGCTCGACAGGTCGATGTCCGCACCCGCCACGCCGATCATCTGGTTCTGTCGCTGTACCGGGGTCGCGACGGTGATGACCAGTTTGCCCGACGAGGCGGCAATGTAGGGTTCGGTAACGATGGTTTGCTGTGCGCTGTTGGCGGCCTTGTACCAGCCACGGGCGCGAGGATCGTAGTCGGCGGCGCGATTGCCGGCCGGCACGGAGAACATTACACCGTCGACGCCACCGAAGTAGCTGAGCTGGAAGTTGCCAGTATAGGCGGGCAGGTCGATGGCTCGCTTGAGGCTGGCAGCGCTGTTGCCGTCCACGGCGATCTGCTGGGCCAGCGATTGGAGTAATTGGATACGACCGTCGACCCACGTCTGGATATTACGGCTGGTCAGGTTGCCGAGTTCCTGCATGGAAGTTTCGGTGCTGTTGCGCAGGCTTTGACGCTGACGATAGTCGTTGAACAGGATGAAACAGGCGAACGCAACGGCTACCACAAGGGCTGCGGCCAGCAGGATTTTGTGGCTGAATTTCATGTTTCTGGTCATTAAGAACGCTACCGCATAGGAGCTGGTCAGGAAGGGGCGTCAATTTGCCATAAGGCAGGGTTTCGCGCTGTTCTTTTATCGGCCTGAGAGCGCCGGGATTCAGGCGTCAACGAGGTAAAACCGACGAAATGCACGACGGCATCACAAACTTGTTGATTTACCGACGAACTACCTGCTTTTACTCCAATAAATACCGGGTTGCGCGGGGAACCAGATAGGGGTTTTCTCTTCTAAGCTTCAGGTTGGCACCCTGCCACCTCCCTTCCGCTCCAGGAGTTTCACGATGTCCCTGCGATCTATCGCGTTGTTGTCTTTGTGCGTCTTGTTGACCGCATGCAGCAAGGTCAACCAGGAAAACTATTCGAAGCTGTCAGCCGGCATGTCCAAGGCCGAAGTCGAGACGTTACTGGGGAAACCGACCGACTGTTCGGGCGCGCTCGGCATGTCCAGTTGCACCTGGGGCGATCAGAAAAGCTTTATCAGCGTGCAGTATGCCGGTGAGAAGGTGTTGATGTTTTCCGGCCAAGGCCTGAAGTAAACCGGGGCCACGTGCCCGCGGGAGAAAAATAATGATGCGGTTATTGTTAGTGCTTTTGGCTGGCCTGGTATTGGCCGGCTGTGCCACTTCTGGCGAAGACCCGTTGGCGCCCAAGACCGTCAACAGCGTCAATCTCAAGCGTTACCAAGGGACCTGGTACGAGTTGGCTCGCCTGCCAATGTATTTCCAGCGCAACTGCGCGCAATCGGAAGCCCATTACACCCTCAAGCCTGACGGCAACATGGGGGTGTTCAATCGCTGCCTGACCTCTGACTGGAAGTGGGAAGAAGCCAAGGGCACCGCTACGCCACAGGTCCCGGGCAAGACCGACAAGCTCTGGGTCGAGTTCGACACCTGGGTCTCGCGGATCCTGCCAGGTGTATCGAAGGGACAGTATTGGGTGTTGTACGTCAGCGATGACTACAAGACCGCCATTGTCGGCGACCCTAGCCGGCGCTACATGTGGTTGTTGTCCCGTACGCCGACGGTCAACAGTGTGGTGCGCGAAGAACTGCTGAGCAAGGCACGCCAGCAGGGCTATGACACGACACGACTGATCTGGCGCGCCTCGGATCGGCAGATGGCCAAGACGTCGGACTGACGGCCAGGAAATAACCCTGTGGGAGCGAGCCTGCTCGCGATGACGGGCCTTCAGTCAACATCTCTGTTGAATGTGGAGGCCTCATCGCGAGCAGGCTCGCTCCCACAAGGGGGATTTGCGGTCAGCCTAGAAGCTCACGCAATACCTGGGTAAATGCTCGGGCGCTGTCCTCTTCCGCGGCGTGATGCCCGTTACGCACCACCCACTTGCCGCCCACCATGACATCCCGCACCTGGCGATCACCGCCGGCAAACAGCCAGCGATTGAGGATGCCGTCGCCCTGGGCCGTGGCCAGGTAAGGGTCGTTGCCATCGAGTACCAGCCAGTCGGCACGCTTGCCGATTTCTAGGGCACCGATGGGTTGCCCCAATGCCCGGGCGCCACCGTCCAGTGCCGCATCGAACAACGTGCGGCCGACCATCGGCTGATCTGCCCGATACAGGCGGTTACGTCGTTGATCCCGCAGGCGCTGGCCGTATTCCAGCCAACGTAACTCTTCTACCACGCTCAATGACACGTGGCTGTCGGAGCCGATACCCAGGCGTCCGCCCTGGGCGAGGTAGTCCACCGCCGGGAAAATACCGTCGCCCAGGTTGGCTTCGGTGGTCAGGCACAGGCCGGCAATTGCCCGGCTCCTGGCCATGAGGCTGACTTCATGGGCATTGGCGTGGGTGGCGTGGACCAGGCACCAGCGCTGATCCACCTCGGTGTTTTCATACAACCATTGCAGCGGACGGGCACCGCTCCAGCTCAGGCAATCGTCGACTTCCTTCTGCTGCTCGGCGATGTGGATATGCACAGGGCAGTGGGCGTCGCTGGCGGCCAGTACCTCCTGGATCTGTCCGGGCGTGACGGCGCGCAGGGAGTGGAAACATAGCCCCAGCGTCTGCAGCGGTTGCCCGGCCAGGATCGGTTGCAAGCGAGATTGGAGCTTCAAGTAGTTCTCGGTGCTGTTGATGAACCGACGCTGCCCTTCATTGGGTGCCTGGCCACCAAAACCCGAATGGCTGTAGAGCACCGGTAGCAGCGTCAGCCCGATACCAGCAGTGTTGGCGGCGTGACTGATGCGCAAGGCCAGCTCCGCCGGGTCGGCGTAGGGCGTGCCGTCGGTGTCGTGGTGTACGTAATGGAATTCGGCGACCGAGGTGTAACCGGCCTTGAGCATTTCGATGTACAGCTGTCGGGCAATGATGCCGAGTTGGTCGGGGCTGATTTTTCCGACCAGGCGGTACATCAGGTCGCGCCAGGTCCAGAAACTGTCGTTGGGATTGCCCGCCACTTCCGCCAGGCCGGCCATGGCCCGCTGGAACGCGTGGGAGTGCAGGTTCGGCATACCCGGCAACAGCGGACCGTCCAGCCGTTCGGCGCCGTCTGCGTGGGAGCCGGCCTGGATATGGGTCAGGACGCCTTGGGCGTCGACTTCAAGACGTACATCATTGGCCCATCCACTAGGCAACAGCGCGCGTTCGGCAAAGAAGGCGGACATGGTTCAACCTCATTGTGCGTAATTTGTATATACATATACAGACGTTTGCCTGCCCGGTAAACTCCGGCAAGCTAGCAATCTTTATAAGCAGAACAGGGAACCGCCGTGCCGACTCCGCCTGCCAAACCGCCGCTGGCCTCAAACCTGGGTGACAGTCCGGCACCCTTGTATGCCCGCGTCAAACAGATGATCACCCAGCAGATCGACAGTGGAAACTGGCCGCCGCATTACCGTGTGCCGTCGGAAAGCGAACTGGTCAATCAGTTGGGCTTCAGCCGCATGACCATCAACCGTGCCCTGCGGGAAATGACCGCCGATGGCCTGTTGGTGCGTATGCAGGGCGTCGGCACGTTCGTCGCCGAACCCAAGAGCCAGTCCGCGCTGTTCGAAGTGCACAACATCGCCGACGAGATTGCCTCTCGCGGCCATCGCCACACCTGCAAGGTCATCACCCTTGAAGAAGAGGCTGCCGGTTCCGAGCGGGCCCTGGCCTTGGACATGCGTGAAGGCCAGAAGGTGTTCCACTCGCTGATCGTGCATTTCGAAAACGACATTCCGGTGCAGATCGAAGACCGCTTCGTCAACGCGTTGGTGGCGCCCGACTACCTCAAGCAGGACTTCACCCTGCAGACACCCTACGCCTATCTGAACCAGGTCGCGCCGCTGACCGAAGGCGAGCATGTTGTGGAAGCGATCCTCGCCGAGCCCAATGAATGCAAGTTACTGCAGATCGAAAAGGGCGAACCGTGCCTGCTGATCCGCCGTCGTACCTGGTCCGGGCGTCAGCCTGTTACCGCCGCACGGCTGATTCATCCGGGTTCCCGTCATAGTCTGGAAGGGCGATTTCATAAGTGAGTGACTTGAAAGTTCTGCGCGCGGTGGATTACCCGCGTATGCCATGGAAAAATGGCGGTGGCAGCACCGAGGAAATCACCCGTGACGCTGGTACCGGCCTGGAAGGTTTCGGCTGGCGTCTGTCGATTGCCGATATCGGTGAGTCGGGCGGTTTTTCCACCTTTGCCGGTTACGAACGCGTCATCAGCGTCTTGCAGGGCGATGGCATGAGCCTGACCGTCGATGGTCAGGTCACGCGGCCGTTGCATCCCCTGGACCCTTTCGCGTTCAGCGGTGAGAGCCACGTTCATTGCACGTTGCTGGGCGGACCGATTCGTGACTTCAACCTGATCTATTCGCCCCAG
This sequence comes from Pseudomonas sp. FG13, assembly GCF_057809755.1. Lineage (NCBI taxonomy): Bacteria > Pseudomonadati > Pseudomonadota > Gammaproteobacteria > Pseudomonadales > Pseudomonadaceae > Pseudomonas > Pseudomonas sp. FG13. The sequence continues at coordinate 234,006 of NZ_JBMDKO010000006.1, forward strand.
CGTTACCGGGCACGGTTACAGTGGCTGGCGGACGAGCAGCGGTTCTTCAGTGAAGCGGGGACGGTGCTGGTGTTCAGTGCCGACCCGGCGCTGCACGTCAAGATCGGCGAGTCCACCGCGGAACTGGCCCTATACGATTGTTTGCAATTGAGCGGTAACACCGGGCTGCTGGAAGTTTTCACGGACGGCCAGTGCTGCGTGATCGAACTGACTGCCCGCTAGTCTCAGTGGTGCCTCCTTGTGGCGAGGGGATTTATCCCCGCTGGGTCGCGGAGCGACCCCAAATCAGTTGGCTCCGAAGCTGTTGAGTGGCACCAAGAGGGGCCGCTTCGCAGCCCAGCGGGGATAAATCCCCTCGCCACAAAAGCACGCCTTACTGTTTCTTCAGTCGCACCAATTTGTTACCGAATGCCCCAGCGTGGCGCAACGCCACGCTTCTGTCCCTCTCATCCTCACCTCTGTAAATCCCCCTCCGAAAAATTAATCCGCTTCTGCAGCCCTTCAATTCCGCGCTTTCCAGCCATTTCAAAAAAGATTCCTGAATGCACCTTCAGTAAGTTGGCCGCTTGATTGCATATGCTTGTACATACAAGTAAAGACGTATGCGTATGAGTCATCGATATTCAACGCAACGTTCGTTAAATCGCTGCCCACTGCCCGGGCTGGTCTGGATTGATCGCTGAGGAGTTTTTGCTGTGACCGACGCTACCCGCAAACCCGAAAAATACCGTGACGTTGAAATTCGCGCCCCTCGCGGTAATACGCTGACCGCCAAGAGCTGGCTGACTGAAGCGCCGCTGCGCATGCTGATGAACAACCTCGATCCGCAAGTGGCCGAGAACCCCAAGGAGCTGGTGGTCTACGGTGGCATCGGCCGCGCGGCGCGCAACTGGGAGTGCTACGACAAGATCGTCGAAAGCCTCACCAACCTGAACGACGACGAAACCCTGCTGGTGCAATCCGGCAAGCCGGTGGGCGTGTTCAAGACCCACACGAATGCCCCCCGTGTGCTGATCGCCAACTCCAACCTGGTACCGCACTGGGCCAGTTGGGAACACTTCAACGAGCTCGACGCCAAGGGCCTGGCCATGTACGGCCAGATGACTGCCGGCAGCTGGATCTACATCGGCAGCCAGGGCATCGTGCAGGGTACCTATGAAACCTTCGTCGAAGCCGGTCGCCAGCACTACGACTCCAACCTCAAGGGCCGTTGGGTCCTGACCGCCGGCCTGGGCGGCATGGGCGGCGCACAACCGTTGGCTGCGACACTGGCCGGCGCTTGCTCGCTGAACATTGAATGCCAGCAGGTCAGTATCGATTTCCGTCTCAAGACCCGTTACGTCGACGAGCAGGCCACCGACCTGGATGATGCCCTGGCCCGTATCGAGAAATACACCGCCGAAGGCAAGGCAATCTCCATCGCACTGTGCGGGAACGCCGCTGAAATCCTGCCGGAAATGGTCCGTCGCGGTGTGCGGCCGGACATGGTCACCGACCAGACCAGCGCCCACGACCCACTCAACGGTTACCTGCCGGCTGGCTGGACCTGGGACGAGTACCGTGCCCGCGCCAAGACCGAACCCGCCGCCGTGGTGAAAGCCGCCAAGCAATCGATGGCGGTGCACGTGAAAGCCATGCTGGCCTTCCAGAAAATGGGCGTGCCGACCTTCGACTACGGCAACAACATCCGTCAGATGGCCCAGGAAGAAGGCGTCGAGAATGCCTTCGACTTCCCAGGCTTCGTGCCGGCGTATATCCGTCCGCTGTTTTGCCGCGGCATCGGTCCGTTCCGTTGGGCCGCGCTGTCGGGTGACCCGCAGGACATCTACAAGACCGACGCCAAGGTCAAGGAACTGATCCCTGACGACGCCCACCTGCACAACTGGTTGGACATGGCCCGCGAGCGCATCAGCTTCCAGGGTCTGCCGGCACGTATCTGCTGGGTCGGCCTGGGCCAACGCGCCAAGCTGGGCCTGGCGTTCAACGAAATGGTGCGCAGCGGTGAGCTGTCGGCACCGATCGTGATTGGCCGCGATCACCTGGACTCCGGTTCCGTGTCCAGCCCCAACCGTGAAACCGAATCCATGCAGGACGGCTCCGACGCGGTCTCCGACTGGCCGTTGCTCAACGCCTTGCTCAACACCGCCAGCGGCGCGACCTGGGTATCGCTGCACCACGGTGGCGGCGTCGGCATGGGCTTCTCCCAGCACTCGGGCATGGTGATCGTCTGCGATGGTACCGATGAGGCGGCCGAGCGAATCGCTCGCGTACTGCACAACGACCCGGCTACCGGTGTGATGCGTCATGCCGATGCCGGTTACCAGATTGCGATCGACTGCGCCAAGGAACAGGGCCTGAACTTGCCGATGATTACCGGCAAGTAACGCAGGACCCCTTGTGGGAGCGAGCCTGCTCGCGATGAGGGAGTGTCAGTTAACAACACTGCAACTGACCCACCGCTATCGTCGGATCGCCGCCCGGAGCAGGCTCGCTCCCACAGAAAAGCAACACCAGAGTCACCACCAGAACAATCCACAGAGGTTGAACCATGGCCGTCAGTAGCACACGTGCAAGCAGCAAGCCGTTGATCGAGAAGCGTTCGATCGACTACATCCCGGAAGCGGAGAGACACGGTCGATTGTTGAGCCAGTTCACCCTCTGGATGGGGGCCAACCTGCAAATCACTGCCATTGTCACCGGTGCGTTGGCGGTGGTGCTGGGCGGTGATGTGTTCTGGTCGTTGATCGGTTTGCTGATCGGCCAACTGCTCGGCGGTGGCGTCATGGCGTTGCATGCCGCGCAAGGACCCAAGCTTGGCCTGCCGCAGATGATTTCCAGCCGGGTGCAGTTCGGTGTATATGGCGCGGCCATCCCGATTGTCCTGGTGTGCCTGATGTACCTGGGTTTCACCGCCACGGGAACTGTGCTTTCCGGCCAGGCGCTGGGCCAGTTGTTTGGCGTCAGTGACAGTGTCGGGATCCTCATTTTCGCCAGTGTCATCGTGCTGGTCACGGTGCTCGGTTATCGGGTGATCCACTTCATTGGCCGTGTCGCCAGCATTATTGGTGTGATCGCTTTTGTTTACCTGTTCGCTCGCCTGATCAGCCAGACAGACGTTGGCGCACTCCTGCAAATCCGCCATTTCAGCTGGAGCAGCTTCCTGCTCGCGGTGTCGCTCGCGGCATCCTGGCAGATCGCCTTCGGCCCCTACGTGGCTGACTATTCGCGTTACCTGCCGAGCAAGACGTCCTCGGTGAAAACCTTTTTCGCCGCGGGCGCCGGTTCGGTCATCGGCGCCCAGGTGGCGATGATCCTCGGCGTATTCGCCGCCGCCTCGGCCAACGGACAGTTCGCGGGTCACGAAGTGGCCTACATCGTTGGCCTGGGAGGGACCGGCGCCACCGCTGCGCTGCTGTACTTCAGCATCGCCTTCGGCAAGGTCACCATTTCCACGCTGAACTCCTACGGCAGCTTCATGTGCATTGCGACCATCATCAGCGGTTTCCGTGGCCAGCTGAACGTAACGCGCTTGCAGCGGCTGGTGTTCGTGCTGGTGATCGTCGGCGCCGCGACCCTGATCGCGTTGCTCGGCCAGCACTCGTTCCTCGGTGCCTTCAAGTCTTTCATCCTGTTCTTGCTGGCGTTCTTTACGCCCTGGAGCGCGATCAACCTGGTGGACTACTACTGCATCACTCGCGAGCGCTATGACGTACCGGCACTGGCCGACTCGAACGGTCGCTATGGTCGTTGGAATGCTCTCGGTATCAGCGTTTATGCGTTGGGTGTACTGGTTCAATTGCCGTTCATCTCCACCAAGTTCTACACCGGGCCGCTGGTGGCAGCGATGGGGGATGTGGATATCTCGTGGATCATCGGCCTGGTGGTGCCGGCGGCGCTGTATTACGTCGCGGCGAAGAAATGGCACAGCGCTGTACCCGATCAATTGATCCTGCCAGTCGAGCAGGACGCGGTTGACGCACAACCGAGCAGGGCGGGCCGCATCCAAGCGGTCTGATAGGACGTTGACAGGGCTGGATGCCTCTTGACTGCCGTAAGCCAATTCACTGATTAGGAGCGTCACACAATGAAATCGAACAAGACCCTGCTGACCACTTTGCTTTCCATGGGCCTGCTGGCCAGCGCCGGCGCCACCCAGGCGGCGGGTTGGTGCGAGTCGGGCAAACCGGTGAAATTCGCCGGCCTGAACTGGGAAAGCGCCATGCTGCTGACCGACGTCCTGCAAGTGGTGTTGGAAAAAGGCTACGACTGCAAGACCGACAGCCTGCCGGGCAACTCCATCACCATGGAAAACGCCCTGAGCAGCAACGACATCCAAGTGTTTGCCGAAGAATGGGTCGGCCGCAGCGAAGTCTGGAACAAGGCCGAGAAGGCCGGCAAAGTGGTCGGCGTCGGTGCGCCGGTGGTGGGTGCCATCGAAGGCTGGTACGTGCCGCGCTACGTGGTTGAAGGCGACGCCAAGCGCAAGCTGGAAGCCAAGGCCCCGGGCCTGAAGAACATCGCCGACCTGGGTCAGTACGCCGCCGTGTTCAAGGACCCGGAAGAACCGTCCAAGGGCCGTTTCTACAACTGCCCGGCCGGTTGGACCTGTGAGCTGGACAACAGCGAAATGCTGAAAAGCTATGGCCTGGAAAATACCTACACCAACTTCCGTCCAGGTACCGGGCCGGCGTTGGATGCGGCCGTGTTGTCGAGCTACAAGCGTGGCGAGCCGATCCTGTTCTACTACTGGTCGCCAACCCCGTTGATGGGCCAGGTGGACCTGGTAAAACTGGAAGAAAAACCGGGTGTGGATAAAAGCGTGAGCATCAAGGTCGGCCTGTCCAAGACCTTCCACGATGAGGCCCCGGAACTGGTGGCTGTGCTGGAAAAGGTCAACCTGCCCATCGATATCCTGAACCAGAACCTCGGACGCATGGCCAAAGAGCGGATCGAGTCGCCGAAACTGGCGAAGATCTTCCTGAAGGAACATCCTGAAGTCTGGCACGCCTGGGTGAGCGCAGACGCTGCCAAGAAAATCGACGCGGCTCTGTAGGTCGAATACCTCCCGGCCACCCCTTGGGCTGGCCGGGACATTCACCGCATCCCCCTGATCGAGAGTCTCTTATGTTTCCCGAAAGCTTTACCTTTTCCATCGCCGACTGGGTCAACGGCTGGGTCGACGCCCTGGTGACGAATTATGGCGATGTGTTCCGGCACATCTCCGATACCCTGCTGTGGGCCATCGTCAATCTCGAAGGCCTGCTGCGCATGGCGCCCTGGTGGTTGATGCTGGCCATCGTCGGTGGCATTGCCTGGCACGCCACCCGCAAGGTCGTGGCCACGGCGGTGATCGTCGGCCTGCTGTTTCTGGTGGGCGCGGTGGGCCTGTGGGACAAACTGATGCAGACCCTCGCGCTGATGCTGGTGGCGACGTTGATTTCGGTATTGATCGGCATCCCGCTGGGCATTCTTTCGGCACGCAGCAATCGCCTGCGTTCGGTGCTGATGCCGTTGCTGGACATCATGCAGACCATGCCGAGCTTCGTGTACCTGATTCCTGTGTTGATGCTGTTCGGCCTGGGCAAGGTCCCGGCGATCTTCGCCACCGTGATCTATGCCGCGCCGCCCCTGATTCGTCTCACCGACCTGGGCATCCGCCAGGTAGACGGCGAAGTGATGGAGGCCATCAACGCTTTCGGTGCCAACCGCTGGCAACAACTGTTCGGCGTGCAACTGCCCCTGGCCCTGCCGAGCATCATGGCCGGGATCAACCAGACCACCATGATGGCCCTGTCGATGGTGGTCATCGCCTCGATGATCGGCGCCCGTGGCCTGGGTGAGGACGTGCTGGTGGGCATCCAGACCCTCAACGTCGGACGCGGCCTGGAAGCCGGGCTGGCGATTGTGATTCTCGCCGTGGTCATCGACCGCATTACCCAGGCCTATGGTCGTCCTCGGCATGAGGTGAGCAAATGAACAACGCAACCATCAGCAAAATCGAAGTCAAGAACGTCTTCAAGATTTTCGGCAACCGGTCCAAGGACGCCTTGGACCTGATCCGCCAGAACAAGACCAAGGACCAGGTGCTGGCCGAAACCGGCTGCGTGGTCGGTGTGAACGACCTGTCGCTGAGCATCGGTACCGGTGAGATCTTCGTGATCATGGGCCTGTCCGGCTCCGGCAAATCCACCCTGGTGCGGCACTTCAATCGCCTGATCGATCCCACCAGCGGCGCGATCCTGGTGGACGGCGAAGACATCCTGCAACTGGACATGGACGCCCTGCGTGAATTCCGTCGGCACAAGATCAGCATGGTGTTCCAGAGCTTCGGCCTGCTGCCCCACAAGAGTGTGCTGGACAACGTCGCCTACGGCTTGAAGGTCCGCGGCGAGAGCAAACAAGTGTGTGCCGAGCGCGCGCTGCACTGGATCAACACCGTGGGCCTGAAGGGCTACGAAAACAAATACCCGCACCAGCTCTCCGGCGGCATGCGCCAGCGCGTAGGCCTGGCACGTGCCTTGGCGGCGGATACCGACATCATCCTCATGGACGAAGCCTTCAGTGCCCTCGACCCGCTGATCCGCGCCGAAATGCAGGATCAGTTGCTGGAACTGCAAAAGACCCTGCACAAGACCATCGTCTTCATTACCCACGACCTCGACGAGGCCGTGCGCATCGGCAACCGTATCGCGATTCTCAAGGACGGCAAGCTGATCCAGGTCGGCACACCCCGGGAGATCCTGCATTCGCCGGCCGATGAGTACGTCGATCGGTTCGTGCAGCGGCGGGCGGCGGTGGTGTAGGGCGGGCCGGTCACAAAGTCTGTGGGAGCAAAGCTTGCTCGCGATACAGGCACCTCGGTTCCAGAGAGAGCGCATTGGATTCATCGCGGGCAAGCCTTGCTCCCACGGATAATCCCGCTGCGACTCAAGGGTGTTGGCAACTTAATATGTGTATGAGGCTTTAGATGTCCCAGGCTGAAAAAATCATCATCGCCGACGCCCCCCTGCGTTGGCAGGACGTGGTCGCCGTCGCTCGCTTCGGTGCCGAGCTTGAGCTGTCGGCCCAGGCCTGGGCGCGGATCGACAATGCCCAGGCCATCGTGCAGCGCATCGTCGAAAGCGGCGAGCGCGCCTATGGCGTCAACACCGGCCTGGGGGCCTTGTGCAATGTGTCGCTCAAGGATGAACAGCTCAGCCAACTGTCGCGCAACACCCTGCTCAGCCATGCCTGTGGCGTGGGCGCGCCGCTGGCGGACGAACAGACCCGGGCGATTCTCTGCGCTGCCATCCTCAACTACAGCCAGGGCAAGTCCGGCATTCATCGTCGGGTGGTCGAAGCCTTGCTGGCGCTGCTCAATCGCGGCATCACCCCACAAGTGCCGTCCCAGGGATCGGTGGGTTACCTGACCCACATGGCTCACATCAGCATTGCGCTGCTGGGCGTCGGCCAGGTCAGCTATCGCGGCCAGATCGTCGCGGCGCAACAGGCCCTGGCCGCAGAAGGCTTGCAACCGGTTCAACTGGGGGCAAAGGACGGCCTGTGCCTGGTCAACGGTACGCCGTGCATGACCGGCCTCAGTTGCCTGGCCCTGGCCGATGCGACGCGGCTGGTGCAATGGGCCGATGTGATCGGCGCCATGAGTTTCGAGGCCCAGCGTGGACAGATTGCCGCGTTCGACGCCGAGATCATCGCCCTCAAGCCGCACCCCGGCATGCAGCAGGTCGGTACCAATCTGCGGGCCTTGCTCGATGGCAGCGAAGTCATCGCCGCGAGCCTGAGCATTCGCACCCAGGATGCCTTGAGCATCCGCTCGATTCCCCAGGTGCACGGCGCTGCTCGCGATCAACTGGCCCATGCGCGGCAGCAAATCGAAACCGAACTCAACGCTGCCACCGATAACCCGCTGTTGCTGGGCACGCCGGATAACTTCCGGGTCATGTCCCAGGCCAACCCCCACGGTCAGTCGGTGGCCCTGGCGGCGGATCTGCTGGCGATTGCCATGGCGGAAATCGGCTCCATCGCCGAGCGCCGTCTCGACCGGTTGATCAACCCGCATGTCAGCGGACTGCCGGCCTTTCTGGTGGCCAATCCCGGCGTGAACTCGGGGATGATGATCGTGCAGTACGTCGCCGCCTCCTTGTGCGCGGAGAATCGCCAGTTGGCGCAACCGGCGGTGCTCGATAATTACGTGACCTCGGGCTTGCAGGAAGATCACTTGAGCCTGGGCACCAACGCGGCCCTGAAGCTGCACAGGGCGTTGGAAAACTGTACGCAGATTCTCGCCATCGAATACCTGCTGGCGGCCCAGGCCTTTGAATTCCTCAAGGCACAGCGCTTCGGCGCCGGCACCGGTATCGCCTGGCAATTGCTGCGTGAGCGCGTTGCTGCCTATGACCAGGACCGCTGGCTGGCGCCGGACATTGCCAGCGCCGCCGGGCTGCTTAAAGACCCGAACCTGCTGCACAGCGTGTTACCGAATTTGAATTGATCGAAAAAAAGCGCCAGCGTGCCAAGGCACCCCCTGCCCAAAAAGCATCGCTCAAAAAGCGAGGGTGACGGATAACGGAACATTCCGGAGCGACTGGCGAGTTAAAAAAAAACTCTCAAAAGGAGCAATAAATGACTGCCTTAAACCTGATTCCCGGTCAATTGAGCCTGGCTCAATTGCGCGACATCTATCAGCAACCGGTGACCCTGAGCCTCGATGCCAGCGCTTCGGCACAAATCGAAGCCAGCGTGGCGTGCGTGGAGCAGATCCTCGCCGAGAACCGTACCGCCTACGGCATCAACACCGGTTTCGGTCTGCTGGCCTCGACCCGTATCGCCAGCGAAGACCTGGAAAACCTGCAGCGCTCCCTGGTGCTGTCCCATGCCGCTGGCGTGGGCGAGCCGATCAGCGATGCGCTGGTGCGCTTGATCATGGTGCTCAAGGTCAACAGCCTGAGTCGGGGTTTTTCCGGTATTCGCCGACAAGTGATCGATGCGCTGATCGCGCTGGTCAATGCCGAGGTCTATCCGCACATCCCGCTCAAGGGCTCGGTCGGTGCTTCCGGCGACCTGGCACCGTTGGCCCACATGTCCCTGGTGTTGCTGGGTGAAGGCAAGGCGCGCTACAAAGGTGAATGGCTGCCGGCCGTCGACGCGCTGAAAATCGCCGGTCTCGCACCGCTGACCCTGGCCGCCAAAGAAGGCCTGGCGCTGCTCAACGGCACCCAGGTGTCCACCGCATTTGCCCTGCGTGGCCTGTTCGAGGGTGAAGACCTGTTTGCCGGTGCCCTGGCCCTGGGCAGCCTCACGGTGGAAGCCGTGCTTGGCTCCCGCTCGCCATTCGACCCGCGTATCCACGCCGCCCGTGGCCAGAAGGGCCAGATCGATGCCGCCGCCGCGTACCGCGATCTGCTGGGCGAGCGCAGCGAAGTGTCCGCTTCGCACCAGAACTGCGACAAGGTCCAGGATCCGTACTCCCTGCGTTGCCAGCCGCAAGTGATGGGCGCCTGCCTGACCCAGTTCCGCCAGGCGGCCGAAGTGCTGGTGATCGAGGCCAACGCCGTCTCGGATAACCCGTTGGTGTTCGCCGCCGAAGGCGATGTGATTTCCGGCGGCAACTTCCACGCCGAACCCGTGGCGATGGCCGCTGACAACATGGCCCTGGCGATTGCCGAAATCGGCTCCCTGAGCGAGCGTCGCATTTCCCTGATGATGGACAAGCACATGTCGCAGTTGCCACCGTTCCTGGTGGGTAATGGCGGGGTCAATTCCGGCTTCATGATCGCCCAGGTCACCGCGGCTGCTCTGGCGAGTGAGAACAAGGCGTTGTCCCATCCTCACTCGGTGGACAGCCTGCCGACCTCCGCCAACCAGGAAGACCACGTGTCCATGGCCCCGGCCGCCGGCAAGCGCCTGTGGGAAATGGCCGAGAACACCCGTGGCATCCTGGCGGTGGAATGGCTGGCGGCTTGCCAGGGCCTGGACCTGCGAGGTGGCTTGAAGACCTCCGCCAAACTGGAGCAGGTCCGCAGCATTCTGCGTGCCGAAGTGCCGTTCTATGAGAAGGACCGGTTCTTTGCGCCAGACATCAATGCCGCCAGTGAGCTGTTGGCGAGCCGTTGCCTGAACGAGCTGGTCATGGCGAACCTGTTACCGAGTTTCCAAGGCTGACTCGATCGTTCCCACGCTCTGCGTGGGAATGCTTCATGGGACGCTCTGCGTCCCGCTCGACAAGGGACGCGGAGCGTCCCGGACTGCATTCCCACGCAAAGCGTGGGAACGATCCTGACGGAGGACGTCAATGAAAACCCTCTGGCAAAACTGCCACGCCGCCACCATGGCCCAGGGCGTCTACTCGATCATCGAAGATGCCGCCATCGTCACCCACGGTGAACACATCCACTGGATCGGCCCGCGCGCGGAACTGCCGGCTGGTGACTATCCGGCGGTCAACGACCTCAAGGGCGCGTGGGTCACCCCGGGCCTGATCGACTGCCACACCCACACGGTGTTCGGCGGTAACCGTAGCGGTGAATTCGAACAACGCCTGCAGGGCGTCAGCTATGCCGATATCGCAGCGGCCGGTGGCGGCATCGCCAGCACGGTGCGCGCCACCCGAGCTGCCAGTGAGGACGAACTGTTCGCCAGCGCCGCCAAGCGTCTGAGAAGCCTGATGCGTGATGGCGTGACCACGGTGGAAATCAAGTCCGGTTATGGCCTGGACCTGGCCAACGAACGCAAGATGTTGCGGGTCGCCCGCCGTCTCGCTGCCGAACTGCCGGTCAGTGTGCGTAGCACCTGCCTGGCTGCCCACGCGTTGCCGCCGGAATACGCCGACCGCGCCGACGACTACATCGAACACATCTGTGCCGAAATGCTCCCGGCCCTGGCGGCCGAAGGGCTGGTGGACGCGGTGGATGCCTTCTGCGAGTACCTGGCGTTTTCCCCGGCGCAGGTCGAGCGGGTGTTCGTCACCGCGCAACAACTGGGCTTGCCGGTGAAGCTGCACGCCGAGCAATTGTCATCGTTGCACGGTTCGAGCCTGGCGGCCCGTTACCAGGCGTTGTCGGCGGATCACCTGGAGTTCATGACCGAGGACGATGCCATCGCCATGGCTGAGTCCGGCACCGTGGCCGTGCTGCTGCCGGGTGCGTTTTACTTTCTTCGGGAAACCCAACTGCCGCCGATGGACGCCCTGCGCAAGCACGGCGTGAAGATCGCCGTGGCCAGCGACCTCAACCCCGGCACCTCGCCGGCGCTGTCGGTGCGCCTGATGTTGAACATGGCATGCACCTGCTTCCGGATGACTCCGGAGGAAGCCTTGGCTGGTGCAACGATCCATGCCGCCCAGGCCTTGGGCATGGCCCGTACCCATGGTTCGCTGGAGGTCGGCAAGGTGGCGGATTTTGTCGCCTGGCACATCGACCGTCCGGCCGACCTTTCGTACTGGCTGGGTGGTGAACTGGAAAAACGCGTCGTGCGCCACGGCGTTGAAATCGCTTGAGGAGAATGCTTGTGGAGAAGGTCTTGAATTTCACCCAGGGACGCGTGCCGTTGTTGATCAGCATGCCTCACGCGGGCCTGCGCCTGACCCCGGCAGTGAAGACCGGGTTGATCGATGAAGCCCAGAGCCTGCCGGACACCGACTGGCACATTCCCAAGCTCTACGATTTTGCCGCTGAGCTGGGCGCCAGTACCCTGTCCGCCGAATACTCACGGTTCGTCGTCGACCTGAACCGACCCTCCGACGACACACCGATGTACGTCGGCGCCACCACTGGCCTGTACCCGGCGACGCTGTTCGATGGCGTGCCGCTGTTTCGCGAAGGGCTGGTACCCTCGGCGGAGGAACGGGCCATGTACCTGCAGCAGATCTGGATGCCGTATCACCAGGCCCTGCAACAGGAGCTGGCGCGGCTCAAGGCCGAGTTCGGCTACGCCTTGCTGTTCGACGCCCATTCGATCCGTTCGGTGATCCCGCACCTGTTCGACGGCAAGCTGCCGGACTTCAACCTCGGCACCTTCAACGGCGCCAGCTGCGACCCGGTGCTGGCGAGCCAGCTCGAAGCCATCTGTGCCCGTCACGGCGCATTCACCCATGTGCTCAACGGGCGTTTCAAGGGCGGACACATCACCCGGCATTACGGCAACCCGGCCGAAAACATCCATGCGGTGCAACTGGAGCTGTGCCAGAGCACCTACATGGAAGAGTTCGAACCGTTCAACTATCGGGAAGACCGGGCGGCCCCGACCCGGGTTGTCCTCCGAGAGCTGCTTGAGGGCCTGCTGGCCTGGGGGCGCCAGCAGTACAAGCGGTGAAAGTGTGGCTTACGATGCTCTCGAATCGACGGCAGGATCGAAGCCATACACGTCAAACGCCCCTCTGATGTTGAAGCGGCCGTTGTCCGGGGGCGGATTCTTTACGTTGAAGTTGAAGATCCCGGACATGCGATGTTCATGCAGGGGCGGCATGAACAGGATTTCTCCGTCGGTGCAGGGATATTGGTAGGGCGTATCCACCTCCTTGTCCTCGTCGTCGGGGCTGTCTTCGAACCTGTAGTAGCAGGCGCTGTCCGGCATGACTTCGGGGATTTCCAGAGGCGGATGCAGTTGCCGACTGCCGACGACATCGGTCCTCGGCAAATAGAACTGGATCGTGCGGGTCTCGTTGCTTTGGGTCTGCGGGTTGATGCTGTCCTGGTAGCCTTTGATCATCCAAACGATTTCACCTGACGGCGTAATGTAGTCGTGCATTTTCATCCGGTTGGCTTTGAAGTCCTCTGTGTGGTCGGAAAAACTCAGAATGGCGATGAATAGGTTTTGATTGCTCATGATCAACGTCCTGTCATGTGCCTCGCTCCGCAGGCTTGCGGAGATGAGCGGAATCATTTAACGACTCGGAACAGGGACCGACTACTGTCAACTCTGACAGTGGTTGGTGAACCCGGGGCAGATGGCGACCTGTTGTGGCGAGGGCACCTATCCCGCTGGACTGCATGGCGGCCCCCAGTGAGCGGGGCCGCTTTGCGACTCAGCGGGGATGAATCCCCTCGCCACAGCGTTCTCTATTGTTTGGGCGAGGGGCATGCTCATTAAGGTAATTCGGGTTTATGATGCCTGACGGCAGATTAAATAGAGTCCCTACAGGGATGACTCGACCCCTTACGGAGCGCCCAATGCAGACTTTGTACCCGCAGATCAAACCCCATGCCCGGCACGATCTGGCTGTCGATGACACCCACACGCTCTATGTCGATGAAAGTGGCTCTCCGGAAGGCCTGCCGGTGGTGTTCATTCACGGTGGTCCGGGCGCGGGTTGCGACGCGCAGAGCCGTCGCTACTTCGATCCGAACCTGTACCGCATTGTTACTTTCGATCAGCGCGGCTGTGGTCGTTCCACGCCCCACGCCAGCCTGGAAAACAATACCACCTGGGATCTGGTTGAAGACCTGGAGCGCATCCGCAAGCACTTGGGCATCGAGAAATGGGTACTGTTCGGCGGCTCCTGGGGTTCTACCCTGGCCCTGGCCTACGCCCAGACCCATCCGGAGCGGGTCCACGGCCTGATCCTGCGTGGGATCTTTCTCTGCCGCCCCCAGGAAATCGAGTGGTTCTATCAGGCTGGCGCCAGTCGCCTGTTCCCCGATTACTGGCAGGATTACATTGCACCCATTCCCCTGGATGAGCGCGACGACCTGCTCAGCGCCTTCCACAAGCGCCTGACCGGCAATGACCAGATCGCCCAGATGCACGCAGCCAAGGCCTGGTCCATCTGGGAGGGTCGTACAGCGACCTTGCGTCCGAACCCGCTGGTGGTCGACCGCTTCTCCGAGCCGCAGCGTGCGCTGTCGATTGCCCGCATCGAATGCCATTACTTCACCAACAACGCCTTCCTCGAACCCAACCAGCTGATTCGCGACATGGACAAGATCGCCCATTTGCCGGGCGTCATCGTGCATGGTCGCTATGACGTGATCTGCCCGCTGGACAATGCCTGGGAGCTGCATCAGAACTGGCCCAACAGCGAACTGCAGGTGATCCGCGATGCCGGTCATGCGGCGTCGGAGCCGGGTATTACCGACGCACTGGTGCGCGCCGCCGGCCAAATGGCCCGGCGCTTGCTCGACCTGCCGCCCGAAGAAGCATGAAGGGGCTGTTGCAACGGGTCCGTGGTGCCCGGGTGGAGGTCGCGGGCGATATCGTGGGGGCCGTGGACCAGGGTTTACTGGTCCTGGTGGCGGTCGAACCCGAGGATACCCGGGCCAGCGCCGACAAGCTCTTGCACAAGCTGCTTAACTACAGGGTGTTCAGTGACGCCGACGGCAAGATGAACCTGTCCCTGGCGGATGTCGGGGGTGGTCTGTTGCTGGTGTCACAGTTCACCCTGGCGGCGGACACCAAGAGCGGTTTGCGCCCGAGTTTTTCGACGGCCGCGCCTCCGGCACTGGGAGAGGAGCTGTTCACCTACCTTGTCAATCAGGCGAAAGAGGTGCATGGCACTGTGGCATCAGGTAGATTCGGCGCCGACATGCAAGTGCATCTGGTCAATGATGGCCCGGTAACCTTCTTGTTACAGGTCTGAAAGCGTTTGAAACACCTTTTCGGTTCTGTTTCGAGGTTAAACAGGGAGTTTTCTCGATAAATACTTTGTTGCCCCTGATGCGTTGTCACGCGGCCTGCTAGATAATCGCGCGCTACGGGGGATCGGCGTTCGCTGGTCCATTTGACTTAGGTAGAGAGTTGTCCTGAGCCGTTTGGGGAATCATTTTGCCCCATCGGAGTCGGAACAATGCTCGCCAACTTGGCAAGAGTGCTCCGCAAGGTCGGTTTTTCAATGCCGTTACCAAGCGGATACTTTATCTGGCCGTTGGTTTTTTGATCTGTTTTCGGCGAGGGTTGCTCGTGATTGTTAGTCCCTGTAATGCACCAAAAATGTCTGCCAAACGGTTTAAAAGCGCTCTGGTAGCGGGCTCGGCGCTGTTGTGCCTGCTCGGTGCGGGCCAACTGTGGGCATTCAGCCTGGATGATGTATCGGCGAAGGCTAAAGAACTGGCCGGGCAAAAATTCGAAGCCCCGCGCAGCAATCTGCCGAACGAATTTCGCGAGATGAAATTCGGCGACTATCAAAAAATCCGTTTCCGCACCGAAAAAGCCGAATGGGCCGACCAGAAGACGCCGTTCAGGCTGTCGTTCTATCACCAGGGCATGCACTTCGATACGCCGGTGAAAATCAACGAAATCACCGCGACCAACGTCGAAGAAATCAAATACGACCCGACGCGCTTCGATTTCGGCGACGTCCAGTTCGATCCGAAGTCCACCGAGCAATTGGGCTACGCGGGTTTCCGCGTGTTGTACCCGATCAACAAGGCCGACAAGCAGGACGAAATCATGACCATGCTGGGCGCGAGCTATTTCCGCGTCATCGGCAAGGGCCAGACTTACGGCTTGTCCGCCCGCGGCATGGCGATCGATACCGCATTGCCGTCCGGTGAAGAATTCCCGCGTTTTCGCGAGTTCTGGATCCAGCGTCCGAAACCCACCGACAAGCACCTGGTGATCTTCGCTCTGCTGGATTCGCCTCGGGCCACCGGCGCCTACCGCCTGACCCTGCGTCCGGGTACCGACACTGTCGTCGACGTGAAAGCGCGCATGTTCCTGCGTGACCGCGTCAACAAGCTGGGTGTCGCCCCGCTGACCAGCATGTACCTGTTCGGCGCCAACCAGCCGTCCAAGGTGCTGAACTACCGCCGCGAGCTGCACGATTCCAGCGGCCTGTCGATTCACGCTGGCAACGGCGAGTGGATCTGGCGTCCGCTGAACAACCCGAAACACCTGGCCGTGAGCAACTTCTCGGTGGAAAACCCACGCGGTTTCGGCCTGCTGCAACGTGGTCGTGACTTCAGTCATTACGAAGACCTGGACGACCGCTACGACAAGCGTCCAAGCGCCTGGATCGAACCGAAAGGCGACTGGGGCAAGGGTTCTGTCGATCTGGTGGAAATCCCGACCGCTGACGAAACCAACGACAACATCGTTGCCTTCTGGAGCCCGGAAAAACTGCCTGAGCCAGGCCAGCCACTGGACTTCGCCTATCGCCTGCACTGGACGCTGGACGAAGCCAGCTTGCACTCGCCGGACAGCGCCTGGGTCAAGCAGACCCTGCGCTCCACGGGCGATGTGAAGCAATCCAACCTGATTCGCCAGCCGGACGGCAGCGTCGCCTATCTGGTGGATTTCGAAGGTCCATCCCTGCAGGCTCTGCCGGAAGACGCCGAAGTGCGTAGCCAGGTGAGCGTCGGCGATAACGCCGAGGTCGTCGAGAACAGTGTGCGCTACAACCCTGAAACCAAGGGCTGGCGCCTGACCTTGCGCTTGAAGATCAAGGATGCGAAGCAGGCGACCGAAATGCGCGCGGCGCTGGTCCGTCCGTTGACGCCTGTCGAAGCACCAGCCGCGTCGCATTCCGTGACCGCTACCCTGGCCAAGGCCGACAAGATCGCCAAGCAACAAGGCGAGAAAGAAGCAGAAAAAACCAAAGAACAAGCCAAAGAAGAAGCCAAGGCTGTCAAGGCGTCCGACGCCGCCGAGGCGACCCCAACCCCGCAGGAACCGGAACCGACTGAACAAGTCCTGACCGAGACCTGGAGCTATCAGTTGCCAGCCGATGAGTAATACGCCAGTACCGCCAGAGACGCTCAGCGAATATCTGGCCCATTTGCCAATGACCGACCAGCAGCGCGCCGAGTTGGCGGGCTGCAGGTCCTTCAGCGAGTTGCATGAACGTCTTTCGTCTTCGACCTTTGACGTTGACGATTCCGCCGAGGCGGCGCAAGCCTCGGTGGGGCGTCGCCTGGTCCTGAGCACTGCCGAAGAGCTCGAGGATGCGGAGATGCTGGGGCTCGACTCCAGCGGTCGCGTGCGTCTCAAGGCCACGCCGCCGATTCGTCGGACCAAAGTCGTGCCGGAACCATGGCGCACCAACATCCTGGTGCGCGGCTGGCGACGGATGACCGGTCGCACCAACCCGCCGAAGCCGCCCAAGGATGAGCGGGTGCTGCCCCATGCCCGTTGGCGCACCGTGGGTTCGATCCGCCGTTATATCCTGCTCATCCTCATGCTTGGCCAGACCATCGTTGCCGGCTGGTACATGAAAGGCATCATGCCGTACCAGGGCTGGTCGTTCGTGGACCTGGAGGAAGTCCTGCACCAACCGTTGCTGCAGACAGCCACGCAAGTGCTGCCGTATGCCCTGCAAACCAGCATCCTGATCCTGTTCGGGATCCTGTTCTGCTGGGTATCGGCCGGTTTCTGGACTGCGCTGATGGGCTTTCTGGAACTGCTCACCGGTCACGACAAGTACCGCATTTCCGGTGCCAGCGCCGGCAACGAGCCGATTCCCAAGGACGCCCGCACCGCCCTGGTGATGCCGATCTGCAACGAAGACGTACCCCGTGTGTTTGCCGGCTTGCGCGCGACCTTCGAGTCGGTGAAGGCCACCGGCGACCTGGATCGTTTTGACTTCTTCGTGCTCAGCGACAGTAACGAGACCGATATCTGCGTCGCCGAACAGCAGGCCTGGCTGGACGTCTGCCGCGAAGCCGGCGGCCTGGGCAAGATCTTCTATCGTCGTCGCCGTCGTCGCGTGAAGCGCAAGAGCGGCAACCTCGACGACTTCTGCCGTCGTTGGGGCAGCGACTACAAGTACATGGTCGTGCTCGACGCCGACAGCGTCATGAGCGGCGAGTGTCTGACCAGCCTGGTGCGCCTGATGGAAGCCACGCCGGACGCGGGCATCATCCAGACCGCGCCAAAGGCCTCGGGCATGGACACGCTGTATGCGCGCATGCAGCAGTTCGCCACCCGGGTGTACGGTCCGCTGTTCACCGCCGGCCTGCACTTCTGGCAGTTGGGCGAATCCCACTACTGGGGCCACAACGCGATCATTCGCATGAAGCCGTTCATCGAGCACTGCGCCCTGGCGCCGTTGCCGGGCAAAGGTGCGTTCGCCGGTGCGATCCTGTCTCACGACTTCGTCGAAGCGGCGCTGATGCGCCGTGCCGGCTGGGGCGTGTGGATCGCCTATGACCTGCCTGGCAGCTACGAAGAGTTGCCGCCGAACCTGTTGGACGAGCTCAAGCGTGACCGTCGTTGGTGCCACGGCAACCTGATGAACTTCCGGCTGTTCCTGGTCAAGGGCATGCACCCGGTGCACCGTGCGGTGTTCCTGACCGGGGTGATGTCCTACCTGTCGGCGCCGTTGTGGTTCTTCTTCCTGGTGCTGTCCACTGCGTTGTTGGCGGTGAACACGCTGATGGAGCCGCAGTACTTCCTTGAGCCGCGCCAGCTGTATCCGCTCTGGCCGCAATGGCATCCAGAGAAGGCCATCGCCCTGTTCTCCACCACGATCGTGCTGCTGTTCCTGCCCAAGCTGTTGAGCATTGTCCTGATCTGGGCCAAAGGCGCGAAGGAGTTCGGTGGCAAGTTCAAGGTGACGCTGTCGATGCTGCTGGAGATGCTGTTCTCCATGTTGCTGGCGCCGGTGCGGATGATTTTCCACACCCGTTTCGTGCTCGCCGCGTTCCTGGGCTGGGCCGCCACCTGGAACTCGCCGCAACGTGATGACGACTCGACGCCCTGGAGCGAAGCGGTCAAGCGCCACGGCCCGCAGACCCTGCTGGGCTTCTTCTGGGCACTGCTGGTGATCTGGTTGAACCCGAGCTTCCTGTGGTGGCTGGTGCCGATCGTCGGTTCGCTGATGCTGTCGATCCCGGTGTCGGTGATCTCCAGCCGTGTAGGCCTGGGCTTGAAGTCCCGTGATGAAAGCCTGTTCCTGATCCCTGAGGAATACGCGCCACCACAGGAGCTGGTGTCGACCGACCAGTACACCCATGAGAACCGTTGGCATGCATTGAACGACGGCTTCATTCGCGCGGTGGTCGATCCTCAGCAAAACGCCCTGGCGTGTGCGTTGGCGACGTCCCGGCACGGCCAGGCCGAGCCGATCGAATGGCTGCGGGTCGAACGTGTTCGTCACGCCTTGAAGGTCGGCCCGAGCGGGCTCAACAACGGTGAGCGACTGGCACTGTTGAGCGATCCGGTGGCCCTGTCCCGACTGCACGAGCAGATCTGGAGCGAAGGCCATCCCGAATGGCTGGCGGCATGGCGCGCATCGGTCAAGGCCGATCCCCATGCACCGCTGCTACCGCTTCAGCCGGTGAGCGCACAGACTCAAGTGGCCTGATGCGCAAAAAGCCCCGCTTCCGAAAAGGAAGCGGGGCTTTTTGTTGGGTGTCTTGTGAGCACCACCCCTGTGGCGAGGGGATTTATCCCCGCTGGGCTGCGTAGCAGCCCCTCAACCTGTCTGACACACCGCATGCCCAGATTCAGGGGCGCTTCGCACCCCAGCGGGGATAAATCCCCTCGCCACAACATCACTCGGCTTCAGCTCGTGGATCGACCCGATCCAGTGCCCGATTCGCCAGCAAACCACTCAACTCGATCAACTGCTGAAGACCCAAGGCAAAATGCCGCCGCGAGCCATCCAGCTCGAACGCCAGGTCGCTGGCCATAACATTGGCAGAAGCCAGGGTCTCGCTGAGGTTGGCCAGCAGACACTCGGTGTCGATATCGTCCACAACGGTGAAGAGCTGACCAGGGGGCGGCGCGTTGTCGGGTTCCGCCTGTTTCGGTTTCAGGTAGAAATCCAATGCCCGCTCGGTGGCTTCCTGGAGTTTTTCGGGGTCGAGGCCGGTGTAGGAAGAGGCTGGGTCCGTTTCCGGAGGATTGGGTGTGATCTTGAACATGGTGATGCTCCTAGGGTAATGGAGCCGCCAGAATTCGCTGCTAAACAAAAAAGGTGGCGACTGTACGCGGGTTAGCAGACCGGCCCCTAGAACCCGGCAGACCCTGAGGTCTCCCACGCACAACCGCCATGACATAGACGTGTAGACACTGAAGTCTGAACACGAATGTGGAGAACTGTACGTCTAGGATTATCCGAGCTGCTAAACCCGATCGCTGAACCGACAGCGACCCGCAAACAATAGGATCCAGACCCCAAGCGCACAAGCCGGCGGATTCTGGCGCAGTTGTAGGCAACGGCGCAAGACGATGTAGCCCTGCTCAACTCCCGACAACAGCACCCAATCCTGTGGGAGCGAGCCTGCTCGCGATGAACGATAACGCGGTCTG